>JALGVQ010000024.1 GCA_025774615.1 bacterium
ATTCCTCACGGCATCCTCCATGGCCGCCTTCGACGCGCCGTAGATCCCGAGGGGGTTCCTTCGATCATCCTCCTCGTAGGGACCTTCCCCGCCATCGAACACATAATCGGTCGAAAGCGTAAGAAGGCGACATCCACTCACTGAGGCCGCAACCAGCAGGTTCTCCACCCCTCCCACATTCACATCGTGCACTCTCCGGTCATCTCCCTCACTTTCATCAACAGCCGTATAGGCAGCTGTGTTCACGATCCAGTCGGGCCTGATTGAGCCTATCTGTTCCATTACATCCGGTCCGTTGGTGATATCGAGCACCTTGATCGGTCCCGCTGCGGTTCCGGTAGAACCGATGACAGCTGCGGTTCCGGTAGAACCGATGACATCGAACGGGAAGACGGGATATCCCCCGGCAAGGGCGGCCTCGATGACCTTCTGACCCAGAAGCCCTGCCGCGCCTGTCACCGCTACTCTCATGATGTCTCCTGCTCCCCCTGGTCCGGTTGCAGTTCATCCCCTCACCATCGACATCGGTCCGCGTTCTGAGCCCGGCAAGCGCCTTCCGCTCATCGGCCGAGAGGAAACCGAACATCCAGAGCAGTAATGGATAGAGGAGAAGAACCCCCATCTTTGCGATAACCGACACCCACAGTCCCATATCGGGAAGTAAACGTGTCGCCACCAGTATGACGGCCCCTGTCCCGAAAACGATCACAAGCCGTTTCCATTCCAGATGAAATGGTGAGATCGACCAGGAAACCCTGCCGATGAGCAGCGCGTGCCAGGTATAGGCGATGAGCGTGGCCCACGCGGCCCCCATCATCCCCATCGAAGGTATCATGAGCGCGCAGAGTGTGACGTTCACCACAACCGATGTGATGGTGATTACCGGGTAAAGACTCGTCCGGTTCCGGGCGAGTATGCCGGCATCCCCGACCTGACTCACACCGTAGGCCATATACCCGAACGCGATCAACGGCAGAGGTGCTGCAGCAGCCATCCATCTTCCATTGGTGGCGATTGCAATAATTTCGGGGGCGAGAACACTGAGAGCGAGGGCAAGTCCGCCACCAAGAGCAACAACATACGTGATCAGACGGCCTATGAGCGCAGGCGCGTCTTCATGGTCCCGGATCTTGAACAGCATCGGCAGCCAGGCGGTTCGCAACGGGACAATCAGGAGGAATGAGACGATCATCCCGAACCGGTAGGCAATGTCATATTGCCCCGTGAGCGCTATCCCCACTTCCTCGGTCGGCGAAAGTATGCGCAGCAGCCACCTGTCGAGCAGCGCGAGCATAGAGAGGGCAAGACCGTTCGGCATCAGAGGGAGTCCGAACTTCAGAAGCACACCGGCCCGCTCTGTCGAGAACGGGCGATGCCACCTGGCCTGGAGTATCCCCAGAACGATTGCCAGCATTACTACACTCGCGGTGACATTCGCGTACACGATCCCGAGTACGCCGAGATCTTCCACGACAACGAGCCAGATCGCGACACTCACGTACGTCACGAAGTTGATGATGTTGAGCAGGGTGTAAAGCCAGGGTCTGCCCTCGACCCGAAGGATACTCATGGTCACGAAGCGGAAGGTTGAGAACCAGGTGGCCATGAACGTCAGCCGCAGAAAGAGCTGCGCGTCAGCTGGATCGGTCATTTTACCCAGAAGGGGACCGGCGATATGCGGCGCGGCCATCCAGGACAGGATGAAAAGTCCCAGAGAGATGGTCGCGAGGATGCCGACCGTGGTGAACACAACTGAAGATCGGGCCCTGGTATGCCGGTAATCGGAGAGCACCTTGATCACGGCTGTCGCGAGCCCGAGGTTGAAAATCACATAGGCGACCGCTTCGGCGAGATGGAGGAGCCCGTACGTGCCCATCTCGGGGCCATCGGGTTCCCAGATATTGGTGAGGATGGGGATCAGAAGGAATGAGAGGGATTTGACTAGCAGATCGCCTGTGCTGTAGACGATCGTCTGTTTCCCCAGCGTCTTCAGGGTGGAGCCGATCATTCTCCCTGATCTTCGGGCCAGCAGCTCTCGATCTGGTAGGTCTCACCCTCTTTCGGTTCTCTCGCCATCATCTCACCGAGGAGGCCGAATGAGATGAACTGGATCCCCACGATCACCAGCATGACTCCAAGGATCAGAAGCGGGCGTCCGCCGATCGCGTTCCCCTGGATCTTCTCGAGCAGGAGATAGAGGTTGATGACTACCCCGGCGAGGAACACCACACCACCAATGAGTCCGAAAAAGTGGAGCGGACTTGCGACGTAACGCCGCAGGAACATAATCGTCAGGAGATCGAGAAAACCGTGCAGAAAACGGCTGGGGCCGAACTTGGTCTTCCCGTACTGTCGCGGCCGGTGATTGACCGGTTTTTCTCCGACCCGGTAGCCGGACCAGTGAGCGATGGCGGGAATGTACCGGTGCAGTTCACCGTGGATCCGGATAGCCTGTGTCACTTCCCGACGATACACCTTGAGTCCGCAATTGAAGTCGTGGAGCTTCAGACCGGAACAGATCCTGGTTGCGAAATTGAACAGCCTCGAGGGGATCTTCTTCGAGAGTGGATCTTTCCGCACCTTCTTCCAGCCGCTCACGAGGTCGAGGTTCTCCCTCTGCAACTGTTCGATCATCGGCACGATCTCGGCTGGATCGTCCTGAAGATCGGCGTCAAGCGTTGCCACGAACCGGCCCCTCGTCCGCCTGAAAGCGGCTTCAAGAGCCGCCGATTTCCCGAAATTCCCACGGAAGTTGATGACCCGGACCCGGGTATCGATCTCCTGTATCCGCCTGAGAGCCTCACGGCTCCCGTCGGTCGAACCGTCATTGATAAAGATGATCTCAAAGTCGGGCACATGAGTGAGCGCCTCCCCGATCTCCCGATAGAGAGGCTCAAGGGATTCCTCTTCATTGTAAAGAGGAACGACTACGCTGACCTCCAACTGTGGATCGAGCATATCCACCTTCCCGCATGGGTTCTGCCTCAGCCGGTGTATCGATCAAAGATTATACCGCAGATCCGATAGACTCCACCTCAGAAGGCCGAACCTCCTTGCCCGACAGGAAGATAAGACCCCCCACCAGACTGGTTGCGACACCTATCAGGTAGGCCAGGAATTCGATTGAAAAAGCCGCTGACTCCATGATTCCGAATGGCGCCAGCAGCAGCACTCCGGCCCATTCCCTCACCCCGAGCCCCCCGATCGAGATGGGCAGGGCCGCCACGGTGGCGATGAGTGGTACGACCACGAAAAGATCTCCTGCCGCGATTTCGATCCCCAGGGCCTGCGCGCACCACCAGTGGGTCCAGATCCGGACTGCCTGGGCTGCCAGAGCGACCATGAGCACCGACGCGATCGTTCCCGGACGCCCACCCCGGCGCATCCCGTTGAATACCCCCTGCAACCGCTCCCGGGTCTGTGGAGATCTTCCGCGCACAAATGGTCCCACCAGACGCTCAACGATACCCGGAGCAAGCAACAGTGTCAGACCTCCAGCGGTTCCGCCACCTGTGAAGATCACGAGCAACCACCTGAAGGGATCGGGCAGGTCGCTGAAACGGAGGAGTACCGAGAGTAAGCCGAGCAGGAGCAGAGCGGTGATGCCGGTGAGTCGCTCGAGCAGCGTAGCGGCCAGAACGGCCCGTCCCTCACCTGTTTCACGGTATACGACATACACCCGGTATGAGTCACCGCCGACACTGCCGAGGAAGAAGTTGTTCAGGAAGAGGGAGGCGAAGTAGAGGCTCGTTATCCTCTCGATGCCGATAGAGATATCCACCGAGAAGAGCAGCCTGCGCCAGATCAGTGCCACGGCAACATGGCTTGCCGCAAGCAGTCCGATCGCCATCACCACCGGCAGCATCGTCGCGTTTCGAAGGAGATCCCAGCTGTAGCCGAGGTCGACATTCAGCAGCAGAAAGCCGAGGATGATCACCGTAGCGACCAGCTTCAGGAGGAAGGATCGGTTCGCGCGTTTCACGATCCGGATCCCTTCACCATCGAGTCCCCCCATCCTCCGATACGATCCATCACGTTCCTCGTGTTGGTGACCTGTCGCAGGTAACGTGCGGCTACGATACTTCCCTGATAGACTCCCCACCCTTCTCTGCCGGTCCGGCTCAAACCCGACCTGGCGACCTTCCGCCACGGCCTTCGGAATATACCGGCCGCCACTCCCCGCACTGTGGCTGCTGCCATCACCGGCTTTCCGATCAACAGCCACCGGAGTGCAGCGATAGAATCGAGTACCATGCGGATGGTCATCACCGTGAACAACTGGAGACCGCACATGTTCCGGCGGAGTGTCCAGAGATTATTCCGGAAATTCAGATAGGTCTTCAGTCCGCCGACCGGAAGTGTAGATGGACCCATATGGTATACAGTCGCTTCCGGCACCGACTCTATCCGCCCTCCTCCTGATCGGTATCGCCAGCAGAGATCGATCTCCTCAAAGTGCGCAAAGAAGCTCTCCTCGAATCCGTTCATTTCACGCAGGAGCGCTGTTGATCCGGCGAAGCAGCACCCTGACGCCCAGGCCAGTGGTCCCCCCGTGATGTACTGTCCATCATCGATCTCAACACTGTCGAAGAGGCGTCCGAGTGCGAATGGATATCCCCACCGGTCGATGAGCCCTCCCGCGCCGCCGGCATAATCGAAGAAGCGGGGATCGCTCGATGAGCGCAGGGCAGGCTGGAGCAGGGGGAGGTCCTCCTCACCAGCAGATTCAAGCAGATCGACCAGCGATTCGATCGCGCCGGGAGCAGGGACGGCGTCGTCGTTGAGGAATACACACCAGGGAGCACGCGCATGTTCGAGACCGAGATTCGCCCCACCCGCATATCCCAGATTCTCCCCGGAGCGGACAACCCGGATGTTCTCAAAGAGATCGACCGCCTTCTCCACTGAACCGTCGGTGGAAGCGTTGTCAACCAGCACGACATCCAGCTCAACAGCCACTCTGTCGAGGGCATGGAGCGTCGCCAGGAGGGGACGCACCCCCCGCAGGTGCGGGATCACAACAGTGCAACGAGGCAGTGCAGGCATCGTTGATCGTTCCTACCAGTTGTACCTGAGTGCCAGTTGAGGCAGATCAGCCGGCATCCGCCCTGCTTGCAGATCATCCAGCCACGACCGGGTGCTTTCATCATCGGGTGCCCGTGCCAGCCATTTTTCAACCACCCATGCCGCGCGATCAAATTCCCCGGATGCCGCGAAATGATGCATCAATATGAGCAGAGCCTGGACCATCTCGTAATCCACCTCGACTGAGTCAAGGAGCACCTCCAGTCTGGACTCCTCAAGCAGGACTTCGCCAGGAGGGTCTGTGAGCCCGGCTATCTGCAAAAGCCATTGTTCCAGCACGCGGGCTGCTTCCGAACTGCGTCCCGACTCCCGGTAAGCGGAGATCAGACTCGAATACGATCTGATCCTGTTCCCCGACAGTTCGAAGGTACCGACGAGAGATTCTTCGAACATGGTGATCGCCCGGGCGGTATCACCACGTGCCATGGTCACCATCGCCCAGTAGGCATGGTAGTCGGGCGCGGTGAGATCCACCCGCTCACTGCCCCACCCAAGCAGATTCCAGGCATCCTCTGTCTCACCACTCTGCAGAAGCGCGTCGGCTGTTTCCTGAAAAACCACGCGGTAGTTGTGGAGAAGCGTGGTGGCGTTCTCATCCTTGTAGATACGGGGATCGACGATGCCGCGGTACTGGAACACCTCCAGCAGGTTATGGAGGGTAACCTCGACATTCACACGACTGGGCTGAGGGAGCACCCGGAAGGTAAATCCCTCCAGCTGCAGACTGGGAGAGAACCACGCCTGGTTCTCCGTCGGAACGGTGATGGCAAAGTAGACAGGGCGCTGCCAGTTGTTCGCAGCGATGATATGAACAACCATCTGGTCCTGGATGCGGATGGCAGTATTGCCGGGGACGTTCCAGTCGACTCCCGCGATCGAGATGGTGCTGTCCTGAGCGAACGCTGCGACACCCAGCTGCGTGTCTATCTCCCGATCGGAAAGCAGTATCGGAACCTTCGGCTCACGATCACGCAGTTCCTTGATGTACCACCCGGTGTTCAGCAGGCTCAGGTTCACTACCCGCACGTCGAGCCGGATACCTTCGACCGTCTGCAGATACCAGAGAGGGTAGGTGTCGTTATCACCGTTGGTGAAGAGGATCGAATTGGGAGCACAGCTCTGGAGCATGTTATAGCCGTAATCCCAGGCGATGTGGTCACCTGACCGGTCGTGCCGGTGGAAATTGAGACCGAACTGGGTTGCGGTAAGCGCAAGACCGAGTATCGCGACGGTGAGGATGGTCGCGCGTGGAGTTGATCTGGACAGCCACTTCCGCAGAACACCCGCCACACCGACCATTCCGGTTCCGATCCAGATGGCAGTGGCGAAATAACAGCCGACGAAAATGTAATCGCGATCGCGCGGCTGGGGATCGGGCATATTCAGATAGATCACCAGACCGAGCCCCATCACGAGCCAGAGCGCGCCATTGGCGAAAAAGGTCCGGCGATCCCGGGAGAGGTTCGTGAGCGCCCCCACAATCGCCAGCAGATAGAATGGCTGCCAGAACTCGGTTCGGAAGTAACGCAGGAAATGGTAGTCGATCTGATACGAGAGGAGATCCGCCTTGCGGTTGAACATGGTGAGCAGCATCGACTCACTGCCATACTGCCGGCGCTGAAGGAAGAGCCGGAAACTCTCCCATGTCTCCGGATTATTCATGTCGATCGGCGGATTTATGCCCGACCGGATGAAGATCAGCGCATACACACTGTATCCGATCAGGAACAGAAGGGCCGATCCGATCCAAACCTCTCTGCGCTTGAGCACATCCCGATCGAGGTACCAGAGGAGGATGAGGATGGAAGGGATTGTCAGAAGCGCAAGCAGGTGATTACCGGCGCCGACTCCCAGAAGGTATCCGATCAGGAGCAGGAGGGAAGCTCTTGAGCGATCGCCTCCTCCGTGCACGTGACGCAGTGCCAGCCAGAGACAGAGAGCGGTCACCATCAGCGAGATGGAGTAGACCTCCGCTTCAACGCTGTTGAACCATGCTGAATGGCTGAACGCGAACGCCAGAGCCCCTGTTCCGGCTGCCAGCACATGGATCGCCCCGGTATCCTCCTCTTCCCCCTCCCCACCCTTTTTCATGAGATGGAGTACTTCGAGGATGATTCCGTAGAGGAGGAGTACGGTGGCCGTCCCGGCCAGCACCGAGATGAGGTTGACTTCAGCGGCGACATTAAAGGGAGTGGGCATCAGGGTGAAGAGGCGCCCCAGCAGAACGAATGTCGGCGCGCCGGGGGGATGCGGTATCCCGAGGTTGAACGAGGTGGCAATGAACTCCCCGACATCCCAGAACGCGACAGTTGGGGCAACGGTCAGCGCATATACCGCCAGCGTGACGATTCCGACGAACCACGCGCCGATCGTACGAAGATTGCGCGAGTTTCTGCTCTCGAGGTGGTCATTCATAGCGTTCTAGTAACTCAGGGGATAGAGAATAAGTCAAGGCGCTATAACCGGCGATGAGAGGTGTTTAAGGGGCGTTTCCGGTCAGTTGGACCGTGGAGAGCAGTTCCACCAGCTCCGATTCCGCGACATCGCCCATGATGGTGACACGAACATCACCTATCCACGCGATGGCGTACGCTGATCCCAGTCTGCTGCCTGAACGGATCGCCCGCAGACCAGGTTTATCGCGGCCTTCCGGAGCATCATCCGGGTTGGTGACAGCGAAGATGGAGAGTGAGGCATACCCGTCGGAGTAGACGCTCTGCAGGTATTCCTGTCCGCGACTCCTTCCCTTCCGGATCTTGACGAGCGTGAATCCGGCCGGCAACCGGTTGGAGAGCGGGGCGTGCCGCTCTGTCTCACGGAGGAATTCACCCGGTGTCGCGTACTCCTCACCCCGGACCTCGGTCACCGTTTCCGCACCCTCGGGCAGAGAGAACGATTCGACCCGCAGACGGGTACGGAACCCGATCCGCTGGTATTCATATTTTGCCTTCAGTTCCCCCCGGGAATCGTATTTTTCCAGTTTCAGCGGGACACCATAGGTGCTGTCGATCCAGGCCTTTATGGAAGGACGCCCGGCATAGTGGGGGTCTATCCGCACCGCGTAGGTGCTGCGCCCCGCCACCTTTGGTCCCTCCTCAGCCTGGATGAGGTAGTTCTTCCGCAGCAGGTCGAGATAGGTTTCGGAGATCACCAGCCCGAGCGTCTGGTCGGGTGACCGCTCGCTGATATGGACATGGCCTCCTGTTTCCCATTGAAAGAGATGCTCACCCTTTGCCAGGACATAGCTCTCTTTGCCCTCAGGTCTGTCGAGGAACTCGATCCGATATTCATCGGGAGGAGCGTGGAGGATCCGCTGCCGGATGACCAGATCTTCCTGCTCGGGGTCGTCTGAAAAGAGGGTCTGGGTGCGTATCCCGACGAAGGCGATCTTCTGCTGCTGCTTCAGGACCTCGAGGAGAACTTCCTGGGGAATGGAACCCGGATCAGGTGAGTCGACTGCGAGAACCTGGCCGGAGGGGATGGTGAACAGGCACACGGTGAGAATGATGCGGGATACGATCCGCCATGTTGTCACACTGCAGGGCATCGGAAGATCAGCGTTTCCCCTGATTGGCCAGAATTATCAGCGTCGCACCGTCACTGAAGGGCAGAAGATCAGAGGCGCGTGCATGTTCCTCCATCAGCCAATCGGGGATATCGCCCTCTTCGACGGTCTCGACGGTAACCGGTGTGGAAGGTGTATCCGAGTTGAGTATGGATATCGAACTGACGGTGACAACCACAACCGCAGCCGCGGCGAGAACCGCAACGCGCCATCTGCTGCGTGCCGGTACGGGGAGTGGCACGATCTGGTCACGCATTTTGAGTGTCGCTTCCAGCAGGGCTTCATAGCCGCCCGGTGGCGGCTCAACCTCGCCCAGGTCGCGGCAGATTGAGTCGAGGATCGATTCGAGATCGGTCTGTGCCGCACGGCAAATCGAACACACTTCGAGGTGGCTCCGGAGACGCCTGGCGTCCTCTTCACCGAGCCAACCCTCTCTGAGGGCGGTCAACCGCGCTGTTTCAGGGCAGATCTTCATGTGATCATCCCCTCAAGCTGTCCTCGTAGTTTCATCCGGCCGTAATGAAGCCGGCTCATTACAGTACCTTCAGGGCATTCAAGGGCTTCAGCTATTTCTCTGTGACTGAATCCTTCCATATCGAACAGTACGACCACCATCCGCTGCTCGGGAGAGAGTGTTTCCAGTGCTGACTCTATCCGGCCGCGGATCTCTGCGATCTCGTACTCCTTCTCCGGATTCGTCTGTTCCACGAGTGTTCCCGTGGTGTACTCATCATCCGAATCAACGGGATCCCCACCCTTGAGGGATACTCCCTTGTTGCCCAGAAACTTCTCTTCCATACCGGCCGCGAAGGCCCCGCTCCTGAGTTTTTCCCGTTTCAGGAAATTCAGGGTCTTGTTCACAACGATCCGGTAGAACCAGGATGAAAAGGCGTATCGTCTGTCAAACCCGACCGCCGAGCGATTGATCTCAAGCAATGAGTCCTGCGCGAGATCCCAGGCATCCTCCCGGTTGCGCGTCATGCGCAACGCAATCGAGTACGCCTTCTTGATATAGCGGCGCCCCAGTTCTTCGAACGACTCACGGTCTCCACCAGCGATTCCGGCTACCAGAGCCTCGTCAGTCGGGAACTGATCATTATCCATCCGGGCTTCCATTATTATACAGTCTGCCCTTTCGTTCCCTTCAGGTTCCCTGCGGGTTCCCAGGTACCGATCCGTTCCGCCAGCCTGAGTGAGCGCAGGGCCAGATCGGTTTCTGTATGATACTCCAGATACCGCTGGAGCAACCGTCCGCTGGACCGGCGAACATCCGCTCCCGGCTGGAGAGCCGCTGCAGCTGCGATACCATCAGGTCTCGACAGTCTCACCAGCAGGGCGGCACTCTCACCTGACAAGGTAATATGTGAACCGCCCTGTGAATAGCAGCCACTGCAGAGAGCCGCTCCTTCAGCCAGGGAGAACCGAACCTGTTCTCCAACCGATCCGCCACAACCGGAGCATGCTTCCAGATCGACAGCATACCCCAGAGCAGCCGAAAGGTGAATCTGGTAAGTGATAAAGAGCAATTGCGGATCGCCGATCCCCTCTTCGTATGCGTGGAGGATGGCCAGAAGCAGTTCAAACACATCCTCGCTCGCGTGCTCCTGCCAGACAACACGGGAGGTCAGCTCGAGCACGCACTGCGCGTAGGTCGACCTGAACAGGTCTTCCCTGATCCGTTCATACGGCTGCAGCAGATCAGCCTCGGTAACGGTCTGCAGGTCCCTGCTCCCTTTGACCGAGAGTGTGACGCGTACACGCTGGAGCGGTTCGAGGGTGGCGCCGAACCGGCCCCTCTTCCCCCTTGCGCCTTTCGCCATGCCTTTCACGAGTCCGCTCTCGCGACTCATGAAGGTCACGATCCGGCTTGTCTCACTGTACGGCTGTGAGCGCAGCGTGACCGCATCGAGGGTGATGAGTGTCATGTCACTATCCGGAGAACTGGAACCAGCGCAGGAGATTTGCCGCGAGCCCGAAATAGATAAGCAGGCCGACGATATCATTCGACATCGTCATGAAGGGACCGGACGCCAGAGCAGGATCCACCTTCATTCGGTCGAGCACCACAGGGATCGCCGCACCAAGCGTTGCCGCTACAAGGATAGCCATAAACATGCTCATTCCGACGATCACACCCAGTTGCCACGCACCCTGCCACAACCAGGCGATCGAACCGACCGTGAGACCGCATATCAGGCCCATCACCAGGCCGATGCGCAATTCCTTGAAGAGCCGGCTGCCAAGGTGGATCAGGTCAGCCTGACCCGTGGCCAGGCCTCGAACCACGATGGTTGAGGATTGCACTCCGATACTGCCCCCGATCGCCATCACGACGGGGATGAAGGAGGCCAGCACAAGGTATTGCTTGAGCACCAATTCGTGATTCTCGATGATGAATCCGGCTACCAGAGCGCTCACCAGACCGATCATGATCCACGGCAGGCGGCTTGCGGCGACCCTCAGGGAGGAGCGCTCGATGATATCCTCATCACCGACACCGGCCATCCGTCGGAGGTCTTCCTCGATCTCCTCTTCGAGAACATCAACGATGTCGTCGTGGGTGATCCGCCCCATCAACCTGCCCGCGTCATCGACGACGGGGATGGCGGCAAGGTCATACTGCTGGACCAGACGGGCGACGTCTTCCTGGTCCATATCGAGCGGGACCGACGTTATATCGGTCCACATGAATTCATCCACTCGCCTGTTACCAGGTGAGAGGAGCAGGTCACGGAGCCGGAGGAGTCCGGTCAGGTTCTCCTGGTCATCGACAACGTACACGTAATAGATCGATTCGACCTCTTCAGCCGCCCTGCGGATCGCCTCGATAGCCATGTCAACTGTTGCATTCTGCCGGACAGCGACAAAATCGGACTCCATGAGTCCGCCGGCTGTGTCTTCATCATAGAGGAGGAGTTCCCTGATCTCCTGCCGTTCCTCCTCGGCTACATGCCTGAGAACCTCTTCAGCGGCCCTATCGTCAAGGTCCCCCACCAGGTCGGCCGCGTCATCGGTCGGCATCTCCTCCACGAGTTCGGCGAGATCACGCGGAGGCACCAGGTCCAGGAGCGGGGTCCTCGCGGCCTCCTCCATCTCCCCCAGAACGTCGGAGGCAGTCTCGCTGTCGAGGAGATCGAGCACCCTGGCGGCATGCTCAGGTTCCATGACATCGAGGATGTCGGCGATATCTGCGTAATGTATCTCGACCAGCAGATTCCGGATCAGCCCCGAGTTCTGCTCCTTCGCCTCGAACAGACGATCGAGGGTGACGACCAGTTCCCGTTTGTGTTCGTCCAGGCTCTCCAGGGTCCTGCGGGTCGTCATTCGGTAGTTTCCATGGGCAGCCCGGCCGGCGGAGCAACCGGGTTCACGGCGCCTCCCGATATGATCAGCTTGAGCGCATCTTCAACCGGCATTTCAAGTTCGATGCAGTCCTTCTGGGGAATGACAAGCATGAAACCGCTCGTCGGATTCGGTGTCGTGGGGAGGAAGATGAAGTAGTAATCATCGGCTGGCATATTCGCCAGAGTGTCGCCGGCATCCTCATTGGTGACGAATCCCACCGACCACATTCCCGGACGCGGGTACTGGAAGAGGACGGCTCTCTTGAACGCTCCCTTCTGACTGCTCAGGAACGCCTCACTGATCTGGCTTACTGCCACATAGACCCGTCTGATGATCGGGATCCTGGCCAGTATCCGTTCACCGAATGCCAGCGCTCTCGCGCCCAGTACGTTCCGGGCGATCAGTCCGAGCATGAAGATGATCAGAAGGAGAGCGAGGATACTGAGGACTGGAACGAGATGTTCGACACGCAGGCCACTCCAGCCGATCAGCGGTAATGGGGCCTCGAGTCGGTCCGCGCCGCCGAAGATCATGGAGACCGGTCCGTAGAGTACGCCGGAAACCAGATTGAAGAATTGTTCGATAATCCAGACAGTCAGCAGCAGGGGCAGGAGGACAAGCAATCCCGCCGCAAAACTGCGCCGTATTCCGGTCATGATCCTGCCGTTTCCCTTGCTCATCGTTTTCTCTCCCTCCCCCCGCCTGAATCGGGGAGTGCCAGTCTGTATACATGTTCGTCGGCCCTGACCATGCCGTGTTCTTCTCTGGCTATCCTCTCCAGGGCCGCGTCATTTCCCAGTTCACCACGCTGTGATTCAAGCTCGATTTTCCTCTCCTGTGCTTCCCTGATCCGAACCTCGATCGCGCTCCTCTTGCGTGAGAGTTCCCAGTGCTGGAGGAACCCGAACTCACTCAGTACAAGAAGGTAGAAAAGCACACCTCCCACGACGATCATCACCACTCGCCGAGCGGGCAGTTTCTCGGGCATACGGGGTCGCCTGAAACGCAGGAACCCGTCCCTGAAACCGCCCCCTGCCATCACACCGGTCCCGTGAGAGTCGACGCACCGGCGAAGATGGCCGATTCGCCAAGCAGGGCCTCGATCCGGAGCAGCTGGTTGTATTTCGCGGTTCTGTCACTCCGGCTGGCCGAACCGGTCTTGATCTGTCCGCAGCCAGTCGCCACGGTGATATCCGCGATGATGGAATCCTCGGTCTCTCCCGAGCGGTGACTGATCACCTGTGAGTAACCGGCTCGTCTCGCCATATCGACACAATCGAGCGTCTCGGTAAGGGTTCCGATCTGGTTCACCTTAATCAGTATCGAGTTGCATGCTCCCGCTTCGATGCCCCTCCTGAGTCGTTCGATGTTGGTGACGAAGAGGTCATCCCCGACTATCTGGACAGCGTTTCCGAGTTCACCGGTCATGGCGGTCCAGCCCTCCCAGTCATCCTCGGCCATCCCATCCTCGATCGAAACGATGGGGTACTTCTCCAGGAGATCCTGATAGAACCGGACCATCTCATCTGCGTTCCGTTCCTCTCCCTCCCCCTTGAAGAGGTATCGCCCGGCATCACCGTCGTAGATCTCACTCGCGGCGACATCGAGCGCCAGGCTCACCTCTGCACCCGGTTCATACCCCGCCGATTCGATTGCGCCGAGAAGCATCTCGATAGCTTCCCCGGTTGAAGGGATATCGGGTGCGAAACCGCCCTCATCACCTACAGCTGTGCTCAATCCCTTCTCTGACAGGTTCTTCTTCAAGTGGTGGAAGGTCTCGACGCCTGCCTGCAGCGCTCGCCCGAACGTCGGAAAACCATGGGGAATCAGCATGAATTCCTGGATGTCGAGAGCATTGTTCGCGTGCGCACCGCCATTCATGACGTTCATCTGCGGCAGCGGCAGCATGCGCGCGGTCGGCCCCCCCAGATAGGCAAAGAGGGGAAGGGTCACCGCCTCGGCCGCAGCCTGGGCCACCGCGAGGCTTACTCCCAGTATTGCGTTCGCGCCCAGATTCGACTTGTCCGGAGTGCCGTCGAGATCTATCAGGAGCCGGTCAATACCCACCTGATCAGTCGCGTCCCATCCCAGCAGCTGCGGGGCTATGGTGTCGGTCACATTCGCCATCGCCTGCTGTACACCCTTGCCCAGATATCGTTCGCTGTCTCCATCCCGCAGTTCAAGCACTTCATGTTCACCGGTCGAGGCGCCGGAAGGGACGGCGGCACGTCCGACCGCTCCTCCGGTCAGGAGGACCTCTACTTCGATCGTCGGATTGCCTCGAGAGTCGAGGATTTCAATGGCATCGATTGCTTCGATAGAGGTCATGACACTCTGATTCCTTTCATGTTCAGCAGCCGCTTCAGTTCCGGTCATCGAGGAAGATCTGGATCCCGAGACGCTGGATGTTTCCCGTGAACCTCCGATCGGGATCGGGATCGTAGATGTAGGCGTAATCGAACCGCCATCCGCCCAGCGCGAGACCGAAGCCGACCGAAAGGGTTCTCCACCCCGTTCCCTGCCGTGTCCCGAGTCTCAGCCTGAGAGGATCGCGTGAGGCCTCGATACCCACCCTGAGTTGTGTCCAGTCATCCTCCGGATCATAGATATCCGCTCCGGCGTTAATCGACCAGGAACCCTGCTCAACCGGCCGCGCCAGCGCGACACCGATCGCCTTGCTTGTAGAAAGTTCCAGACGTTTCTGATCGAGTATTCCCATCCGCCCAAGGTTTCGGATGGCCGCTCCAGCCACCAGGAACCCGCCTGGGAGAGGGATCTGTACGCCGGCGTCGATGGCAGCACCAAAGGCATTCGCGTAGTGCAGCTTTTCGTAAATCCCCTTCACAGTGAGACCGACCCCTCCCCCGGCTACAGGAAGACCGATACTCACACCGGCAGCAAGATCGTACGCCGACGTGGTCGAGAGCGGCTCGGGAGTCGGCAGGTCATCGCGCACTTCGATGCCGGTCAGACCGCTGAATGAGGCCAGGAACACGATACCAGCTCCTTTGATCCCTGTTCCGTAAGAGATCGAGGTATTGCTCGATCCACCGAGAAGCCTGGCCCCATTGAGTGAGAGGGCGGAGTTCCCATCGGTGCCGTAGAACTTCGCGGCGGCGGGATTCCACCAGACCGCGTCAGGTGATCCGCTCCAGGCGGTCAATCCCTCGGCCAGCCCCGTTCCAACCGGCCCGAAACCGAGGTTCAGGAGCAGCACACTCCTCTCGCCGGCAAGGGGATGCACCTCCTGACCGGAGAGAACTCCGGTCGGCACCACGATGAGAGCGGAGACCACGATCCCCACCAGAATGCTGTGTGCCGGTCTTTTGCCTGTCATGTTCTGAGGATCCTCTCTTCCTCCATGATAGCCGCGGCTCACGACGGCCCGGAACATCCGATCAGTTCTTTACATCGACTTCGAGAGCGCCATCATCTCCTGCTGCCCGATAGATCTCCTCGTACACATCCCGAAGACAAATGCCGCGTTCCCCGGCGACAGCACGACAGATTTCGTACTCGGGGTGTACCGACCATTTTTCATCATCGGAGAGCCGCGAGAGTTTCACCCGCAGCGCACCGAACCTGGTTTCAAGGGTTCCCATCACCCGGGTGAGTACCCGCCGTCCGGCCGATGTGATGCGGATACCAAGTGTACCGGTCTCCTCGAATATCACCCGCTCCACGATCGGGACAGAATCGTGATCGGAGAGCACGGTCAGATTGATCCCCGGTCTTCCCTTTTTCATGATGACCGGAGTAAGCCAGGCATCACGGGCTCCCTCCTTGAGGAGCCTCTCCATGAGATGGGGCCACATCTCGGGAATCGCGTCGTCCACGGTCGTCTCGAGTACCGTCACTTCATCTCCCGCACCGACTTCCGGGTCAGGGAAGTCCCCGACAGAAGCCCGGAGCACATTCGGACGCCCGTCGATCTGTCGTGTGCCGGCGCCATATCCCGTCCGTTCCGGGGTAAATGAGAATTCCGTGCGGATCGCGTCGGCAAGCGTGACAAGGAGAGCGGCCCCGGTAGGAGTCACCATCTCGAAAGGCACATCGATCCTGCGTCCGGGCACACCTTCAAGGATGAACGAGGTTGCCGGTACGGGAACCGGTAGAGCGCCGTGAGAGGATGCCACTTCACCGTGACCATCAGAAGGTGGAGTCGATATGACCCGGTCAACGCCGAGGGAGGCGACCGCCGCGACTCCGCAGACAACATCCACGATCGCGTCTATTGCGCCGACTTCATGGAAGTGTACCGTTTCCGGATCGCCTCCATGAACGCGGGCTTCGGCTTCGGCCAGCCGTCTGAATACCTCTCCCGCCCTCTTTCGGACACCGGAGTCGAGGGATGATGACTCCAGGCGATCCACGATCGATTTGAGCGTCGCATGCCCGGAGTGCCCTGACCCGGCCTCGTCGGGCATCTCCATCTGACCATCAACGAGAACATCCACCTTGGTAGCGGTGATGCCGCTCCTGACTGTTTTCCCGACCCGCAGTTCCACGCGATCCGCGAGCCCCAGGGCATCAACCTGCTGCCGGAGCTCTTCGATCGGCACTCCCACGTCAACCAGCGCTCCGAGCAGCATATCGCCGCTGATTCCCGCGAACGGCTCGAGGAGCAGGGCTCTCATCACGTACCTTCCTTCCGGATACGGGCGATGCGCGCAGCCGCGCAGCCTGCCCCGAAACCGTTGTCGATATTAACCACCATCACCCCGGAAGCGCAGGAGGAGAGCATGCCGAGGAGCGCCGCGAACCCTCCCTGAGCCACACCATAGCCGACGCTGGTGGGTACCGCGATGATCGGCGGACTGATCATTCCCCCCACGACACTGGGAAGAGCCCCCTCCATCCCGGCCACAACGATGACGACCGCCATGGAATCGAGTTCCTCCCTGTGGGCGAGCAGGCGATGAAGACCTGCCACTCCGACGTCGTAGACGCGGTTGACCGACATCCCCATACTCTCGGCGGTGAGTACCGCCTCTTCTGCAACCGGCAGATCACTCGTTCCCGCTGACACAACCGCGACCGGACCACTCATGACCACGCCGTCGTGAGCGCCTTCAGGAATACGGCGGACGAGACGGGCCATCGGAAAGTATTCAGCATCGGGAACGGCCTCGAGGACGGCGGCGGCCTTCTCTTCATCGAGACGTGTTGCCAGCAGTATCCCACCACCGCCGGCAAGCTTTGCCGCAATCGCCCGGCACTGTTCCACCGTTTTCTCCTCACCCAGCATCACCTCGGGGAACCCGCACCGGAGTTCACGATGGGAATCGATCGTCGCGAAATCACCCACTTCCTCGAACGGCAATCCCCGAAGTCGTTCGATCGCCTCAGCCTGATTGGTCGTGCCGGCCGCGATCGCCTCCAGAAGTTCCCTCAGTTCCGTTTCACGCACCTCTCAACTCCTCTTTAGTACGCCGTTTCTCGTCCAACCCCGGCTCGAAGTGGGACGGTTCTCCTGCCGCGTATTTCGACAGCGCATCCAGGTATTCTCTGATAATGCCCTCGATCTCGAGATAGTGCACGGTCTGGAATAGCGCCTGGCGGAGTTTTGCGCCACACCAGAGTCCCCTGGTGTAGTACGCCAGATGCTTCCGGACCTCCTGGAGACCACGCCTTTCTCCTTTGTTCTCCACCTCGAGCCGGCAGTGGAGAAGCGCTGCCTCGAGCTTCTCTTCCGGCAGTGGTGGTGGCGGGTTGAGCCCGGTCTCGAGCAATGTCTTTGTCCGGCTGAATATCCAGGGATTACCGATCGCGCCGCGCGCGATCATCACCGCCTGACAACCGGTCTCCTCCATCATCCTCCTGACGTCTTCCGGCTCGAAGAGATCGCCATTTCCGATCACCGGGATCGGGCTCTCCCTGACCAGATGGGAAATACGGTCCCAGTCGGCCTTTCCGGAGTACCCCTGTGCCCGGGTTCTTGGATGGAGGGTGATAGCGCGAACACCCTCCTCCGCGGCGATTCCGGCGGCCTCAGGATAGACGAGACTCGATTCGTCCCAGCCGGCCCTGATCTTGACCGTGACCGGTCCCGGCACACTCTCCACGACGGACGCTATGATCTCCCGGTAGAGTCCCAGGTCCTGCAACACCGCGCTTCCTGCCGATTTTTTCACCACCTTCCGCACCGGACAGCCGAAGTTGATATCTATCAGGTCGGGACCGAGTTCCCACATCCGGCGTGCCGCGTCTGCCAGTATCTCGGGATTCCCTCCGAAGAGCTGAATGCCGACCGGATGCTCTTCAGGCTGGAAAGATGCCAGTTGGTACGTGCGACGATTGCTCCGGATCACCCCATCGCTTGAGACGAATTCGGTATAGACCGCGCCCGCGCCCATCCGGCGGCAGAGCCTCCGGAACACGCTGTCGGTAATACCCGCCATCGGGGAGAGAAGCAGTGTCCCCATCTGTATGTCATCCAGAACAAGGCCCACAGAGCCCCCTTTTTGATAGAACCAGTAAATATACGGGCAGCTGGAGGATGGGGGCAACGCGACAGCCGTCAGGGGATCAGATGGAACCTCCGGCAGGGAGAGTGTATATCAGCCATCCGGGGCCAGGATGACACCCAGACTCGCGCGCTGTCGCCACGGACTGAGAGCAGCCAGCGCAAGTCCTGTGGGTACGCCTCCCATTACAGCTATTCCCCTGGCGATGGTGCTCCTGATACTTCCGGAATCGATCCAGGAGTCCGGATAGAGCGTCCACTGCAATGAGGCAACAGCGTCATAGACATCATCGCTCACCAGATTGAACCGGTCCACGACACGCAGTCCGGTACTGCGGGCCAGTGCGGTGAGACCCTCCGGTGTGAAATGCCAGCGGTGTCTGGGCGGGTCCCACGCGATGGTCCGGTTACCGAAGATCGATCTCTCGAAACCGGCCGCGTTCGGAACCACAATGACGATCCTGCCGGTCGGTTTCATTACCGCCCGGATGGACCGGAGAGTCTCCACTGGATCATCAAGGTGTTCCAGAACATGCCACATGGTATAGAGGGTCGCTCCATGGAGCGATCCGGGCAGGGCGCTGTCCAGATTCCCTTCGACGATCTCAAGCCCCCTCTTCCTGGCGACTTCTATTGCCTCCGGAACGGATTCGAGGCCGACAGCCCTCGACCCCGTACTCGCAATCCTCCAGGCATCCAGGAATCCTCCCGACCCACACCCCAGATCCACCACTTCCCCATCCGGGGACCAGGGCAATGTGAGGGACGCTTTCCGTTGCTGGCTCTTCTGCGCCAGCCACCCCTTCAGACCCGTCGGGTGCTCATGAGGAAAATAATGTGTGGAAGTTCCCATTGAGATGGAGG
>JALGVQ010000188.1 GCA_025774615.1 bacterium
CCGATGCCACCGTCGTGGAGGAACTTCATCGCGTTGCGGACATTACGGAGTGACCGGTTCTGGGTACCGACCGCGACGATCGTCCCGTATTTCTCCTGCGCCTCGACTATCTTGCCGCCCTCGAAGATGTTATGACAGGAGGGTTTCTCGACGTAGACGTGCTTACCGGCCTGGATCGACCATATCGAGGCGAGTGCGTGCCAGTGGTTGGGTGTGGCGATCGCCACGGCATCGACATCAGAATCCTCGAGCATGTGACGGAGATCGTATTCCGTCCCGGGAGGGGTGTTCTGGATCCCGTCCAGTTTCGCGATCGTGGGAGCGAACAGGTTCTCATCGATATCCACAATGATCCTGATGTGAACACCGGGCAGATTGGCGAACCCGTTCATGAGAGCGCTGCCACGACTGCGGATACCGATAACTGCGAGATTGATCCGGTCATTGGCGCCCTGGATCCCCGCTCCGACTGAAGGAGCCGTCAGGGCGGATGCCTTCGAAGCGATCACGCTGCCTGCCGCGATCCCCGCTGTGGCCCGGGCTCCCTGGACCATGAATTCACGACGTGACGTCCGGCTCGAATCGGATGACATGATGTTCTCCCGTTCTTGATGCAGTGTTCAGTCTGATTGCTCCCGCTTCTCAGATTCTCCCTGATTCTGTCTGATCACTTCTATGTGACCACTTCTAATAGTAGCGTATTCCCTCAACATCCTGATACGGCTTGAGGTAGAGTTCAAGGAAGGTCCAGATCCGGTTCCATGAATCACGCTGTTCCCAGCTGAACTTGCGGATGTACTCGTTGTCGAGGTCCACCTGCCGGTTGAACGAATGCCCGCCCGGCGGGTCCAGGTAGATCTTCGTCTCGGCCAGGTGTGGTTTCTCGTACTCAAGCGCGTGCACCAGCATCTCACACTCCACGAAGTTGACGTCGCGATCATTCTCGGCCACGTGGACGATAAGCGGGATCTCGAGCCGGTCGACGTGGTAGACCGGTGAACGTTCGATGTAAACCTCCCGCGCGCCCCGCTCGTGGGGGAGTCCGCCGATCCGCGGCTGGGCCGAGTAGTAACTCGCATACCCCGGTCCCTTGTAGGAGAGCCGGAAGGTGAGGTTCGTGACCGGGACCATCGCCGCGGCGCACTGGAAGGTGTGCTGTTCCCTGAAGATGGAGTGGAGGGTGATGAAGCCTCCGTGGCTCCAGCCGATCATGCCGAGTCGTTCGGGATCGACGTGGGGCAGGGTGGCCTTGATGAAGTCCACCGCTGAGAGCACGTCTTCCACCTCGTATCCGCCATAGTCGATGGAATCGTAATGGGCCTGCCCGTACCCGGTACTGCCGCGGTACTCGGGCGCCACCACCACATATCCCCGGTCGACGACCGCCTCCAGGATGAAGGGGGCATAATGCTCAGGATCGAGATCGCCGTGCACACCGCCGTGTACCCAGATCAGAGCGGCGTGGCCGTTCTGTCCCCTTGTCTCCAGCGGCTGGAAGACGTAGACCGGCACCTCGAACTCCCCGATCCGACTCACGTAGGTCGTCTTCTTCATGTCGAGGACACCATCGTACAGTTCCTGGAATTTGGCGTCTCGGCGGGCTTTCTCCTGGATCGACCTTTCGTGACGGTCGCCCGATCGCTGCCGTTCCTGGGCAAGGATTGGCTGGGTCATCATCCCGAGCAGGAACAGAACAGGAAAGAAGTGTAGCGGGTTCAGAATATGAAGGACGCGAGTGTATGATATTGCTTTCATGAGAACAGACTCCTTCAGAACCGGTCGGTGTTGCTACAGCACGATTATGCTGACAAGATTAGGCTGATATGAACAGGACCACAAACCCCGAAGAGGGCAGGTAGCAGATGAAGGTCATCAACCCCGCGACCGGCGAATTCGTCAGGGACTACACCGAACACACACCCGAAGAAGCTTCAATCGGGGTCGAACAGGCACACGAGGCTTTTCTCTCCTGGCGGAGGACTGGATTCGCGCACCGGGCGGAACTGATGAACCGGGCGGCCGGTGTCCTGCGTGATCGGAAAGAGGAATTCGCGCGACTGATGACCCTTGAGATGGGCAAGCCGATCAGCCAGGCCATTGCTGAAGTGGAGAAATGCGCCTGGGTGTGTGAGTACTACGCCGAGAATGCAGAGACCCACCTTGAGCAGGAGGAGATCGGAAGCACCGCCAGCAGGAGCTTCGTCACCTTCCAGCCAATCGGTGTGGTGCTGGCGGTGATGCCATGGAACTTCCCCTTCTGGCAGGTCTTCCGGTTCGCCGCGCCTGCCCTGATAGCCGGCAACGCAGGAGTGCTCAAGCACGCCAGCAATGTCCCAGGCTGCGCGCTGGCGATCGAAGATGTGTTCCGGCAGGCGGGGTTCCCGGATCATCTTTTCAGAACACTGCTTATTGGTGCCTCGAAGGTGGACGCAGTTGTCGAACACCCGCTCATCAAGGCCGCCACCCTCACCGGCAGTACCCCGGCCGGCAGGGCGGTGGCGAGTAAGGCGGGGGAAGTGCTGAAAAAGACGGTCATGGAACTCGGCGGCAGTGATCCCTATGTGATCCTGGAGGATGCCGACCTCGACAGCGCCATTCCTGCCTGTGTCACAGCGCGTCTCCTTAACACCGGCCAGAGCTGCATCAACGGGAAGCGATTTATCGTCGTCGCGGCGGTGCGGGAGCAGTTCGAAGAGGCGTTCGTCCAGGAGATGGCGAGTAGAACAGTCGGTGATCCGTTCGATCCGGGAACCGAGATCGGTCCCATGGCCCGGAATGACCTGCGGGATGAGGTCCACGGGCAGGTCGAAGCGAGCATCGCGGGTGGCGCTCGCGTTCTGCTCGGCTGTGAAGTGCCCGATCGACCGGGCGCCTGGTATCCGCCCTCTGTTCTGACCGATGTGGGACCGGGCACTCCCGCCTATGATGACGAGATATTCGGTCCGGTCGCGGGGATTATTCCCGTGCAGGATGAGAAGGAGGCAGTCCGGGTGGCGAACGATACCATCTTCGGGCTCGGTGCAGCCGTATTCACGGCAGATATCGAGCGGGGCGAGAGGATCGCTGCCGAGGAGCTTGATGCCGGTTGCTGCTTTGTGAACGATTTTGTTCGATCTGATCCCCGGCTTCCCTTCGGTGGAGTCAAGGAATCAGGGTACGGCCGGGAACTCTCCCACTACGGCATCCGCGAGTTCATGAACATCAAGACGGTGTATATCAGGTGATGGAGGAATAGTGTCCGGTTCAGATCGAGTTGATCTCGATCCACATGGTCATCTGTTCACGTTGTTCCGACGCTATTGCCAGCGTATGAACCCTCTGTATCAAGACTTCCGGATCGATCAGT
The DNA here is from genome assembly GCA_025774615.1 of bacterium. Lineage (GTDB taxonomy): Bacteria > Blakebacterota > Blakebacteria > Blakebacterales > Blakebacteraceae > Blakebacterum. Next base: position 3,347 of record JALGVQ010000188.1, read on the forward strand.
CCCTCTACGATCTGCGTGCGCACAAAGCGGTAATCCTCCTCGCGTGAAGCTGTCAGTTTGCTGGCCGCGAGATCGTGCCCTTCGATACACCAGCCGGTCGAGGGTTCCCTGCCGCCGCCAGGGACTGCGATAGTCCTTGTCTTCCAATCCTCCGGCAGGACTGCGCTCTCGATGGGAAGACCGTGTACATAGAAACCATGAGTCTGGTGGAATAGTGAGTACTCTCCGAGAGCGCCGTTGATCAGGTCTGTCCTTTCAGGATGGTTTTTCGGTGCCACATCAACTTCGATCGATTGTCTGAGAGCGTCGGGCGCGTGACGGTGTTCCCCCAGAATGGCCTGAGAACCGAATACCCAAACCTCAGTGTCACCAGCAATATCGCAAGAGGCTCGGATTGCGTGTTCGAGTTCATCCCTGGTCATCTTCGCTCACATCCATCACAAACGATCTCTCAGTTTCGGACAGGGTGTCGACGAAGGGCATCGATTGACGGAGCCGATTGGCTCGTTCCGATTCCTCAGTGAGGAATGACTGGATCTGCGGTATCGACAGTTGAGATAGAATACTCTTCCATTCCTCGATGGTATGTTGCTCGTGGGTGCCTGCTCTGCGATGCCGTTCCTCGAGCCATTCAAGCGCGCGTTCGATCAATGAAGGATCTGTCGTCAGGAGTCCGGCGATCCTGGTCGCGATGTGACGAGCTCTCTTATCCAGATCCTGGTGGGATCGAACGGGTCCACCTCCATTCATCCTCCATCTGAAAGGGATCCAGCCATAAAGAAGAGTGATCTCTTCCAGGCGGCGCCCCTGTTCGGGAGACGCAGCGTGCAGATCTGCATCGGTATAACCATGAACGATGAAATGCAGGGCAACATCATGTTCGATCTCACGGAGATTCTTCTCAACCATCTGTATGAGAGCATCGATCTCATCCGGAGGGCCGAGGACACCGATATCGATCGTACCTGGACTCCGACTGGCAGGATTCTCCACCCAGATTGCTTTCGCCGACGCCATGCCATGAGCAACCGTGTTCCGGGCAGCTAGAATGATCCTGTTGTACAGGGCTCTCTCCGAATCGAACAGCGCCCGAAGAGGTTCTGTGAGCGGGTGTCGCTCCCTCAGGTGGACAGCTTTGTTCCGTCCACTGCCGATCACATCCACCAGCCCCAGCTCAGCAAGACGATCCAGTACTTTGCGGACACCCGTGGGGTAGAGGGCCGCTTTTCTGGCTACCTCTGATCTTCCGATCGCCGATCCGATCCCGGTAAGGACTCTGAGGACTCTCACATTGCTGGCAGTGCCGAGGATCGTATTCAACGGCGCCTCGATCGGATCCTGTTGTTTTGTCGGGGGACGCATTTTTGCCCTCCATAATGTCATTATTATGGTTTCAACGACATTATAATGACATGTATCAATGTGAGGCAAGAGAGAAAATCCGAAATAACCGAGATAACCAGAAGGTCAGGAGTAGAAAAAACCCTCACTTCAGGCTGTTCGCCGGTTCAGCCGCTGCATGAACACCACACAGGCGAAAAGCGCCAATCCCACCCCGTAGAAACCGTAGGCCGATCCCGTGACCGGCCCGGCCAGCGATGGCAGGGCCGAGGGATTGAAGAGGATCAGGGCGGCGGCCAGCAGCAGTGGTACATCGAACCAGCGGTTGGGGCGCACAAGGTAGCCCTGTATGGCGCTGGTGAACGCGAACGCCCCCAATACGGCCATGACGAATATGAGCAGCCCCTGCGGCCAGCTCGTCACGTTATGCAGGATCAGATCGGTATTGAAGATGAACATGAATGGTATCACCGCGGTCCGCAGGTCGTAGAGGAAAGCCTGGAGGCCGGTGGGGATCGGTTCTGATTCCGCGAGTGCCACAGCGGCGTAGGATGCCAGGCCCACCGGTGGCGTATCGTCGGCCAGGCCCACCGGTGGCGTATCGTCGGCCAGGATACCGAAGTAGAAACAGAAGAGGTGGGCCGCAATGAGCGGCACCACGAAGCCGTAGGCAGCTCCGACCTCGACGATGATCGGAGCGGTCAGTGCGGCCATGACGATGTAGGTGGCAGTAGTGGGCAGCCCCATGCCCAGCAACAGGCTCGCGATGGCGGTAATCACGAGCAACAGGAACACGTTCCCGGCGGCCAGCACCTCCACCACGTTGGAGATCATCCCGCCTATCCCCAGTCCCACGATCCCGACGATGATCCCGGCCGCGGCCGTGGCGACGGCGACCGCCAGCATATTGCGCGAACCGGCAACGAAACCTTCGATAATGGTTCGCAGCCACGCCCCCAGCGCCTCCTGCAGCGGGCGACCTTCCCTGACGGCGGATGCCACCTCGCGCCCGAAGATAACCAGCATCAGCACTGCGATCGCGCGGAAGGCCGAGAGTTCGGGTGAGTGACGCAGGTAGAGCAGTTCGAAGAGGAGTACTGCGACCGGCAGCAGGAAGGGCAGACTCCTCTTCAGGGTGGGCAGGAAGGGGGGCAGATCCGAGCGGGGCAGACCGGTCATCCCCAGCTTGAGCGCCTCGAGATGGGTGATGTAGAAGAGCGCGGCGTAGGAGACGAAAGCCGGGATGATGGCCGCCTTCACGACCTCGATGTAGGGTACGTTCACGTATTCAGCGATTATGAATGCTGCCGCGCCCATGATCGGCGGCATGAGCTGGCCGTCGGTGCTGGCCGCCACCTCGATGGCGGCAGCCTTTCGCGCGGGATATCCGGTCTTTTTCATCAGCGGGATGGTGAAGGTGCCGGTGGTTACTATGTTGGCAATGCTCGAGCCCGAGATCATCCCCATCAGGCCACTCGAGGCCACCGCTGCCTTGGCCGGACCGCCCCGGAAACGTCCGAGAAGAGCCAGTGCCAGGTCGATGAAGACCTTCCCGGCGCCGGCCTTCTCCAGCAGGGCTCCCAGCAGTACGAAGAGATAGACGATTGAAGCTGAGACACCCAAGGGTATGCCATAGATGCCTTCTGAGGACAGGGAAACAGTGGTTACGAACTTGCGCAGAGAGACCCCCTTGAAGGCCAGTACTTCGGGCATCCAGGGACCGAGAAAAGCGTAGAGAGTGAAAAGCCCGACGATAGTGGTGAGGGCCGGCCCTACGACGCGCCGGGCCGCCTCGAGCAGGATCAGGACGAGTGTCACGCCCATCACGATATCGAGCACCGAGGGGAGTCCCGAGCGCAGGGCGATCCCCTGCCAGTCGAGCATGAGGTAGAGG
>JALGVQ010000025.1 GCA_025774615.1 bacterium
TTCCATTGCTCACACACGCACCAGATAGGACAGGTGAAGGAGAGGGCAGGGGAGGTCCAGCCGAACGCGGCGGTCACGGACCGCTTTCAGGTGAACGGTGAACAGCGTGCCGATCCAGTTGTTCTGATCCAGTATCTGACCGTCACCTCCGGTGGTTCCGGACAGATTCTGGGCATCGGCTCGGAAGTCACCCTGGCGTTCAGGGCCGAGAACGTCGGCTGGGAAGCAAGTGGTGTCAGATTCGAACTCGTCTGTGATGATGACCGGGTCGAGGTCGGCAATACCCTGTTTTCACTCGATTTCCTGAATTCATTCGCCAGCGTGAATAATGTTGCCGAGCCATTCATCCTGAAGGTGAGAAATGATGCCCAACCTGGACAGATCACGTTCCATATCGATGTCGAAAGCGAGGACGGCACCCGTTACCGGCGAACGTTCTCTTCGTTCCAACTGGCTTCGTTTCCTCCGCAATAACAAGAATCGTCGGGTCGGGAGTAGCCGGGTTGTGGTGGATAGGTAAGACTCAGATCTTCTGGCCAGGCAGCACCCTCGCTTCAGTGGGGGCCAGCGGCATGATTCTCAACCCTACCATGAAGGCGAATCCGATCACCCCGAGAACGCCGAGAGTCTGCAGAACTTCCAGGTAGCTGATCGAGTAGCTGGCCACTCCCTCCACGATGACGGTGTCCAGGACCTCATATCCCGGAAAGAGATCGGGCGGATGGATGAGTCCGGGGATGACGATGAGGAACCGCTCGTGAAGAGCAGGATGGCGGGAATCACGCACCCGATGGTTATCAGCCCAATCCAGAACATGAAGCTGTGGCTTCCGCCGAAGAGGAAGAACCTGCCCGCCTCGTAGGAGTCGGCCAGGTAGAGCCGGTGCACGTTCTCTATCATTATCAGATAGAGAGTGACCAGCAGGAAGATCGAAAGGAGGCGACGTCCCATCCAGATGATCAGTTCTTCGTCAAGATGACGTTTTGTGGCCCTGAAGAGGAATACGATCACACAGATCATCAGCGCCGCTCCGGAAGAGAGGGCGGCAGACACGAAGCTGGGAGGCAGGAGGGAGGAGTTGTAGAGTTCCCTGGGGACGAACGCGAAGATGGCACCGGTACCGGTATGGGTACCGATGGCCCAGAGCACAACGACCAGTGAGGTGATCTTGGTGAGCGTGCCCTTCTCCTTGAAGAGGGCCCACAGGTAGAACACGCAGATCATGATATGCCCCGAGTAGAGCCCCGGGTTGATGGAGAACATCGAAGTGGCGTTGAAATAGGTGAACGGTTTGGTGAAGACCCGATCGACCCGTCCCTGGTCGGTGAAAATGGAGAGGAGTCCTGCGATAAGAAAGAGCATGGCAAGATAGGCGGCGATCCGGGCGAACGGCTTGTATTCCATTTTCCCGAAAACGCCGTAGAGACCCGAAACCACCAGTGACCCGGCCGACAACCCGATATAGAAAATGGCCATGGAAATCTGGAGTCCCCACGGCACGCGGTTCGTCATACCAGAAAGATGGAGCCCATGGTGGTGCATGACGAGAGTGGCGACGAATCCTCCGATGGAGAAGAGGGCAAGCACCGCTACCGTTACGTAGTACGGGGTCGACTTTCCTTCGATTTTCGCAAACTGGACATCCATGGTGACTACCTCGCAGTCACGTTCTTACAGGCCCTGATAGTAGACCTTCGGTTCCGTACCCCAATCCGCTCGTATCCGCTTCAGCAATCCCTCTTTCACCAGCTGTGCTATTTCACTCTCGGGATCGTTCATGTCCCCGAAGATGAGGGCCCGTTGACCGGCCTGTTCACAGGCCTCGACACACGCCGGTCGACCGCCCTTGTCCAGGAGGTGGGCGCAGAAGTGGCACGACTCGGCGACCCCGTGGGACCGCCTCGGATATTCTTTGTTCGGCCATTCCGGGTTGTCTTTGTAGTTGAAAAAACGGGCGTTGTAGGGACAGGCGATCATGCAGTACCGGCATCCGATGCACCGGTGATGATCGATCAGAACGATGCCGTCCTCCCGTTTGTAGGTGGCCTGCACCGGGCAGACCTGGGCACAGGGAGGATTGTCACACTGGTTGCACATCAGCAGGACCGACTTCTCCTCCAGTCCGGAGGACTCATCCTTCGGGCGGATGGTCGCCCTGCGTATCCAGTGAACATCCCATCGCGGGTCTCCGTGCAGGGCGACGTTGTTCTCCTGCCTGCAGGCATCCATGCAGGCGGTACAATCCGACTGACACCTGGTAAGGTCGATGACCATTCCCCATTTTTTCCCGGCCAGCGGGCTGTCAGCCTGAGCATCCTGGCTCGAGCAGGAAGCGAGGATCGGCAGACTCATCGCGCCGGAGACACCTGCCAGCGCCGGACCGCTCTTCTTCAGAAAGATCCTTCTATCCATTTTTCACCTCCCCCCCCGGTATCGCTGTGCGTTCGGAGGCTGACTCCGGATAGTAGTGACAGCCGAAACAGTCGAGTGTCACGCTGGCTGCCGCGTGGCACCGGTCACAGAATTGGTCCCGGTTCTGATGACAATCACCGCATCCGGCGAGCGTCACCTCATCCCTGATCCCGTACCGGATGACCTTGTCCCTGATCTCCTTGAGTACATCCATGTGTCGGAACCGCATCTCGGTCGAATCCCGGATGCAGTTTTCCCACTTCGAATCGACAGGTTCCAGAAAGACGTCAGGCATCTCAGCGTCTCGGGACACATCAAGACCGATGGCGCTGATGCCGATGGGAAGGAGGATGATGGCCGCGAATATGGTGGCCCACCTGCTCCTGTTCTTCTCGGTCAGGATAGTGCTGCGTTTCATCTTCAGCTCCCCTCTCCGGCTTTACGGCCAAAGCGTTCGGCCAGGACCATGGCGGTCGTTCGATAGAGCAGATGGGACAGCTTCGAGTAGGGGAGATAGATCAACAGGGCGAATACGAAGACCAGGTGGATGAAGTAGATAACGTGCCGGTGGGGTACCATCCGCAGGTAATGGAGCAGTTCGGCCGCGAACCCGGTCACCACCACCAGGAAGAGGGACCACACCAGCGACCAGTCGAAATATCTGCTGGTGCCGGCCAGGTGTCCGAAATAGAGGCGCTCCCAGATCATCAGGAGACAACCGGTGAGTACCGCCAGCCCGCCGATGTTGGCCAGGAGTTTCCACGGACTCCAGAAACTGAAGGGGTATACGAAATCGCTGCGGATCAGTGGATTGGAGGGTCCGGTGATGACCCAGAAGCCAACGAGCGAGAGAGCCAGGAACCCGAACAGGACGAAGAAGTGAGAGATCGAACGGGAGTGATCGGTCTCGCACGACGTGAACCTGTCATGTACCACGATCTTCAGCAAAACCGATCCGATGCTCGAAAACACACCCTTTACCGGCTGGGGATCCTCTCCCCACACGCTCGATCCATTCAGACCCCTGGTGAACCTCACCAGTCCGATAACAGCCATAATGATCGCCAGGGATACGAAGAATCCGAAGAAGCTGTTGATGAGCCAGTGGGGCAGGGAGGGCATGAAGGAGAAGATGATCTCCTCTCCGGCAGGCTGGGTGAATCCCAGCGCATTCCCGATAGGTTCGCGGAAGCGTATTGCCAGCCCGAGAAGTACGGCCGGGATGGCGAGCAGGACAGGGAGAAAAGCCGGTTTGCTGACCCACCGGGCGAAGAACCGCGGGAAGGCATAGTGATGGACGCTCTGCTGCCGCACAGCCGCAAGTACGTCTCCGGGCTGCCCGCTCCGGGGACAGTTGGTCGAGCAGTCATTGCAGTGGTGACAGAGCCATACATCTGGATCCGTCATGAGACGGTCCTTCAGTCCCCACGAGGCCCAGGCCATTTCCTTGCGAGGGAAGGGGTTCTGGTCTGGTGAGAGCGGGCAGGACGCTGAGCACGTCCCGCACTGGAAACACTTCTTGAGGGATTCGCCGCCGCTGCGGCTCAGAGCCCGGATAAACTCGAGATCGGGGTCGACCACTATCGATCGACTGCCAGCTGTCTGTGCGAGTTGGGCCTGCTCTTCTGTCTCGGTGTTGCCGGGCGCCGTGGTCTCACCGGTCGCCATGTTGCAACTCCTCTGGATGTCTATCCAGCTGTCTGTCTTGCTGTCTGTTACATCCCCTTGAACGGGTTGTAACCGATCTCTTCGATCAGTTCGCCGAACTTCTCGAATATCTCCGGGAGCCTCCCATATTCATCGATCGATAATTCGTGAAGCTCCACCCGTTCCAGATCCATCGCCATCTGTTCCAGCTTCTCCCTGGCGTTCTTCTGACGTACGGAGGCCAGCTCACTCCCTGTGATGAAGTGGCACTGGTAGTCATCACCGTATTTGCAGCCGAGCAGGATGACCCCGTCGTAGCCGGCCGACATCGCGTCGGTGATCCATACGTTGTTCATCGATCCCAGGCACCGGAGCGGAACGACCCGTATCCATGGACTGCCCTTCATCCGTTTCTTACCCATCAGGTCGAGAGCCGGGAAGGCATCGTTCTCGCATGCCAGGACCAGGATCCTCGGTTTCTCGTCCCACTCTTCAGGTACGTTCACCGCCTTGATCATGGAGCCGATCATATGGATCGAGTAATCCTTGAACGAGATGATCCGTTCGGGGCAGGCGCCCAGGCATATGCCGCACCGGCGACACCGCGTTTCCTGCAGAAGGGGGGTTCCCTCCTTGTCTTCGTTCAGCATACCGAACGGACACTCCTCGGTGCAGCGCTTGCACTTGGTACAGCGCGACATCTGAAACTCGGGATATGAGGTGTCTCCTGCCCTGGGATGTACCGCCTCTCCCCGGGAGGTCATCTCGATGCACTGGATCGCTTTCAACGCCGCCCCGGTGGCGTCATCTATGCTGCCGAGACCGTCGGTGGGCTCCCGTACGGCGCCGGTGGGATAGATTCCTGTCCGGCGGCTTTCGTAGGGGAAACAGATGAAGTGGGAATCGGGGAATCCATACTCAAGCGCCGGAAGATCGGGGCCCTGCCGGTAATCGAGGTTCAGGATCTCGGTTCCCTCGTGGTGCTCGAGTTGCTTCACCGTTTCGGCCGCCTCTTCCTTCTTCTGTTCCGAATCTCCCTCGACCATGGTGACCCGGGCATCCCCAAGAGCCCGGATGGATTCCCCGTCGGCGGCGTTGGGCACCATCCCTGCCGCGAGGACCACCAGGTCCACATGCACCTCGATCTGTTCCCCGAGCATGGTGTCGCGGGCGGTGATCGTGAATTCGCCGCTCCCGTTGCGGCTGACATCGGCGATCTCGCCCCTGGTCAGGAAGATCCCCGGATCATCCTGCGCCTTCCGGTAGAACTCCTCATACAGGCCGGGAGTCCGCATGAACTCATAGAATATGAACGCCTTCGCGTCCTCATCACCTTCACGCAGGTACATTGCCTGTTTGAGTGAGGTCATGCAGCAGATGGAGGAACAGTAAGACGGCGGTTTATTTCCGGTACAGCCACCACACTGCAGGAAAGCGATGCTCTTGACTTCCTTCCCGTCGGATGGGCGGGTGATCTTCCCCTGTTCTTTGACCATCGCTTCCAGATCTACGTTCAGGATGACATCGTCCAGTCCACCCCAGGAGAGGTCACCCCGGGGATCGTTCGGCATCCACCCTGTAGCCTGGATAATGGAACCCACCCTGAACTGGTCGATGGTCTCACCTTCCGGTTTTCCGTTCCCGAAGGAGGTGAGGGTCACATCGAAGAGGCCAGGAGCGCCGACGATCTCACTGGTGCCGGCTGAGGTGTAGACAGTGATCCCGGCATGTCCCTCCACTTCTTTTATAAGGTCCTCGACGCCGGTCTCCTCCAGGTCCCGGTAGGGAGGCCTGGTAGGGAAGGAGCGATGCTGCTTTGCCAGCCACCCACCGAGCTGGTCGGACTTCTCCACCAGCCGCACCTCATATCCCGCCTCGGCCGCCTCGTGGGCGGCAGTCAGACCAGCGATCCCGCCACCCACCACCAGGATACTCCGGTCAAGTTCCCCTTCCGGCTGGAATGGTACCGGGTGTTGCATCTCCTGCACTTTGGTGATGTACATTCGAAGGTAGTCTTCGGCTGCCATCTGGGTGTCTTCATCATCCGGCGGGAGGCACCAGACCACCTGCTCCCGGAGTCCGACCTTTTCCACGATCACATCATCGGGGAAAGCATCATCGGTGTACTGCCGGGGCGAGATACCGGCAACAACGACCTTTGTCAGTCCCTCGTTACTGATATCATCATTGATTGCTGCAAGGCCGGGCCCCTCACAGGAGTCCACTGTTCTGCAGAATGGAACACTGAATTCATCTGTGGCCACCGCGCAGAGAGCGTCGATATCCAGTGCCTCTGCCAGTCCATAGCCTGTACAGATGAATACGCCGATTTTTCCTTCTGATTCAGTCATCTGTTGAGGTCCTGGATCGCTTTGAGGGCTACAGCCGTGGCTTCTTTCGTAGTGGTTGAAACGTCACAGGGATGCCGGGCGCACCCGGCGGAGTACACTCCTTCGACACCCGTACCCCCATCGAGAAAGCCGAACTCGTCATACTCCAGGTCGAGGGGGATCGGGACGTCGGCGGTGTTGGGGACGATACCGGTTGCCAGTACCACCATATCGAACTGCGCCGCCGGTTTCTCGCCGGCAATGGTGTCTTCGACATCCAGGATCAGGTTGTTCCCGGCATCCTCACTGATACCGGCGACCTTTCCCTTGACGAAGGTGATATTCTCATCCTCGAGCAGGTCGTGGTAGAAGCTCTCGAGCCGACCGATGGTGCGGACATCGATGTAGAAGATCGTGATCTTCGCTTCTTCATCCTGTTCCCTGATGTATCTGGCCTGTTTCAGGGAGGCCATACAGCAGACACCGGAACAGTAGGGGAGGTGGTTCTCATCCCTCGAACCCGCACACTGGACAAAAGCGATATTCCTGGGTGCTTCACTGTCGGAAGGCCGGAGGATCATGCCCCCGGTCGGTCCGCCTGGAGCGGCGAGGCGTTCCATCATGAGATTGGTTATGATATTCGGGCACTGACCGAAGGCCAGGTTCTCGAGGTTTGCCGCGTCGAAAGGGCGCCAGCCGGTAGCGATGATGATGGCTCCGACATCGATGGCGAACTCCTCCGCACTCATGCCCATATCGATCGCTCCTGGAGGAGCAGTCTCAGTCAGCGTAAGCATGTCAGCATCAGAGAGGGCTTCCCGATCAACAACATGAAGGGGGGGCCAGGCAGTATCGTGTGGATAGTAGAGGGCTTTGGTGGTCCCGACGTTCATGTTGAATTCGTCGGGCCGCTCCGAACCGAGCTGCTCGGTGATGGTATCGTCCAGGGAATGGTTCCCTGTGACATAGCGTGGAATCTTACTGATCCTCGCTCGGAAATCACCCACTGTTCCGGTGATCTCTTCCACGGTGGCCAGCGTATGCACGGTGATCCGGGGATTGTTTCGAATGCGGCGAGTATTGATTTCGAAGCCGCAGGAAGGAGGACACATCTTGGGGAAGTACTTGTATGAGCGTATTACGCGACCCCCGAGAAAAGCTTCCTTCTCGACGAGGACCACAGAATAGCCAACCTCTGCGGCCTCCACGGCCGCAGTCATCCCCGCAATACCTCCACCGACAACCAGGATCGGTTTTGCGTCAGGATTCATGCCACACTCCCGAGTTGGCTGGGCACCTTCGTCAGTCTGCAGGCAGCGCGGCTATTCTGTGATGTATTTCACAATTTGTCAAAGAGCTTATCCATGCTCTATCCTCTGGACGTGCTGAACACAGCGGAAAAGTACACCCTGACCGATCTCTGCTGGCAGACGGTTGGGAATAAAAGATCATGATCGATCACGGAACAGAAGAAGCGAGTTTCAGACCAGGTCTCCGCAGCGTGCTGAGGAGGATGCGCCTTGTCTGGAAGGTGAACGGTCTCATTCTCGTAATTCTCGCCTTTATGCTGGGAATCCTGGGATATCTCGGCACACGGGCTCTGGAGCGGGCTGAGATCGATATGGCCCGTGATGTTTCCATGGTGAGTTCCGAGAGGATCATCACCAGGCTGGAAGAGGTCATGATGGGCCATGAAGCTGCCGAGCTTCCAGCCCTGGTGAACAGGATGGCGTTGGAGAACCCGGCCTATCGGAATATTCGGCTGATCGCCCACGAAGGTCGCGTGGTAGCCACCCAGATCCCATCGGATACGCTCACCGTTGCTGAGGATCTGTGGCCCTGTATCGTCTGTCATCTTGCTCCCGGGCAGACACCTGAGGTCGCTTCCGAAACCTGCTGTGAAGTCCTCGAGTTCGAGAACCGGGAACGGGTACTCTCGGTGGTCACCCCGATCATCATTGAGGATGGGTGCAGTACCGAAACATGCCATCCGGGACTGTCGGCCGGTTCAGTCCTTGGGATACTGCAGGCGGATTTCTCCCTGGCGAGGGTCGACAACCTCATAACTCAGCAGAATCGGCATACCGCGCTCGCGATCCTCATCTCTCTGGTCGTTGGTATGGCCATCACCTGGATGATGACCGAACGTCTCCTGGGAAGACGTATCAGGATGCTCCGTGAGGGAGCGATGCGTCTTGCCGAAAAGGACTTCAGTTTCCGTTTCGGTGATACCACGGGAGACGGGCTCGCTGAAGTATTCGGAGTGTTCGACGACATGACTTCGGAACTCTCCGACACTCTTGCCGAACTCATGGGTACCAAGGAATACCTGCAGGGTATCGTGGAGAATTCCGCTGACCTGATCATCACTGTTGGCCCGGACGGATTGATCAAATCATTCAACGCAGGCGCAGAGCAGGTGCTTGGCTACAGGCGGGAGGAAGTCATCGGGAAGAGTATCGAGATGATTTTCGCCGACCCGCGTGACAGGACAAGAGCCATCGAGCAGATGCGAAATGGTGACCATGTGGTGAACTACATGACCCGGTTCGTGACAAAGGATGGTGAAACAAGACGTGTAATGAACACCCTCTCCCGGCTCCGGGCGGCGGACGGCACACCCATCGGAACGATGGGGATCAGCAAAGACATAACCGAAGAACTACGTCTCCAGGTCCAGTTGTTGAGATCGAAACGTCTTGCGGCTCTGGGCCAGGCCCTGACCGGGATCCAGCATTCGATCAAGAACATGCTGAACGTCATGAAGGGCGGGTCGTACATGGTCAAGCTCGGACTGGCCAAGGAGAACCTGCCGCTGGTTACTGAAGGATGGGAGATGGTCAGGACGGGTATCGATGACATGACCGAGATGTCGATGAGCATGCTCGATTTTGCCAAGACCCGAAAACTGAAACTGAGACAGACTGATCTGACGGAACTGATATTCAAAGTCCACGAACTGAGCCGGGTCAGACTTCAGGATCTTGGTATCGGGATGGATCTGGATGTCGCTCCTGATATTCCCCGGGTGATATGCGATACCGAAGGTATCCAGTCAGTCATCATGGATCTCCTATCGAATGCAATGGATGCCTGTTTGTGGAAAGAGTACCCTGAGGGTGAACGCCCTCAGTTGATCCTGAGAGCCGTTGTGGCCGACCAGGATGGACGTATCGAGATACAGGTGATCGATAACGGAGAGGGGATGCCGGAAGAGGTTCAGGAACGGATATTCGTACCATTCTTCAGTACAAAGGAAAAGAAGGGTACGGGAATGGGGCTGGCGGTGGTGGCCCGTATTGTCGAGTCTCATGAAGGAGAGACGTTCGTTGAGTCTGTGCCCGGGGAAGGAACGACGTTCAGAGTGTCGCTCCCGATCAATGGGCCAGGTCTAAAAGAGGAGCAGCATTGATGCCGAAGAGAGTCCTGGTGGTAGACGACGACGAGAACACGAGACGCTTCCTCACGGTTGCCCTGGAGGAGAACGGGTACGAAACCGTGACTGCCGAGGATGGAGATGACGGTCTGAAGAAGGTCCAGGAGTCGCCTCCCGACCTGATCCTGCTGGATGTGATGATGCCGAAGAAGACCGGATTCACCCTCTTCAAGCAACTGCGCAAGACTGAAGAATACAAAGATATCCCGGTGATTATGCTGACCGGCGTTGCGGGAGCACTCGAAGAGGATGAAGAGCGTGCCGAAGGCGACACCATGGAGAGTCCCTTCGACAGCCTTCGTGATACCCTGAGTAAGGCTATCACGAAGATGAGGGAAGAGGGCCTGGTGAAACCTGAAGTCTTTATCGACAAGCCGATCGACCCGGAAGACCTCATAGAGGCGGTACGGGGTCTCATCGGTTAACACCCCGGACGTCATACATGCATGTTTCCTGAAGCCCGGGCGGGGACACTCCTGCCTGGGCTTTTCTTCTGGTTGATATCCATACACTCGTCCAGCCTGGATATCCGACCATGGACCGCATCAGCGTGTTCGTACCTGCCTGTCGGTGCCCATGATCTCCCGGTCATATTCTTCATTCATAAGGTCCTGCCCGCTGTATTCCTTGCACTGAAGGATTCAGTGAAAGGAGAGACTCATATCACACACTCATGAGAAATCAATAACAAGGAGAGGTGGTTGAGCATGAGAGCAGTGTGGAACGGAAAGGTCATTGCCGAGAGCGATGCAACGATCGTGGTCGAACGGAACCACTATTTTCCCCCTGACAGCATCAGGAGGGAATACTTCACAGAATCTGATAACCACTCTGTCTGCCCCTGGAAGGGTGAGGCGAGTTACTACAGTCTCGATGTTGATGGTGAAGTGAACCGGGATGCAGCCTGGTATTATCCGAAACCGAGTCAGGCAGCCAGTGAGATCAAGGACCATGTGGCCTTCTGGAGGGGTGTGCAGGTGGAGGAGTAATCAGGTCGTGCGAGCATCAGCCGTGAAGTCAGTGGTGAATTCCGGAGTCATCGAATACAGGCTCTCACCTGCCGTACGGGCAGATCTGCTCAATCCCCAGCAGTTCGCTCACACCTGCGGCCGTCACGCCATACACGATGCACGGTTTTCCGGCGGTGCGGGCCATGCGGTGGATATCATCGAATGTCCCGTTGACGAGAGTGGTTCCGGTTACCACCAGCACATCCGAGATATCGACCAGGTCGTGAGTGCGATCATGGCCGCTCCACACCTTCACTCCGAATCTTGTTTGATTGATATTTTCGGCATTCAGATCGGTGATGTGCACGCTTGATGCTCCAAAGGTGTCCACAAGCCGTTCGGCGATGGCCGGATTCATGCCGATGAGACCGACGTTAAGCCGACCGAATCGGTCGAGCAGCTGAGCTGCGATCTCCCGCGCACAATGCTCTGGATCTTCGTCCCTGCAGTGCACGGTCGCGGTCACCCGGTCCAGGTGCCGGAGTACGGCATTGAGTGTGGCTACGAACACAGCACGACTCTGATTTGTTTCCAGATCGAATCCCAGAACTTCTCCGAGGGTACCTTCGAACTCACCGGGTGAGTCGGTGAACGCGTGCGCCCTTGCGTCTATGACAACGGCTTCGATGACACGTTCCTTGCCCACGATGATAGGGAAATCCCGCCTTCCGGGAGTGCCGATGGCCTCCTCGGGTGTCAGCGGCTTTGCCAGGACGGAAACATGAGCGTCAAGCAGACGCTCCCGGTCAACGATCTCCCGCAGGAGAACCCTGGATTGTTCCAGGATGGAGATGTCATCCAGTGATGAACTCATATCGTGACTCCAAAGAAAATGAGAACGAATTTCAGTGCAACATACGAGAAGATCACGCCGAAGACGATTTTCACGGTACCGGAAGCGAACCGGCGGTTGAGGGCTGCTCCCAGAGGAGCGCCGATAAGGGTGCCCAGGCAGAGGAGCAGGGCCACGTCAAGGACGACATACCCCTGCGCCGCCTTGAAAGTCGCACTGATGGCAGCATTGAAGCTGAAACATGCCAGTGAAGCGGCCATGGCTGTTTTGACCGGTGTGCGGAGTAGAAAGGTAAAGGCCGGCACCAGGATGCTGCCTGTTCCGATACCCAGAAAACCAGGCAGTACTCCAGCCGACGCGCCTATAACCGATTTCTGAGCGAGTGTTCCGTGAACAACAGTATCCACTCTCTCCGGTTCCTCCTTCTTCTCCCGCAGACCCGGGATGCCGTCGGCGATCATACGGACGGAGATGACACAGAAGACCAGCCCGATCCCCAGGTCCAACCAGTGATCATGACGGGCCAGATAATGGAAAAGGAAGGAGAAGACGACACAGGCCAGAGAGCCGGAGACTATGAGAGGTACTATGGATCGCAGATTCAGATTGCCGCGCTTCAGGTGGTAGTAGCTTCCCCCGAGTGTGGTGAAGAAAACGGCCACGATGCAGGTGCCCGCTGCATAGGGCGGCGACAGCTCAACCACAAACCGCAACAGAGGCATCAGGACGATTCCCCCACCGATTCCCAGAAGTCCCCCCAGAGATCCCGCTATAAGACCTCCGGCGAAAAGAAGCAGTTCAGTCATCCCGTAATGTGCTCTCCATCCCTGACTGGATGATCGGGTCAGAAATCCGGCTTCAGTGACCCGATGAATGAGGCATCCACCCACCAGACATCGGGAAAGCCGTTGCGGGGCATGTTGTGCAGGCCGAGAAGTTCTTCCAGCGTCCCTCCGGCCCGGGCGGCTACGGCCTCATCATCCTGGCGGGTGGACATGAAAAAGAAGTAGCGGCCGTCGGGTGAGACATACGGTACAGAGTCGAGGCGCCCCGCTGTATTGATCTTCTCCCCCATATTGACCGGTTCACTCCAGGTATCATCAGGTGAACGGAAGATAATGAAGTAATCGGTCATTCCCACGGTGTCGCCCATGCCGTCTACGGCGAGGATAAGGTACTGTTCGGCGGGATCGATGAAGGCATTGTAGCGGGTTGTCCCACAGTTCACCTGCCGGGGCAGCCGTTCCGGTTCCCCGTACTCTCCATCGACCAGACGCGATCGCCAGATCGCGTTCTCCTGCTCGCCGATGATCCGGCGGGTGAAGTAGATGGTGCCGTCATGGGTGAGGGTGGGGAAGTACTCGGCGTGTTCGGTGTTGACCGGCGATCCCGGATTGTATGGCTCGCTCCACCCATCACCCTCCCGGTCGCAGACCCAGATATCCTGTCCCTGGCCGGCGGGATCGTTCGATGCGAAATACAGATGTTCACCGTCAGGGGTGATGTGCGGTTCGATGGTGAAGTACTCCGGGTTCATGGTGAATGGGAGAGCCTGCGGTTCGGTCCAGTGTCCGTTCTCGAGCCGCGAACCCATGATCGCTGACCAGGAGTAGTTCGGCCCGATCGCGCACCAGTAGATCTCATTGCCATCCGGGGTCATGGCGATATCGCGAGAGAACATGCCGGTCGAGACGATACCGGGAGCGAATAGTTCAGGTTCGTCGCCCGGCGGTGTCTGCCCGAGCCAGGGTCCACTGAGATGGGGAAAACTGTCGCTGATATTACCGCCGTTGCATCCGGTGATGAGTACCAGGACGCTGAGAGCGAGTACCAGGACGGTCTTTCTGATGCAGGGCATGAAAGGTCGACTCCAGTTGTGGATGATGAGACAGGTACTCTATTCGTGCGGGGCGGGCGCTTGCCAGACACGACGCATTGCGGACTCCCGGTGTTGACGACCACTTGCTGAGTCATGCCGGAACAGGGAACCCGCTCCTGAACAACTCCGTACCATATGACTGGTAGCCAGCCATTCTCCATCGCTGCGGAACCTGGAGAGAATCCCCGGAGTAACTGCATGACGAATCGGGATCGTCTGTCTTCAGCACCAATTTTCAGAAACCACCTTTCTACGGCATCACTGTATCTGACAGTAGCAGTTCTCTTTTCGGGATGCGGTCTGTTCGGCCCCTCTGAGACCGAGGCTGAGTTCTGGACCCGTATGGAAACGTACGTGACGAAGCGAATGGATTCCGCCGGTTCAGGGTTCGGTGTCGTTGTGATCCATGAAGGGACGGTCGTATTTGCCAGTGGGTGGGGGATGGCAAACATCGAGACAGCTATCCCGTTCTCACCTGATACCCCTACAGCAATACCGGATACATCCTGCTGGCGATGATCGTGGAACAACTCACCGGCAAGACCTTTGCCGATTTCCTACACGACGGCGGGATATATACGACTCTGAACGATTACGCAAAGTGGGATCAGGCCCTCTACACCGATACCCTCGTCGAACGATCCACCCTGAATCTGGCCTTCAGAGGGTACACCGGCGGCGACAATAATTTCGGATATGGCTGGATGGTCGGAAAGCACCGTCGCTGGAAATCCCTGCGGCACGGGGGATTCACAGTCGGTTATCTGAATTACGTCTTCCGGGTGCCCGAGAAGCGGTTCACCTACCTTTTACTCTCCAATGGTGGAATATTCGAGAACAATGGCTTCGGGACGTGGACCGATACCCTGAAGGATGAGATCTTCGATTACTATATGTAAGACGCTGCATTGAATAGAGTTCAGGCGTTCCTCAGTTCTATTTCAGTCTATCCAGTGGGGCACTTCACCAGTCCCGGTGACGGTTCTCCAGGTAAAGTGATTGAAACATACAGGGATCATCCGTGCGGCCGGTCGTCGATCTTCTGTTCCCGGATTGGCATAGAGTACGTCACCCCGGATTGGTATCTTTATGTATTGAAACCATACCTTCACTGCGCAGGTGCTTATGCTCAAATCGTCTGATCGAGTCCTTGAAATGGAGGATGGCTGGGCGAGAGCGCTCTATGCCACAATGGACTATCCGGAAGCACTGGCCCGGTTCACAGCCCTGTGGGATCAGGCACAATTGCTGAATCCGGGAATAGGGAAATCCTGGGAAGAGGACATTAAAGCAGATATCACTCTGGCAAGGATTTTAAATGGGCTCCCGTCACACACCTGATTTCGCGGAGCTTATTGTCCGTGTATCGAACGCTCTCAGGAACGAAGATCTACCCTTCATGCTCATCGGAGGTCAGGCGGTACTCCTTCATGGACAACCGCGCCTGACTGAGGATATCGATATCACTCTTGGCGTTTCACCCGAGATGTTGCCATCGGTTCTCAATGCCTGTCAGGAAGCAGACCTGGAGATCCTCCCGGAAGATCCGGCAGTTTTTGTGGGTGAGACCTATGTGCTTCCCGCGATGGATCCGCCATCATCGATACGACTCGACTTCATTTTCTCTGATCTGCCATATGAACGGCAGGCCATCGAGCGGGCCGTCATGGTCGAACTCACCGATGTCCCCATACCCTTTGCATCGGCCGAGGATCTCATTCTCCACAAGCTGTTCTCCGGTCGACCTCGTGATATCGAAGATGTGCAGGGAGTAATCCGTATCAGGGGAGAGACTCTTGATTGGGATTATATCGAACTATGGGCCGGGAAATTCTCAGCCGTTGCGGGTAGAGAGCATATACTTGATCAACTGAAAAATATCAGGTTGGCTGCAGGATTCTGACGGGCACTCTCCAGGACTCTCACGGGTCGAGTTCCAACAGGGAGACAGTGATGTCTGACACCACGCGACGGGAGTTCATCAGGAGGTCTGTAGCCGCGGGATCAGCCCTTGCCCTGACTGGAACGATGGCGTGTGAAGGAACCACGGGCTCACGGCAGAGGCATCCGAACCTCATCTATGTGTTCCCCGATCAGATGCGGGCCCAGGCCCAGGGTTTCATGGGGGAGGACCCGGTCATCACGCCGAATCTGGATCGTTTCGCGACCGAGGGTATCGTCCTCGATCAGGCTGTCAGTAATTACCCGGTCTGCAGCCCCTACCGCGCGATGCTGATGACGGGCATGTTCCCTCACTCGAACGGCGTCCTGGCAAACTGCAACACGAACGGAGCGATGAACGGATATGAGCTCAGGGAATCCTCCCGGTGCTGGTCGGATGTACTGAAGGAGCAGGGGTACAGTCTGGGCTATATCGGCAAATGGCATCTCGATTCGCCTTACAGGCCCTACGTCGACACTGGCAACAACAACGAGGATTTTGCCTGGAACGAGTGGACGTCACCGCAACGCAGGCACAGTTTCGATTACTGGCACGCCTACGGCACTTATGACAACCATAACCGGCCGGAGTACTGGACGACCGACGCGCCCCGCTCCGAGAGGGTGGTAGTCGACCAGTGGGGGCCGGAGCACGAGGCTGACATGGCCATCCGCTACATCCGGAACGAAGGCGGTACGTTCCGCGATCCTGACCGGCCTTTCGCCCTGGTCGTCAGTATGAATCCCCCGCACACTCCCTACCGGATGGTCCCGGAGCAGTACCTGCAGATGTATGGGGACGCTACGCCGGAAGAACTGATCAACAGACCCAACGTGAACCTGGAGGAGAATTCGAGCGGGGCCCGACTGGCACGAAGACAGATCAGGAACTACCTGGCACAGGTGACCGGTGTGGACGACCAGTTCGGCCGGATACTCGCGGAATTGAAAGCCAGGGGACTGGAAGAGGACACGATCGTTGTGTTCACTTCCGACCACGGCAACTGTCTGGGGTGCCATGATCAGGTCACCAAGAACGTACACTATGAGGAATCGATGCGGGTCCCCTTCATCATCCGCTGGAGCGGCATGCTCGAGCCACGAACGGATGACCTGCTGATCTCCACTCCCGATATCTATCCTACGCTGCTCGATCTGATGGGATTCGGGCCCGATGTTCCAGAGCAGGTGGAAGGAGTCAGTCATGCCCGCCTCTGTCTGACCGGCAGGGGAGGGCGACCCACCTCACAGCTCTATATGTGGGTACCCTACGGAGAACCCGCCCTGGGTCGGCGCGGTGTCCGCACCCACAGATACACTCTGATGATCAGTAGCAACCGGGCAGGGGAGACAGAACAGATATTGCACGACAACCTGAACGATCCATACCAATTACGAAATATTGCCGGGGAGTCGAAGGGTATTGTGCAGGATCTTGTTGAGAAAGAACTGGATCACTGGTTGGAACTGACAGACGATCCATGGCATGGCAGAGGTGTCTGAAGGTCTCTCTGTCGCACATCAGGGACTGCATCACTTATGGAGCCGTCGATTGTCTCATCATCTCACGGTAGTGAAAAACTGGACATCATCTCATCGCGGATCTGTTTCGATCCTGCTGATCGCAGGGATTCTGGCTGCATGCCTGCCCCTTACTGCAGGCCGGGCTCAGGATCCGGATGACGGGCGACCGGTTCTGTACGCCGGTCGGACTGATAACAGTATCCGGTTGGACGGTCTGTTGTCGGAGGCTGCCTGGGCATCGGCTGATTCGGTCCAACTCGTCCAGGTGGAACCGGTGGAAGGAGAGGCTGCCTCCTTCCCCACGACGATACGGGTGCTGGCCGGGGAAGATGCACTATACATAGGCATCATTGCCTGGGATCCCGAACCGGAGGGCATAGTCTCCTATACCCGGGCGCGGGACGCCTCGCTGAGAAGCGAGGATCATGTCATGCTGCTGCTTGACACATTTCAGGATGGACGCCGGGGATACCTGTTCGCGGTGAATGCAGGTGGTGCCCGATACGATGCACTCGTCAGCGAACAGGGAGAAAGACAGAACAGTCAGTGGGATGCCATCTGGGATGCCGCTGTCGCCCGGGGTCCCTGGGGATGGTCGGTGGAGATCTGGATCCCGGTGAGCAGCCTGATGTTCCGTGAAGGGCTCGATGGCTGGTGGTTCAACGTGGAGCGCCGTATCCAACGCAAGCTGGAGACCGATCGGTGGGCCAGCCCCCGGCTCGATTACCGGATCGGTCAGTCGAACCGGGCGGGGCTGTTGGCAGGATTACCTGAGTTCTCCCTCGGACTCGGGCTGAGCGTGCGACCATCATTCGTCGCCGGTCGGGAGCGGACCGGTCCGGGCTCCACCCCTTTCTGGACCAATGATCTGAGTCTGGACGTCTCCCAGCGTCTCAGTCCGAACCTGCTGGGACAGCTCACTATCAATACGGATTTTGCTGAAACCGAAGTGGATACCCGTCGTTCCAACCTCACCCGATTCCCACTCCTCTTTCCGGAGAAGCGCACCTTTTTCCTGGAGGGGGCTGATCTCTTCGACTTCGGGCTCGGACTGGGTCGTGATCTGCTCCCATTCCACAGTCGCAGGATCGGACTGGTTTCAGGTTCTCCTGTCCCGGTCACAGCAGGAGGACGGATCTCAGGGCAATTGAACGGCACCAGTGTCGGAGCCCTCGCGGTGCGGACCGGCGAAGTGGCCGGGCTGACACCCACAGCCGATATGGGAGTGGTGCGGATCCGGCAGAACCTTCTGGCTGAATCAAGTATTGGAATGATCACGACATTCGGTGACCCGCAGGGGCGCAGCGGTTCCTGGCTGTCCGGTGTCGACCTGACGTATCAGACATCCTCATTCCGTGGTGACAAGAATTTCATCGCCGGTCTGTGGGGGATGCTGACCGACCGGGAGGACCTGTCTGGGGACAGATCGGCGGTCGGGTTGAAGATCGATTATCCCAACGACCTGTGGGATATCGCGTTCACATGGAAACGGATCGGCGAATCATTCGATCCCTCGCTCGGCTTTGTGCCTCGTCCGGCTACGCACCAGTATTATCTGTCGGCGCAGTACAGTCCCCGACCCGACTGGAAACTGGTCCGTCAGATGTTCCACGAGCACCGCCTGACCGTGGTGACCGATCTGGCAGGGCAATGGGAGAGCTGGC
This sequence comes from bacterium, assembly GCA_025774615.1. Taxonomy (GTDB): domain Bacteria; phylum Blakebacterota; class Blakebacteria; order Blakebacterales; family Blakebacteraceae; genus Blakebacterum. The sequence goes on from JALGVQ010000025.1 coordinate 18,637, forward strand.
GTTTCTTCTGGGCTCCTTTGAACTGGCGGCTGGAGAGTGGTGACCGCGTCGAATTCAATATTGTACCCACCGGGGAGAGATTGCCCGAGCCCTTTGAGATCTCGTCGGGAGTGGTGTTACCCGCGGGTTCCCACGACTGGTGGCGATACCGGCTTGAAGCCCAGTTCGCTGAAAAACGTCGTGTCAGCGGTCAGGCCACCTGGTGGTTTGGGGGATTTTACGGCGGACACCTCGATCAGATCGAACTTACCGGTGCCTGGAAACCCTCGACCCTGCTTGTGATCGAGCTGAAAGGGGAGCACAACATTGCTCGCCTTCCCCAGGGTGACTTCGAGCAGACCCTGGCCGGTGTCAGAATACGGCTCAACATTTCTTCTGATCTGCAGATATCGAGCTACCTGCAGTATGATGATGAGAGCCGTCAACTGGGCACCAACACACGCCTGCGTTGGACCTATCACCCGTATGGCGAGATATTCCTTGTCTGGAACAATAACGTGGCAGATCCTTTCGACCGCTGGGAAACGCAGGGTTATCAGTTGATGGCAAAGGTGAAGTATGCGTGGTGGTTCTAAGGGGAAAGCCCGCCAGGTTGTTGGCTCAACAGGTTGGCCGATCGCCCCCTATACTCCGTCATTGAAGAATCTCTGAACTTCACAGTACCATTGTCCGCCAAAGGGTACGGGAGGTCTCACTATTGTTGGCGGATACGACGGTACC
>JALGVQ010000026.1 GCA_025774615.1 bacterium
ATGGGTGATCCCCCGCTCCCATCCGACCCAGGTGCCGTATTGCTCGTTCTCAGCCGAGATACCCCATTCGGTGAACGTATCGACCGCCCACTGGTGGGCTGCCTGATACTGCCGGCTCCCCGTCAGTCGCGTTCCATATCCGTCGATCAACTCATGGGCGAGCTGCTCGAGCTGGGAGTTCTCCATCGCCTCGGTCCATATCTGCTGCAGGATGGGATCATCGACCGCCAGGGTCTGCGCCGAGATCGACGCAGAGGTGGTGACGATCATTCCACAGAATGCAATCGCGAATACAATGCGTTTCATCGGTTCCTCCGGGATGTGACTGTCAATTGTGTTCATTACGGAAGTTCGCAAGCGGGCATTATGCACCACAACCTGCATTGGCTACAAACAGAGAGCAGTAATCCTCATTCCATTTGACTGGTACCTCCGGAAACGGGGATGCTGACCAGTTGATGGATATCAGGTACCTGGCTGTTCATATGACAGGAGATCATTCACTCAATCAATCCGGAGCCGACTGATGAAACGGACCTCTTTCTCACTGCTGCTGTCACTGGTGCTTCTGCTCGGAATCGCAGATGCCGCCAAGGCCGATCCGATCAAGTTTGCGCGTTACCCGCACATCTGTAACGGCAGGATCGCCTTCTCCTACCATGGAGACATCTGGGTGGCGAATGAGGACGGTTCCAGCCCCTACCGGCTGACCGCTCATGTTGCGATGGACCAGTTTCCACGGTTCTCACCCGACGGAGAGTGGATCGCGTTCACATCGAACCGCTTGGGCAACAATGATATCTGGGTGGTGCCGACAGGCGGAGGGGTTCCGCGTCAGGTGACATTTCATACCACCGGTGACAACGTCCTCTACTGGACTCCTGATGGAGAACGGATCGTCTTCTCCACCAGTCGTGGTGATGATGGTTGGGGAACACCGCTCTACACGGTCTCGGCTGAGGGGGATCTGCCGGTGAAGATGGAGATGGATCGGGCCGCGGCCGGCATGATCCGGCAGGATGGCAGCATGATCGCCTTCAACCGGCTCGGTTTCCGTTACTGGCGGAAAGGGTACCGGGGGAACAACAACACCGATATCTGGGTGCAGGATCTCGGTACCGGGGAGATCACCCAGCTTACCGACCTCGACATCCAGGACTACCGCCAGCACACCCAGGACGCCTATCCGATGTGGGGCGCTGACGGGATGATCTACTTCATGAGTGAGCGGGACGGGATCTTCAACATCTGGAAGATCGCTCCCACTGGTGGACAGCCGGTGCAGGTCACCCGGCACAGTGCCGACGGGGTGCAGTACCCGGCGATCAGTCCTGACGGCAGCACCATCATCTACGAGAATGAGTTCGAACTGTGGAAGATCTCGATTCCCGATGGCAGGTCGCAGAAGATATCGGTGAGTCTCGACTTCGATCCGAAATACAACCTTGTCGAATATCTCTCGACGACGAACGAGGCGGATGGATTCGCCCCTTCTCCCGACGGCGACTTTCTCGCGGTCGATTTCCACGGGGAGATATTCATCGTGCCGACTGATGACGAGGTGGGGGAGAAGACCCAGGTCACGACTTCCGGGTGGCGTGACCGGTATGAGTCGTGGTCACCTGATGGAGCCTGGATCGCCCATGTCTCGGATGAGGGGGGCGATGACGAGCAGATATGGCTCTATGAAGTGGCCACGGGCGAGCGCCGGCAGGTCTCTGACCACGAATCATTGAAATCGGCCATCCTCTGGTCGCACGACTCGGCACAGCTGGCTTTCGTCGGCTCCAATCGACTCTTCCTTACCGATGTAGAGCGCGGCCGCAGCCGTGAGATCGAGTACAACGAGGCTGGTGGATTCCGTCTTCAGTCTTTCAGTGCCGATGATGAATGGATCCTCTACACCCGGGGTGACGAGCACCAGAACACCGATCTCTATCTCTACAACATCGGGGAAGGAGAGGAATACGATGTCACCCCCAATCCCTGGCGGGAGAGTGGCGGTGAGCTGACTCCGAACGGCAAGACCCTCGTCTTCACCTCCAATCGATCCGGCGGCACCACCCATCTCTTCGCCGTTCCACTGGGCCGGCTTACCGAAGATCCCGATGATCCGCTGGTGAAGGCACGAAAGCAGGAGAGCGGGGAGGAAGGAGGCGGTGAACGGGGCGAGCGAAGTGGTCGGACCGACCGCGAGGCTCAGGGCGAAGAGGAAGCCGAAGGAACCGAACCCCTGCAGATCGACATCGATGGTATCGATCGCCGGGCGCGTCAGTTGACCAGCGGTGAGAACGGAGTCTCCGGCTTCTTCCTCTCGGCTGACGGCGAGACGATCTACTTCGTCTCGACCGATGACAGCGGTCGGGGGCTCTTCTCGATCGGTATCGACGGTGAGGGGCAGCGCAAGGTGACCGACGGGGCCTTCTCGGGACTGACTCCTTCGGTCGACCGCAAGAGTGTCTACTACCGGCAGAGCTCGAATATATATCACATGCCTCTCAATAACCGGCAGAAGGAGCGGATCGATTTCTCCTTCACCGTCACCGTCGACAAGCCGGCCGAATGGCGCCAGGTGTTCTTCGAGGCGTGGCGGATCATGAAATACCGCTTCTACGATGAGAACATGCACGGGGTGGACTGGGCCGCGATGCGGGATAAATATGAGCCGCTACTGCCTTACGTGGGGATGAAACAGGACGTGCACGACCTGGCCAACGAGATGATCGGGGAGCTGAACGCCTCTCACACGGGTGTGAGTGGTGGTCCCCCGGACTTCGCGAGACCCAACACGTACAGTACGACCTATCTCGGATTCGAGGTGGAGCCGGACGGGAATGCTCTCAAGATCTCCCACATCTACCAGGATGGTCCAGCCGATAAAGAATGGATCGACATGAACGTCGGTGAGTACATCCTGGCCATCGATGGTGTGGAGGTGGATGCGGCCGGCAATTACTGGAAGCTCCTCAACCACACCCTGAACGACTACGTCACTGTCCGTGTTGCTTCCGCACCACGAGCGAACGATGCCCGCGATATCCGTATCCAGACGGTCAGTTCCCTGAGGAACATCCAGTACCAGGAGTGGGTCAAGAGTCGCAGGAAGATGGTCGAGGAGTGGTCGGATGGGCAGATCGCCTACGTTCACATCCGTTCGATGAACCAGTCATCCCTGACCATCTTCGAGAACGAGATCAACCAGTACTGGGACGCGAAGGGGATCGTCGTCGATATCCGGTACAACGGTGGCGGGAACACCGACCAGCAGATACTCGACATCCTTGAACGACGTCCCTACGAGTTCTGGAACAACCGCTGGGGAGCCCGTTCCTGGGGTCGACGACCGCGTCAGGCGATCGCCGGGCCCAAGGTGATGCTCATCAACGCGCGATCCGGATCTGACAGCGAGGTCACTCCGCTCGGATTCCGGGATCTGGAACTGGGGAGTATCGTGGGCACTCCCACCTATGGGGCGGTGATCGCGACCGGGTCGTACCGGTTGATCCATGGTGGCTCGATCCGGACTCCCGGTTCGCTGGTGGTGACCTGGGACCCGACGAAACCGAACAACTACGGCATCAACCTCGAGAACTACGGCGTTCCGCCCGATGTGTGGGCAGAGAACACTCCTGATGACGAACTGAACGGTTTCGACCGTGAACTGAAAGCCGCGGTGGATGAAGCGCTCAGGATGCTCAGGGAAGGCACCTGGCAGTACGATCCACCGGGACGGTAAGCATCAGGAAGATATCAGTCCGTTCGACCGGAATATTCAGAAGGCCGCGTTCCATGGAAGGGAACGCGGCCTTCCATCAGTACACGTCAAGATCCCTGCCATAGACCACCCTCCCGGGGTAGCGGGAGGTGATCTCCAACAGCAGTTCCTCCGGTGTCGATCCCCAGAGCAGCTGGTGGGTGAGCACCAGCAGGCCGGGCTGGACCTGCCGGGCGATCTCGGCCAGTTCGACGGTCGATGTATGGGAAGCAGCGTGATATTGCTGCCAGATGGGCACCCGCCCCTCGAATCCGGCCTGGGAATACACTTCATGCACCAGGATGTCACAACCACGGGCATGCTTGATGAGTGAGTCGGTCGGAGTGGTATCCCCGGAGATGACGATCACCCGGTCGGGAGTATCGAACCGGTATCCGAAAACGTGCTCCCAGGCTCCATGCCGTACACTGAACGCCGTTACGCGTACCAGTTCATCCTCGTAAATGACACCCGGCTCGATTTCATGGGTATTCACCTGATACCCACGGGGATTAGCCGGTTCCAGGCCGGTCAGACGGGTCCGGATATCCTCCTGCCAGGCCGCGAGGATGTGCCGGGTCATCAGCTCGATCCCGGGAGGGCCATACACTTCGAGGGGTTCCTTCCGTTCCAGCACCCATGGAGTGAAGATGAGATCGGGATACCCCAGTGTGTGGTCTGAATGCAGATGGGTGATGAAGAGCGTCTTCAGGTTCGAGGGAGCAAGGGGCGTGATCCCCATCTGACCGGCTGCATTCACCCGTCTGACGATCCCCGGGCCTGCATCCACGATATACACCGTACTGTCGACGATGACGGCGACTGACGAACCTGCTCTTTCCGGCTCGGCATTCGGGGTTCCGGTGCCCAGCAGCACAACGTGGGTTCTGAGACCGTCATGACCGTACGTTGTCTCAGATGTTCCTGATGTACATCCGAAGATCGTTATCGCTACCAGAACAGCCAGCACTGCAATGGTTCCTGTCAGCCTGCAGAATCGTGCTCTGTTCATGTCAAATCGCTCCCTCAGGTACCTGATGCCGCTTTCATCGGTCCTCATGTTCAACTGTTCAGCATAGGCGATTTCTGCAGGTCTGGCAGGCGGAATAACCGTGAAACAGCACCACAGCTCAGACGTTTTAAAAGAGAGGTAGTAGCAGATGTGGATTTCTGCTACAATTAACTCGTGACTGCAACCTCCTCAGCCAGGTGAGATCAGTATGCCCACGATCCCCGGCCGGAAGACAGTCATTCCGAGACGTTCAGCTTTGCCTATTGTGTGAATGGTGGAGTTCGTCTGAAGACACGAGAAGGGGTCGGCCTCTCTGCTTGCCCTTTGGGCTCGTGTTTGCCCTTTTACCAGGAGATGCCTGTGATAGAAAGTTCCTCGCAATCCGGAGTACGCTACCGGGCTATTCTGAGGCATGAACTGCCTTCATTACCTCAGATCCAGGCTCTGGATGCCGACGAGCGGCTGGCGATGATGGCCGTGAGCGCGGTTCTGCCGTTCCGGGTCAATCAGTATGTGATCGAGGAACTGATCGACTGGGATGACATTCCCGACGATCCGATATATCAGCTCACCTTTCCACAGCACGATATGCTGTCACCGGAAGATCTCTCTGTGATGCAGGACCTGGTGCGAAGGGACGCGCCTCAGGATGAATTGCAGACGGCTGCCAGGAAGATCCGATTCAGGATGAATCCTCAGCCGGACGGGCAGAAAGAGTACAATGTGCCCTGCTATCAGGGCGAACCGATCCAGGGTATGCAGCATAAATACGATGATACCGTGCTCTACTTCCCGAGACAGGGACAGACCTGCCACGCCTTCTGTACGTACTGTTTCCGGTGGGCTCAATTCATAGGTGAGAAGGATCTCAGATTTCGAAGTGGTGAGACAGACCTGTTCCATGCCTATCTGAGTGAACATCCGGAAGTAAGCGATGTGCTGTTCACTGGTGGTGATCCCATGGTCATGCGTTCGAAACACCTGCGCGCCTGTATTGAGCCGCTTCTCAGTCCCGGATTCGAGCATGTCAGGCAGATAAGGATCGGCACGAAAGCCATCTCCTGGTGGCCGCACCGGTTCGTACATGGGGAGGAGGCTGACAGTTTCCTGCGGTTGCTGGAAGAGATTCGCGCTGCCGGAAAACTGCCAGCGATCATGGCACATTTCTCTCATCCTGTGGAGTTGTCCACTCCGGTTGCTCAGGAAGCGATCAGAAGGATCCAGGATGCGGGGGGGGTGATCCGTACCCAGGCTCCACTGATACGACACGTCAATGATTCCGCGTCGATCTGGGCTGAGATGTGGACCAGACAGGTCGCTCTCGGCTGCATTCCGTACTACATGTTTGTCGCACGGGATACAGGACCGAAGGAGTATTTCAGGGTTCCCCTGGCACGGGCTCTGCGGATCTATCAGCGAGCTGCTCGAAGAGTAAGCGGGCTGGCCCGAACGGTTCGGGGGCCGGTCATGAGTGCTCTGCCCGGAAAGGCACATCTGACCGGAACTGTGGAGATCCAGGGAAGAAAACTCTTCTCACTTCAACTGCTCCGGGGTCGGAATCCTGCATGGGAGAGACGTCCCTTCTTCTCAAAATATGATGAAGAATCTGCCTGGTTGACTGATCTTGAACCGGCCTTCGGTGAGCGGGAGTTCTTCTACCGGAAGGAATTGCTGAAGATGCTGGCGCCGGGTGGAGGAAAGGATCGTTTACCTGTCAGGGCAGAGAGGGATAACACAATCCGCAATTCACATGAGTTGCAGGAACAACAGAAAAACCGGTAGAATCGGACGTATCCAACCCGGTAGAAAACATATCTGCCGATAGCGGTATCTGGTCCATATCTGGAGTCTCTTATGGTAGCTTTTTCCCGGAAGAAGGCGAGCAAGGAACCTGCCGACGTGGTTCCGCCCTCACCCTCAGAAGCGTCATCGCCAACCCCATCCTCGATCTCTACGGGACATCTCCTGATTCTGAACAGAATCCTCTCTGCTACCCGGGGTCCTTATGATGTGCAGGAACTTCTCGATCTGCTGGTAAAGGAGATCGTGGACGCTGTCGGAGCGCGGTGGGGAACGATCAAATTGAAGGCGGAGGAAGAGGACACGGTCCATACCATGATCCGTCGTCCGGGGATCCGTGCCGGTACGGTTCCCAGGGCCATGGAGAACACCGCTTTCTTCCTGGTGATGGGTACCGGTGATACCCTGGTCATCGATGACCTGGAGGCCGATTCCCGCTTTCCTGATTCGACACAGGAAGCAAAACCGGCAAAATCGCTTCTTGCGGTTCCCATCCAGCACCAGGGAGAGGTGATAGGTGTTCTGGCACTTGTCGATTCAAAGGAAGGCCGCCCCTTCAGAGACGAGGATATCGGGCTGACAACTCTCCTGGCGACTGAGGCCGGTCCGTTGATAGAAAATGCCCGTCTTGTCCAGGAAGCGCTGGCTCAGCGTGCCATGGAACGGGAACGGGAACTGGCTGAAGATGTCTGGAAACGTTTTCTGCCGTCGGTGTTGCCTGAAGTCGAAGGGTTCGATATCGCCGCGAACTGCCTTCCTGCCCAGCGTATCGGAGGGGACTACTACGACGTCATCAGTCTTCCGGATGGAAGAACCCTCGTGGCATTGGGAGATGTCTCAGGCTCAGGGATGCCGGCCGCACTGCTTATGAGCAATCTGCAGGCAGCTCTGAGGGTGAGTCTGGGCGCCAGTACCGATCTCCCGACGCTTGCTGCCGCGGTGAACAGACATATCTGTTCCACTACCGACGCGGAACGGTACGCAACACTCTTCATGGGGATCATGGACCCCGGCAGGTGCGTCTTTTCTTTCGTGAACGCCGGGCACAATCCACCGGTGATCTTCCGGAGTGATGGAAGCTATCAGGAACTCGCGGCAACCGGCATACCGGTCGGGTTTCTTCCCGATGCGCAATATGAGTCCGCCGAAATCAACCTTTCGGACGGTGACAGGCTTATGATCCACTCTGACGGGATCCCGGAGGCATTCTCGGTTCAGGATGAGATGTTCGGTGATGATCGTCTGATTGAACTGGTGGCCGGAAAGAGTGGTCTATCGGCTCAGGAACTTCTGGAATCGATCCTCACTGCGGTTGATGAGTGGAGTATGGGATCAGACGCCTATACCGACGATCGAACGCTGGTCATTCTGAACTGCTGCAAGGATCCGACCTGTCAGGAATAGCGCGGGTCGGATCAGCAGTTCCTCAGGGCCATTTTTAGCCCCCCTTTTTCTCCTTCAACACCTCGACTGCCTCATCAATCGATTCGTACGTGTCGAAGACCTTCACGACCTGCGTCAGCATGAAGAGGGAGTTCACTTTCTTCCCCGCCCGGGCTACTACCATCTCTCCACCGGCATTCCGGCAACTGGTGAGACAGCCCATAAGGAGTCCCAGGCCAGATGAATTGAGCCATTCCACCTTGCCCATATCCAGGACTACCCATGGGAGGTTGTCTTCGATCAGTTCCTTGACCCGGTTATGACATTCCTGCTGATCCGGTCCACCCATCATCTTCCCGGAAACGCTGATGACGACGACCCCTTCCCTGATATTCTCTTTCACTTTCATGGTGGTACCCTCCTTGTATATACACGCCAGGCGCAGGGTGCGCCTGTCCGGCCGGATAACGGGCCGGATACAGCATCCGAAAATGGGACGGCCGTGATACGGAGGTGTTTAGTCGCTCACGACCACCATCGGAGCGCGACAAACCTGACAAATGGTCTGGCCACGAACCAGAAGAGGCTCCTGCGGCCCAGTTGGACCTTGCCGACACCGGTCATTCCGGGTCTGACGCCGTCTGGAGCGCTTATCCGGGACGTGGCGATCAGTACCCGCTTGCCATCCCGGGTGTTCAAAGCGGTCGGCGCAAGGATATCCACCTCTCCATCGAACGTCTGTTCGACATAGGCGTAGAATTTCATCTTCACCGACTGGCCGAGTTCGACCCGGTACCAGTCCCGCTCGGGAAGCGCGATCTCCACCCTGAACTCATCGAGTGTCCCCACTTCACAGAAGACATCTCCTGAAGCAAGGAAATCTCCTTCCCGTTCTTCGACATGCGGTGTGATGACGATGGCAGGGAAGGGTGGGGCGATTGTTGTGGCTGCCAGGTCTGCGCTGAGGAGATTGAGCTGCTCCTGCAATGCGGCCCGGTCGGCGGCGGCCTGCTGGGCAGCGTAGTGATCACTGCGAGCCCGCGCGGCAGCCTCATCGCGGATCGCTTTGTCGAGAGCGCCCTCGACATCGCGGTACCGCATCTCGGTCTCGAGACTGCGCAATTTGCCGACCGGATTGTCAGGATCGACAACATCACCTTCTCTCGCGAAGACCTCGTCCACTATCCCGGCGACGGGAGCCCGCAACTGGAGCCGCTCACCCGGGTACACTACCGCAGTTCCTCCGGTCCGATACGGGACCTTCACCAGGAGAAGAGCCGCCAGTACCAGAGCCACCGGGATACCGGTGGTTTTCATCCTCTTCCTGCCCGCTTCCCATAACTTGCGACGCTTCTCCATCAACGGTTCGAGAAAACTGATGAAGGGTACCTGGTGGTAGAGTTCAGCGTTCCGGATGGCGACCGAGGCCTGGTTGGTCATGATCCGCAGCAGTTCGATCTCCTCGTCGCCGGGCAGACCGCTGGTGCCGAGCTGGCAGTAAGCGCCCATGATTCCCTGATCGTCCTTGAGCGGAACGCCCCAGAAGCTCGTTGTTCCCGTGGCCTCGAAATGCTCGCGGAAGAGGTCCCGTCCCTCCCCTTCAGGAAGATCCTTCAGGGTGGTTGCGATCTCGGTGTCGGCCAGAACGATGTACTCCATCAGACGCTGGAGGGATTCCCGCTCCTGCTTCTCCGGTTTCTCTCCGCCGATCTCATCGATGTTGAAGGCGCTCCCCTTCTGCATGCCGATGGCACAGTATTTCAGTTCGGCCAGCGCCGAAGCCATGGTCACCATCGTCTTGAGGATGCGGTCGAGATCGAGGGTGGAAGTGATTTCCTGACTGATCTTGAGCAGAGTGTCAAGGTCGCGGAGCCGTTTCTCCAGCTGGTTGTAGAGCAGGGCGTGGTTCAGGGCTACCGCGGTGTGATGCCCGAGACTCGCGAGAAACGCCAGTTCACCGTCGTCGAACGACTCACCGGTGGACTTGTCTCCCACAACGAGCGCACCGGTTAGCTCCTCCTCGATGAAGAGCGGTACGTAGACGGCATAGCCCGGATCGGTCAATCCCGATTCCCACTCCTCGGCATCGAGAATGGTCTGCCGCGTGACCGGCACCTTCCGTAACGATGCGATCCAGAGGGCGGTGACATCGGACTCACTCCGCTTGAAGGCGTCCAGTTCCTCCTCCTCGAGACCCTGGTTGGCCAGGATGTCGAACACTGCACCGCCCTGTGAATAAGTGATCACCAGACCGCGGGAGGCGAAGACGCTGTCAAGGACGCTCTCCAATAGCTCACGTCCGATCACGCGTTCTTCATGGGTGGACGCAGTCAGCATCCCCGCCTGATTGATCAGAAGCAGCCGACTGGCGGTTTGCTCCAGCTGGCGATAGGCCGCGTCCAATTCCTGTCGAATGTTCTCAATTTCGTTTGTCATATCAGAAGAAGAAATCCAGGCGAAGGGTCTGAAAGCCGTTCCGCACCAACTGTGCCCACAGGGATCGGCGCTTACCGAAGAGACGCACCTTGCCCCGCTGACCCGGAACCAGGGCCAGATCGGTGTTGTCGATCACCAGCTCAACTCCATACCACGATTCGCCGTCCTCGACACGCTCACCCACGAGGTCCATGACGACGATCCTTCCTTCAACAACCTCCCATGCCCGTGAAGCAGGTTTGAACTTCACGAGTGAACCATACTCGACATCCGCCATCTCCCGTTCGGGGACCTCCAGACGCACCCTGAGGGAGTCGGTGATCCCGACCTGGAAGAGTAATTCTCCCTGTCGGACCCAGCGGTGTTCCAGCTCACCCACGTGAGCGTTCAGCACCCGGCCCGAAAGGGGAGACCTCATGGTCAATCGCCCCTTCCGCTCCAGGATGAGTTCTCTGCTCTCTTCGAGTCTGCGCACCTGTGTGAGACAGCGGTTCGCCTCGGTATTATTTCCCCGGGCGAATGCTTCTCCAGCCATTGTCTGGAGAGTGGTGATCTCCTGCTCAACACCATTCAGTTCGAGATCGAGAGTGTTGCTCTCGACCACGGCGAGCAGCTGTCCCTTTTCGATGTATTCACCGGTCTCCACCCGGAGGTCGGTCACCTGACCAGATGCGGCCGCTTCCATGTTTACCTGGTAGTACGGCTCGAGGATACCGAGACGTTTATCCACCGTCGGCGTGCGTATGAACGCTGGTAAGATGAGCAGCACCAGCAGCACCGAGACGAAAATGGGTATGTTCCTGCGGATGGATCCCGATCGATCCATGGCTGCCAGTTTCACGAACCCGGCCCCTTTCTTGATGAATCTTCTGAGCAGGATGTACATCAGGAATGCCAGCACGACCCAGCCCATTGCGGCCCCCCCACTGCCTACCAGCCACTTCTTGAGCAGTCCGAATATGAGAGAGAATATGAAGAGGGAGTAGCAGAAGGCCATGATGGCAAAGGTCAGATAGATCCGTTTTTCCCTGCGCCCTCCGACGGGCATATCCCCTGGCAGACCGAGAAGGCGCTTCCAGAGATAGCCGAGATAATCGAAGGATCGTTTCCGCAGATTCGGAACATCCACGAACTCACTGAGGGCATAGTAGCCGTCGTACTTGAGCAGGGGATTCATGTTGAAGATCCACGAGCTGATGCTTGAGAAGATGATGATCTTGAAAGCGAAATCGTGGATGTGAAGAGTGGGGTCGGTAAGCCACCAGATATAGACGAAGATCGCGCCGACGAAAAGTTCCACCAGCGGTCCCCCGAAAACGACCATCACCCGGGAATATTTCTTCGGAAAGCGGTAACTGTCACTCACGTTACAGAAGAGGGCCGGATTGATCAGGTAGATGATCAGGAGACCCATCTGGTGGACCTCGCCGCCATAATACTTGCACATGAGTCCGTGTCCGAATTCATGGATCACGATGATCAACAGGATCAGAAGGTAGAGCCCGACGATCTGGATCAGCGACCAGCCCTCGAAAACGTAGAAGGAGGAAAGACCGGCCCAGGTCGCTTCCAGGTCCCCGATCAGGATCACATACGAACCGATCACGAAGATCCAGAAGAAGGTCTGGAACGATTTTGACGCGATCCACTGGAGTCGCTTGATCATCCAGTTGAAAAGGTTGTCGGGATCGATGGCGGACCAGCTCATGTGGAGGAGGGTATTGTGCTTCTCCCGTTCCCGCCGGACCTTCTCCATCAGGAGGATGTTGTATTCGATCCGATCGCGGAAGATGAGCTTCATCCCGATCAGGTTTTCGAGGTACTCGTTGATGTACTCCAGATCGAAATCGAACTGGGTGAACTCTTTGCCCAGCTGGTCTGCGATCTCCTGGTGGGAGTGAGCCCCGTCACACAACTCGCAGAAGCGTTTTCCCAGTTCGTCGAACTGCATGTATTTGCGCCGCACCGGATCCTTCGCGATGAAGATCTCTTCACCACGCATCACCACCTTCGAGAAGGTGATGTCCTCACGAAGCTTCGGATATCCGGGAGCGTCCGACATCAGGTGCCCCTGCTGTCCTGGTGTATCGGCATTCCGTTACTCCTGCTCCTGCCTCAGCTCTACAGGCATTCCCACCCGCAATGTGCTGAACGAACTCGTTCTCCTTACTTCGACGGTGATCTTGATGCCGCCACCAGGATCCACCACCGGGCTGATCAATTTGATGGTTCCTGAAATAGTGAAGTTACTGCCATCCGGATCGACCAGCAGCGTGACCTCATCGCCAACTTCCGGCGGCTGCGACCAGGAGTCCCGGGGGACCATGAACACAGCCCAGAGGATGTCGAGGTCGGCGACCGTGAAGCACTCTTCCTGTGTGCCGATCCACTGGCCCTGTTGGATCCTTCGTTCGATAACATGGCCGGAGATCGGTGCGGTGATGTCGGTGTAACCCAGTTCGATAGCCGCCAGCGCGGAATCGGCCTGCGCCTGCAGATATTCGGCCCGGCTGACTTCGAGTTCAAGTTCGGAGACGATCCTGATCCTCGCCTCTTCCGCGAACGCTTCGAGGTTCCGGAGGTAGATGGCCCGGGTGCGTCCGGCCTCTGCCGCAGCTATGGCTGCTCTCAGTTTGTGTGTTTCACGGTCGAGCGAGGCGAGTACATCTCCCTCTGCAACCCGATCACCTTCCTCGACATGAAGTGAGTTCACCATTCCGGAAACGCGGTTGAGCACGATCACCCGTGACCTGGCCGTAAGGATGGTCATGTGCCGACGCCCATCCTCCGGATTGAATCTGTACCGACCCGGTTCTTGCTGGCGAAATGCCAGGCGCTCCTCCACCGATGGTGCTCGCAGTGGTGTTCGTACAGGTTCTGGAACCGGCGGGTCGGCAGCAGATATGGGCTGTACCGCTTCTTCAACGGCGGTGTTATCCGAAGCAGAACCATTGCCGCATGCCGCGACAGTGGCAGTGACCAGGATCGCAGCCATCATGATCAGGAACGCATTCTTCTTCACGAGTGTTGCTCCTTGCAGGAACAGAGTCTCACAGTCGATTCAGCCCTTTCCGGGCTATCCGGTAGATCACGTACAGAACCAGCAGCAGCCAGTCAGCCACCGCTGTGAACACGAGCAGGAACAGGGCCAGACCCAGCCGGGTGACCTCGAGAGCCACCTGGGTGAATGGCGCGGCTTTCCACCGTTCGCGCCAGTCTGGTGCTTTCCTCATCCTCACGAGAGGCTTCCAGCTGACGGCCTCCCGCAGGATCATCGCCATATCGCTGCTGCCCGAAGGGGCAAACGCGTAGACCAGGAAGTAGACTGTCTGAGGAAGGAGCAGGAAGAGGGGAACAGGGCCGGGTGCCAGAATCCACCATATCCAGGCTCCCACCCACCAGACCGTATCGCTCAACAGTCCGCCAGCATAGTACCAGATTCTGTCACCGGGTGTCAGGAGGATATCCCGGTTTGAAAGCACATAGAAATTGAAGTTCCGCTGGATGCCGATCTCAGGGACTTCTCCGTCGAACCGGCGGATAGCCAGCGCATGCCCCAGCTCATGGAAGAACGCCGTGACCGAGTAACCCAGGTAGTAACCGAGGATGACGATCAGTGGTCCGCCGATCAGATGGAGGCGGGCCAGATCACCGATACCGGCGATGATCTCCGAACCGATCGCGAACGTCAGTACGAACCCGGTGACCGCCAGCAGAAGGGCCGAGATTCCCACCCACCGTTTGCCATAAAGATGTTGCAGTGGCTTCAGAAGTCGCAGGAGTCCCGCCGGATCGAACTTGACCATCCGGCGCGATTTCACTTCGGAACCATCCAGGTACCCGTAGGTGACCCAGCGCTTGAGGATGTCCTGTACGTCCTTCTCTTCGAGATCCCACCCGTACCGGCTGTTTATCTCTTCACACAGGTCGTGCAGGGACCTTCCATCGCAGGCCTGAAGGACCGTAGCGGTCCCATCGTCGATGATGAACGCATCCAGGCCGGGACCTGTGATGTAGACAGCACCCTCCTTCAGCGTCTGGTATTCGACGCCCTCCCTGACGAGGGGATTGTCGAGCGGGGAGACGGATTCAGACTGCATGGGAGTCTCCGGAGGCCGGTAGTACGATGGTGAGGATGTTCCAGCCGTCTTCAGAGTATTCGTATGCTGTCGAACGGGCCATCCGGATCACCAGCGGCAGGCCCCGCTTTCCCTCCATCAACTGGATCTCCGGCTGCTCGACCTGAAGGGGATCGAACGCCGGTGACCGGTCTCTGATGATAAGCGTGGTTTGTACCGCGTCCGTTTCCAGGGAGAGTTCTATCGGTCCTTCCCTTTCCCCATACCCATGGTTGAGGATGTTCAGCACGATCTCTTCGACAACCAGTTCGATGGTAAGAATGAGATCCTGATTACCCGAAATACCGGGAGATGACCGGCAGAACTGAAGCAGGGTCTCAAGCGCTTCAGGTCCGGATGTGACACTGATCTGCCGGGAGGGGTTCACCATGGCTTTATCGGCTGTTCCTCTCACATCGGTCGTCATTGTTACGAACAATCCCGGAAAAGGCAGGAATTCCACATTTTCTGCGGATTTTTCTTCCACACTGACAGGAGAATTCCACATTTCGGTGAGGAAGTGCAGCGCAGTCGTTCTGATAGAGATCGGGCCGGAAAGCAGTGTGTCTGTTGTCAGTCAACGAGTTACGGGAATCGTTGACAAACATCTTACTAGTTGGCACAGCCTTTGCATCTACAACGGGCCATGAACTATTCACCATACAAGGGGGTATCAGGATGACTGACGAACCACGTAAGCCGGTATTCAAGGACAACGAAGAGCTCGAGGAGAAGGAAGCTCCCCGTCGGGCCCCGATGGGTGAGGAACTGCAGGAGAAGGAAGCACCGAGGCGCGCTCCGATAGGTGAGGAGCTGCAGGAGAAGGAAGCCCCGCGTCGGGCTCCGATCGGTGAAGAGCTGCAGGAGAAGGAAGCTCCCAGGCGCGCTCCGCTCGGTGAGGAACTGCAGGAGAAGGAAGCCCCGCGTCGGGCCCCGCTCGGCGAAGAGCTGCAGGAGAAGGAAGCTCCCAGGCGCGCTCCGATGGGTGAGGAACTCCAGGAGAAAGAAGCACCGCGTCGGGCACCCATGGGTGAGGAACTGCAGGAGTAGGGGTACTCGCGCTCACAGGTTGCAGTACCCGAAGCCTTGCTTACACCTTGGTAGGGTAAACCGACCCGTGGCGGGGGTGTTGGACCGAGCATGGTTCAGCACCCCCGTTTTTTATCTGCCACGTTCGAATGGCTCGGGTGGTGTGGTCTGCCGTCTGATCATTTGATCCGTTTCCCAATCCCACATGGTGATTTCCCGCAGTTCGGCCTTGGCCATCTCGAAATCGATCAATGCTCTGATGAACAGTGATTCGGTCTCGAGATATCGGCCCTGGACTGAAAGCAGCACCGTGTAATCGATCTCACCCTTTTCGAAGAGTTCCTGGCTGACTTCGTATGCGGTTCGGGCGAGTTCCCGATTGCCGGACTGCATCTCCATCCGCTGCATGGAGCTGCTGACTTCGTTCACCCGTTCGATGACATCCCGGTGCAGGTCGTCCTGGACCTCTTCGACCTCACGCTCCAGAACGGCCCTCTCCGAGAGAAGCCGCTGTACCCGTGTCTGGTTGGTTCTGTAATCGAAGACAGGGACGTTCAGGGAAATGGAGATGTTTGTGTTGGAGCGGAAATTCTCGGTGGCCATTCCAGCGCTGAGATGAGTGCCCCAATCGGACCGGATATCATAGCCGGGGATTGTCGAATTACCCGAGAGATCGTAACCGAGGTTCAGCTGCAGGTCAGGTCGACTCCGGGCGGCGACCTGCTCGATCTCAAGGTCGGCCTTCTCAACCTCGATAGTTGCCCGACGCATATCCGAACGATTCTGGAGGGCCCGTTCAACCGCCAGGTCGGGATTCACCTCAAGAGGGACGAATCGGTCACTGGCATTTGCCCACACCCGCTCGGAAAGAGCCAGACCAAGATGACGGTTGAAATCGAGTCGGGTACTGAGCAACGAGCTCCTGGTGCGTTCCAGCTGGTCGCGGCTGTTCACCATCACTACTTCCAGGTTCAGTTTCTCCATCTCGGAGATGAGACCCAGTTCGTATTTCCTCAGTCCTGCCCGGTGATTGACCATATTCTGGCGGTGGATCTCAGAGACAATCTCCAGCTCCTGCTGCTCCTCGTAAAGAGCGTAGAAGGCTCGTGTTACATCATTGAGTCGGCTCAACTCGACCTCGCCATAGCTCAACTGCAGGGCTTCCAGATCGAGTGTCGCTCCCTTCAATTCACCCTTGATGGTGTTGTATTGCAGAAGGGGTTGATTGAACTGGATCCGGAACTGAGGAGAGATGTACCGGAGATCAGCCGCTGGACCCGGAATCATCTGCAGGTCACGTTCATAGCCTCGCAATCGGCTGCTGAACGTGATCGATCCATTGGTGATCAGAGGCTGAACCACGTTCAGGGTCGCGCCGAAGTCGAGGATGTCATCCTTGAAGAGTGCCAGGTCCAGAGTGCCGTCATAATCGGTGAACAGCCTGTTAGCGAATCCCTGAGTGATCCTCGGGAGCGTGGAATTCAGATGCACACGGGTTTTCAGGCTTCGCCTGACCGTCTCGAGACTATATGAAAGCTGCAGATACCGCTGCTTGAGCCGGTAGATGTCGTACGATTCATCCAGGGCGATCCTGATGGCATCATGCAGTGTCATCACAACCGTGACATCCGACCGGGTGTTCTGCCCGGCATTCTGGATGGCGGCTGACAACATATCTCCTGTGGATGGAGTCTCCATTGATGCTCCCTGCGCTCCGGCTGAATTAAGTGGGATCATCAGCAGGAGTAATGCGATCGCAGCGAAAGAATGGATGGTCGTGCTTCCGTTTCTCAGGCGCATGGTGAGCGCTCCCTTGAGAGGACTATTATTCAGTTATTACGGGCTGGCGAGAGCCGGTCAGGCTATCGCTCATATCCGCCGATGACATAGAAAATTCCGTTGATGACACCTGACGCTGCTTCAGCCCGCGCAGTAGGCATGGATGGGCCGGTTGACCAGGTGTTGGTAGCAGGATCGTAGATCTCCAGTACCGAGGTATCACTCCCCGAGCCGAGCAGGCCGCCGACAACGTACAGCTTGCCGCTGATGACCCCGGCTTCCATCTCTCCCCGTGCGGTCGGCATGGCGATCAGGGTGTTCCATGAACCACCCGATATGGTCGACTCCAGGGTTCCAGTGACCGTCTCGCCACCCAGGTATCCGCCGACGACATAGATCGTGCCGTTGATGACACCGGCCGCTCCCTGTCCCCGGCCGGTCGGCATCGTACCGATTGTCAGCCAGTTGTTCAGGACCGGGTCGAATACCATGACGGTCGCGACATCATCCCGTTCTTCTGCCGGAGTGAACTCCAGTCCTCCAGCCACATAGATCTTGTTGTTCACTACTGTGACAGCGGGACCGAAGAGCTTGATGGGCATGGAGGGACCGGTAGACCAGGAGTTCGTGGCGGGATCGTAGATCTCCAGAATGTCGAAGAAAACCGCACTCGATTGCGCCCCGCCGAAGACATAGAGTTTGCCGTTAAGTGCTGCGGCTCCCGGTCCCCAGCGCGCGGTCGGCATCGATGCCTTTGAAGCCCAGGTGTCAGTAGCCGGATCGTAGACCTCAAGCACGTTGTATACCGGTTTGCTTCTGAGCTTCCGGTCATTTCCACCCACGACGTACAGTTTGCCGTCGATCACAGCTGCCCCGGCGGTGCTTCGAGGGGTGATCATGGAGGAGTCGGCCGTGGCCCAGGTCCCGGTGACGGGGTTGTAGTATTCCACGACACTCAGTTCCGGAACGGGAGGCGGTGGCGGCTCGGTTGGTCCGCTGCAGTTTCCCAATACAAAGATCACGGCGACCGCGCTGGTCAACATGGCGGTGATCCTGATTTTCCGGAATCGGGAGTGTAGGGATCTGGGCATGGTACAACCTCCTCCAACGTGCTGAGTGTGATATGTCGACATCGACTGATCCAGTCTGTTCACCCGCTCTCTGAACTCTGTTCCGGATCGGTCTGCTCCCACAGATAGTCCGAAAGGCGGTCCAGGATCGCGAGATAGTCTTCAGGCAATTTCAGGAACTTCTCTCTCAAGGTCTTCCGTGCTTCGTCCCGGTCAGCACAGTCCCGGAGCACGATCGATGCCGATTCCAGGTATCCGGTCATTTCCCGACGATGACCGCGGCAGCCTCAGGGATCACACCATCATGCTCCAGGAAGAGCCGGAAACACTCCACCTGGAAGTAGTAGGTGAGACTGCTCCGGTCGGTCAGGGGCGGGGGATTGTCGGGGTCGGTCCTGGACTGTGAGGTCAGGGTCTCGGCAGTGGCTTTGACGTTGAATCGATGACGCTGGAGCAGGTCGACGACCCAGATACCCCTCTCAATGCCGGCTCTGCGCGGAAAGACCATCTCTTCCGGGGCAGATGCAACAGGCGGTATGGCATCAGGCGGAATGGCCTCAGGGGAAGGTGTCAGTTCGATCTCAATGCCGTTGTCCCCGGAGCGCTGGCCGAGAGCTTCGTCGATCGCCTCGATCGATATCTCGTCCTTCCCCGTCGACCTGAGAAGCGCCCATTCCACCAGGTGCCGGAATTCACGGATATTCCCCGGGAAATCATGCTGCATCAGTCGCTGGATGAAGTCTTCAGTCATGAGTGGTACCGGCAGCCCGTTCTCGGTCGCGCAGAATTTCAGGTAGTGTGCCGCAAGGCGCGGGATGTCCTCCTTGCGTTCCCGCAGCGGGGCGATACGGATCGGGTACACATAGAGGCGGTAGAAGAGATCTTCCCGTAACGATCCATCTTCCACCGCTTCCCTGAGATCCCGGTTCGAGGCAGCGATGACCCGCACATCCACCTCGGTACTCTGTTCCCCTCCGATGGGGCGGAATCGCCGTTCCTGGAGCACCCTCAGCAGCCGGTTCTGGGTCTGCAGGGGCAGGTTGGCCACCTCATCCAGGAAGAGCGTGCCTCCGCTGGCGAGTTCGAACACTCCTTTTCGTGACTGAGTGGCCCCGGTGAATGAGCCTTTCGTGTGCCCGAAGAGTTCACTCTCGATCAGGCTCTCGGGAACCGCGCCGCAATCCAGTTCTATGAATGGTCCTTCCTGACGCGAACTCAGCCGGTGCAGCACTTTGGCGGCGAGTTCCTTACCACTTCCGGTTTCCCCTTCGAACAGGACTGTGCAGGAGGATTGGGCTACGGCGGTCAGCCGTTCGTAGAGATCGAGAACAGCGTGACTTTCACCCACGATCTCGCTTAAAATCGGGTATCGCTGTCGGAATTCCTGTATCGATGGGGGGGCCGGTTGCAGGTCAGATCCCATTTCTCCGCTAAAGCGTCCGAGCGCGACAGCTATGAGATAGCCAACCGATCCGAGAAGCCCGAGAAGGAACGGTTCATAGGGACGGTTGAGAGGATTGGTTCCCAGGGCGATCAGGCCGAGCAGTTTTCCCCGTTCCGAAAGCGGTAGTATCATTTCAGGATGCAGTGACTCGAGCCATGCCGGAGCTGGTGAGCTGACTGGATCACTGTCAGACAGGTCGATCGATTGTATCTCGCTCCAGAGCAGGGGCTGGGAGTGGTCGGCAAGGAAGGTGAGCCACTCCTCGGGTAGATCAGCCGGGCCGATAGTCTGGTCGGGTTGACCGCAGGCGCTCAGGAGCCGCAGTGAAGAACCGGCATCCGATAAGGCCCAGAGAAAGCCCCATTCGGAGCCGGCAAGCCCCATGGCAGCGGTCAGGGCGTCGAATGCCAGGTGCCCGGGTGTCCGGGAACCAAGGAGAACACGACTGACCTCATAGAGGGTAGTCAATTCGTAGATGCGTTGAGTCGAATCTACAGAGGATTCCAGATCAGAAGTGTCCACAGTGCATCCATCGTATGCGTGCGAGGCTTGAAGTGTCAAGAGATGGGGTCGTAAGAGAGCAATGAACGTACCCGTGACCGCCTATGGGACTGTACTGGTTCTGGCACCGACGGGTCCGTTATATGAAGGGAGGACCGCTGAGACCCTGTATGAGAGGGTCAGGCAGGTTACCTCTGAAGGCGATACCGCGATCATCATCGACCTCGGTCTGGTGCCCTGGGTCAGATCATCGGGTATCGGTACACTGATGGGATGCAGGACGGAGTGCCTGGCCGCTGGTGGTTCACTCGTCCTCACCGGACTGAATGAGCGGATAATGGAGTTGCTCAGTTCCCTTCAGCTGGACAAAGTATTTGACTGTTATGGCACTCTGGAGGAGGCTGTGATTGCTTCGGGTGGTACATTTGAGTAGGTATGGAATGAACAGCGGGAAGTTCGATCGATCTGATAACGGGCAGACAGCACTGAACCGCGTGAGAGGTTGCGAGCATGGCGCTTGAAATCACCTATACCGAGCATGAGTCGGATGTCGTTGTGTTTCACATGGCGGGCAGGCTGGATGCCACCGCGGCACCGATAGCATACGACCAGATGATCAAGGACCTGGGAGTCAAGAACCGGGTGATCCTCGATCTTGCCGAGGTCGACTACGTCTCTTCGGGTGGGTTGAGCATTATTATCCGGCTTGTGCATCACCTCCGCAATGAAGGTGGAGATCTTCACCTGGCTTCACCGCAGCCGTTCGTCCAGAAGGTATTCGACATCATCTCCTTCAATGCGATCCTGAAGGTCTTTGATGATGTGGAGGCCGCTCTGGCAGCCTTCTAACCTTCCTCTTTCCCCGGCAACTCTTTAAAAGAAAACTTCACGATCTTCGGCTGAACCAGACTCGCATACGTGGCGTAATCCATTTTCAGCAATTTTTTGTGTGAGCCGGCGTTGAAAGCGATCTCCTCGTTCTCCGTGAGACTCTCGGCAACATAAGTGTCCATATCGTAGAGATTGCCGAAGGGAGGCATCGCACCCAGTTCCGATTCGGGGAAAAATTCCTGGAACTCCTTCTCACTGGCCAGTTCACAATCCTTTATGCCGGCGGCTTCCTTTAATTCGGCGAAATCCACTTTGTACGAGGCAGGGAGCACGCACATGGCCATCTTCCCCTCCACCTTGACCATGACCGTCTTGGCAAGAGCCTTCCCGGGTACGTGTGCCGCTGCCGCTATCTCCTGAGCGGTATATGCGGGGGAGTGCTTGATCGAGACGTACTTCACTTTGTTCTCTTTGAGATACTTTTTCAGTCTCTTGATCGGCATGTCGTCCTCCTGTTGTTACAGAGCTGCGATAGCGTCTATCTCAACGAGAAAGCCGAAATGGAGTTCCTTTGTCGGAACCACCGCCCGTGCCGGGCGATGGTCTCCGAAGAAGGCAGCGTATACCTGGTTGATCCGGCCCCAGAGGGCGATATCCGAGACATACACCGTCATTTTCAGGATCTGATCGATGGATGAACCTGCCGCCTCCACAACGGCGGCAATATTCTTCAGGACCTGTTCGGTCTGCTCTTCCACACTGCCCTGGACCTTTTCACCGG
>JALGVQ010000189.1 GCA_025774615.1 bacterium
CTTCGACAACCATAATCCGTATCGGATTCATATGAGCGATCCTCTCCGCATCAGCTATGCATTCCGGCTCAGCACCAGTGATCCCGTCAACATAGATCTCCTGATCGATCCGGAGACGCTGCAATGCACCGGATGGCAGACAGTGTCGGCGCCTGTATGGGTCAACCTGGAATTCGAAAAGTGTGGTAATTGCCCGCTGGATCCGTCGATGCACCCATACTGCCCATTGGCTCTTCGGTTATTACAGGTGGTCCAATCATTCAGCAAGTGCAGCCCTACCGATGAAGTTGAACTGACAGTACGAACTCTCGAGCGCACCTTCGATTCCACCACAACCCTTCAGGATGCTCTCCGGTCTCTCGTCGGTGTCATCATGCCCTGTAGTGGCTGCCCCCATCTGGCGGCCTTCAGACCGATGGCCAGGTTCCATCTGCCGGTTGGATCACTGGCAGAAACTGTATACAGGTCAACCAGCATGTATATGCTCGCCCAGTTCTTCGTAGCTCGGCATGGGGGTCAGCCGGATCTGAAGATGGAGGGACTCAAACAGATTTATGAGCGGATCCACGAAGTGAATGAGGGGATATCCCGTCGCCTTTCACACGCCAGCATAACCGATGCAGCGGCCAAGAGTCTTCAGAAGCTGGATCTGTTCACCACCACAATACCGAAATCCATCGAGCAGCATCTTGCCGATTTCGATAGATATTTTCTCGCCTTTACCGATCCGGCTGCCCTGCTGTAGGGAATACCCGTTCCTGATTAATCCTGATCCCTTTTACGCGGTATCCGCTCATCGCTCATTGCCGCATGGTAGGCGAATGCAGCCATGATGACGGCATTTTTCATCAAGTCGTCTCCCTGCAGCGTGTCGAAAAAATCGAGATTGGTATGTCCGCCGGTGCCGGGTATGCGATCCTGGATGAACTGAAAACCGGGCAATCCCACCGCATTAAATGGCACATGGTCTGTGCTGCCTACGCTCTGGATCGAGATCGTGCTGAACCTCAGGTCCTCGAAGGGTTCCATCCAGGCACGGAATATTCTTCGAGCATATTCATTCCCCTGCAGGTGAATCCCGCGAAAGGCGCCTGCTCCATAATCCTGGTTGAAATACACCGAGAACTTCTCGTATTCAGGCTTGATCCCGATTCCCGGGTCATCTGGATTGCCGAAGTGTCGGTACACATATTCCCGGGATCCGTGAAGTCCCTGCTCCTCCCCGGCCCACAGGGCTATCCGTATGGTTCGGCGGGGACGCGCTCCGACAGCATTGAGGATACGGGCAGCTTCCAGAGCAACGGCACATCCGGATGTATTGTCACTGGAATTGGGACTGGCATGCCACGTGTCGAAGTGAGCCCCGATCATCACCACCTCATCGCTCAGGTCAGTGCCGGGGATCTCACCGATCACATTACAGGCCTGTTCGACCTGTTCGCCAAGATGGTTTCGCACTTCAAGCTCGACTGTTACCGGAATCCCGCGCTCGCGGATCCGGTACATCCGGTTATAGTGCTCGGGAGTCACAGCGATGATGGGCAGTGAATTCAGGTTGCCTTCGCGGGACCAATTGTCCTGTCTGGTTCCGGGCCGCGAGAATCCACGAACCGCACCCGGCCAACCGCTCCGGCACTCCAGAAGTGCCAGCACACCCTCTGCTTTGTAGAATGCAATCTTCTCCACAGCACTGAGCAGATCGGGATTAGGCACCGCTGGATTCCCCCTGCCGCGGCCAGGAGGGATCACATCCTCTTCCATCTGCTTCAGTTCTTCAGGCGTGCGTCGCGGAGTAGCACGAGCCAGCCTCTCAAGATCGATCACGGCCGGGGGGGTGGTCAGGACCACCGTTCCTGCAAGCTTGCCGCGGAATCTGTCAAGATCCTGCCTGGCCCTGATCTCCGATATCACGACAGGGCCGGTGATTTTTCCCTGAGTGCCGGGCGTATGAGCCAGCGGAAATCCAACCAGAGGTTGATAATCAGGTTCCAGCATATGGAGCGAGAAATATTCGTTATCCCAGGTGACACCGTATTCCATGAATGGTTCGATAGTGGTGTTTACGAGTCCGATCTCCTCCATTTTCTGCAGAGCCCAGACCTGTGCAGATTTCATGTCCTCCGAAAGTGTCAAACGGGCGCCCAATACATCACTCATGTACCCGGCGATATCCATGACCTGGGAGTGCTGAAAACCCTCCTCCCGGATCTTTGCGACCATTTCCCATTCGACTTCGGATGTCTGCTGTGGAGTAAAAGCGAACAGAACCATCCCCGTGCAGATGATTGAAAACGCTCTCGGATACCTTCGCATACCTGTCCTCCGATTTCTCATACAACACCCGATTCACAACGTGCCCCATTCTGCAGAAGAACGGACAATGATTCAATAGCATCCTCTGGGATAATCCTGCCTCAAGATGGTGAGTAAGAATTTCAAGGGCTGACACACAGACCGGATAACAGCTCCCGGATGGGCCGGGTTGGGTGCGGGTGGAGGGGCTTCTTCTACAAACCGCATGTGCTGTCCAAAGTACACAAGACATCAAATCAAGGAATTACACAATGCAGATGAAAAGACGAACCATGCGGATACTGCCAGTTCTGGCTCTGACAAGTGCGGTCGCTCTGACAGGTATGGCCTGGGCAGCGGGGCATTCAAGTCCAGGTGTCGAGGTCGAGGTTGACGGCTCAGTTCAGGATGTGATCGGCAAGCTCCAGACGATGGTGGGGAATAATGGCATGATGGTCATGGGTGAACTCCACCAGGGAAACGTCCTGGCCATGACCGGTCTCTCTGTTGAGTCGGAATCGATTTTTGTCGGGAGTCCCACAGTCGGCAAAGAGCTCTTCAGTGCGGATCCTGCTGCCGGACTGGTGGTCCCGATGCGGATCAATGTGTACGTCAACTCCGATGGGCAGACAGTAATGGCTTACATCCCACCCTCCAGACTCCTGGCAGATTTCAAGAATCCGAAGATCGATGAAATCGCCACGATGCTGGACGGGAAGTTCCAGATGATGACCCAGGCACTCATCCGATAATCCAGTGTCCGTGGGGGGTGGGCCTGAGGTCCACCCCCGGGACATGGAGGTCTTCCATGCGACGACTCCTGAACGAAGAGAACATTCTGAGCCTCACCGCACTCGCCCTGGTTGCCATTTCGCCTGTTCTTTTCCCGGCAGCACAGGCCGGCTACGCCAAACTCTCATTCCTGGCCGTGCGTTTTCTTATACCCTCCATCGTTCTCCTGATGGTTGTAGTGGTCGTGGCATCAGCGCGTGGACACCGCCGTCTGGTCAACCGGATTGTAGCGGGAGCAGGGGCGGGACTTGTGGCGACGCTGGCGCTGGAAGCAGTACGGATCACAAGTTTTAAAATGGGTGGGATGCCGGGCGATCTTCCCCGTCTTCTGGGGGTGCTGCTCACCGACCAGTTCATGGTCGGTCCTTCAACGGTGTCCGACATACTTGGTTTTTCCTACCACTTCTGGAACGGTGCCTCTTTCGGCATCATCTATGCCCTTTTGCTGGGAAAACGGAACTCTGCCTGGGGAATGAGCTATGGTGTTCTGGTAGGACTCGGCTTTCTGGCAAGTCCCGCAACAAAAGCCATGGGAGTCGGTTTCATGGCCTCCAACATGCCGGCCATGCAGCTGACGGTTGTGATCGCCCACCTGGGGTTCGGGCTCCTGCTGGCGATTCTTACGCGCAGGTGGGTCCGGGATGAAGGCTGGTTATTCAGCCACAGATCCGCCCTCCTGTTTCCCGACTTTACCCATGAACAGAGCGATCACAAAGAGCAGGCCCGCCATGACAGCGGCGATGGGCAGGCTCTGCTGCACGGTTGATCCAACACTCAGGTTCCCGATGAACTTCGGCACGAATGTTCCGCCCAGCAGACCGACCGCGAAGATGATTCCAAAGATGCTTCCGTAAAGACGGGGGTCGAATTTCGCGAACGTGACTCCGACAATGGTCGGGAAGATGGGCGCGAATGCCAACCCGGTCAGGAGAATGGCGATAATGGCCAGAGCGGGGCCGTTGGCAACGATCATGAGCATGATGGCCACAAACGAAACAGCCGATGTGAACAGAATGACTTTGTTACCCATGGCCGTCAGGTTTTTAATGGTAGAGGTGATGAATCGACCGGCCATCATCGCAACACCGAACAGACTCAGCACCAATCCGGCATTGTAGGCTGAATTGGAACTGCCTCCGAACATCTGTTCCATATACGGTTTAATCCATGTACCCATGGATACTTCCAGCGCCAGGTAACAGAACAGAGCCAGCGCGGCGATAAGTACCGCGCCTTTACCCAGCAGTTTTATGGCCATGGTGAACTTGTAGCCGGTGGCGATCTCGGGATAGCTGGCGATCAGGGCGAATACCAGAAATACCAGCGCCAATACTCCGAGGATCGACAATGAAGTGCTGTAACTCAGGTTCAGGGTATTGAGCGAAAACACGATGAGGAATGGGGTGATCACATATCCCAGCCCGAAAAAGGCGTTCCCGAAATTGCTGGCACGCGCCGGATCTTTGCCTTCGAAGAGGACGACCGGTATGAGAGTATTCCCAACGGTATTCAGGGACATCGCGCCTATACCCAGGAGGATGCAGGCAAGAAGAGCCATCCCGAAACTGGCAGCAAACGCCAGTATGAACAGACTTACACTGGTAACGACAAATCCGAGAATGGCTATCGGTTTGTAACCGAGTTTGTCGACCATCGGGCCGATTATCAGCTGCACGATACAACTCGTCAGGAATAACCCCATCACCAATGAGCCGAATTGTCCCTCATCGATGCCGAGTGCTTCCATCAACTCGACCGATATGGCACCAAGGATGATGAAACAGATAGCCAGGGTGAACACAGCCATCAATGCCACGACAATCGTCATTTTTTTCACGGTAATCATCTCCGTTCAAGAGCGTTGCATAGTTGTATAGTTGATATCACAGGGGAGCAGCCGGAGTCAAAGTGTTCGGCTGTCCTGAAAGCAATAACCAGCTGACTGCTTCAGCCCACACCCCACCCGGGCTGATCGATATCACATGGATCGTCCATATCCCGCATATGTTCCCGCAGCAACTGCGTCAGCTCGTCCAGCCGGCCGGAGT
>JALGVQ010000190.1 GCA_025774615.1 bacterium
GGACGTGGATCGATGGGCCGGGGACAAGCCGGTTTCAGCCGTGGACGTGGATCGATGGGTCGGGGACAAGCCGGTTTCAGTCGTGGACGTGGATCGATGCCGGGACGTGCCGGGTCTGGTCGCAGTGGCAGCATGGGCATGATGAACCGGGGGCGGATGATCCCTCCCGTTCCGCCGCCTCCTCCGCCACCTGCAGGCTGATCGGTCGTAGTCAGAACACCTCGAAACACAGCTCAGCAATTACGGAACGGTATTCGCAGGAAGGGGCCGGTAGGAACGCACGTCGTTTCGCCGGCCCTTTTTTATTGCCCCTCTTTCTGCCGGGCGTCGAGATCCCTGGTAATGAGGTTTTCCCGCGTGGAGAAGCTTTGCCAGTGCCAGAAACTCTCCGGAGGGCTCTGGCTGAGACTCCGGCTCCAGATTGCGTAGGTGTAGATCGTCTCATTCGCCTGATGCAGTCGGTCGCTTAGAACAGCCGCGGCGCGGTTGGCGATCTTCACTGCCAGGTGCGGTTTTTCCTCCACCAGCCGGAAGTAGGTGTCGCGGTCGATGGAGATCGTCGTGGCCGGTTCCGAGGTTTCAACAGAGGCGGTATGAGGGACCTCGTCGAACATTGAGGCTTCCCCGATGATATCACCCCGATGAAGGGTCGCCAGCACGATGCCTTCTTCATTATCCCCTATGCCCTTGATGATCTTGACCTCTCCCTCCAGGATGATCTGGATACCCTTGTTGCGGAGGTCTTCGCCGAATATCAGTCCCTCCTCAGGCCGGTACCGGAACAGCTTGAGGTAGGGCATGAGCTCCCTGAGGTCCGTTTCGGAATAATCTTTAAAAAACTCTAGAGGGGTCAGGTCCTCGAGTTGTAGACTCAAATCTTGTTCCTTTTCCATGGAGGGCATGATAACAAGCCTTCTGACAGTGGTCTACACATCGTTTTCCCCCGGAGGTTCTGTTGGACCAACTCAGTCTGGATACCACAACACTCTCCATCATGGTGCAGGCCTCTGGTCTTGCAACTCTGCTGCTCATGCTTCGGGAATTCCGGCAGGATGACCGGGAATTGAACGAAGAGGAATTGCAGGGACTGGTGATCGCCTATCGCTACCAGTACCAGTTCACGCTCGATCTCATGCTGGAAGGGATGCGAACCGACGAAGAGTCCTGATATCGGCAGGCTCTTCTCGATAGTGAGACAACAGATACCGGTACCGGGCGTATTACCGCCCTCCGGATGAATGACGCGCCTCGGTGACCATCTCTCTGACCTCCTCCATCAGTACCGCGCCCCGGTAACAGAAGCCATCCTTGATGGTCCATTCCACGGTTCCACCCGGTCGCACCGCGCCATCTTCGTATACATCGGTCCCGGTCGGGTAGAGCAGCTTGAAATTCTCCTGGGGATTGCCGTTCACCAGGATGAGGTCTGCCCGGTATCCGGCCTTCACCCGACCCAGCTCATCCTCCATTCCGAGCATCAGAGCGTTGTTGCCGGTAGCGTGCCTGATCACATCCAGGGGGTGGAAGCCGGCCTCCTGCTGCAGTTCGAGCTCCCTGATGTATCCGAACCCATAGAGCCGGTAGATGAAGCCCGCGTCCTCGCCGGCACAGATGATGCCACCCCGTTCGGCGAACTCGCGCAGGGCGGCGAACCAGATCTGGTAGTTCCGGCTCCATTCGATCTCATCCTTCGTCGTCCAGCCGAGGAAGTAGGAACCGTGGCTGCCCAGATCGGGAGTGAAGTACTGCTCAAGTGCCGGGTGGAGATAATCCTCGAACCACGGTTGGGTCCGGGCGCGCTGTACGTCACGGCTTGCTTCATAGATGGTGAGGGTGGGGCACCAGGCTACCCCGGCGTCAGCCATACCCTGCAGGACGAGACTGAGCTTCTCCGGGTCGGCATCCCTGAAGAGCCTGCCGGCCCATCTGAACCGGTCGACTTCATTGTTGTAGTTGTAGTCGGGAGGAAAACTCTGAGATCCGTAAGGGATTGCCGCGTCGGGAATCCCGTACCAGTGCTCGATGGTGGTCGTGCCGCCGGCAATGTCATCCCAGACGTCGCTCTCCTCGACACCGACATGATGGGCGACCCGCAGGCCGAGTTTCTTTGCCTCATCGAGAAGTGCGGCCAGGGGGGCGCGATCCATCCCGAAGATCTTCACTCCATCAGCTCCGGCTTCGTGTACCGCCCGAACGCTCTGGCGGGCTTCCTCCGGGGTGCCGCCGCCAGCGCGCATGTAGATGAAGATGCGCGGCGCCACAAGCGATCCGCGATCGCTCTGACGCTTCAGTCGTTCCGCCTTTTCGAAATCGCTTCCCACATCCCGCACGGTTGTGATGCCGCTGGCGAGCCAGAGGTTCATCTGATACTGGAACGGCATCGGCATGTTGCCGCGGGAATCCTGAAGGTGAACATGCAGGTTGATGAATCCCGGGAGCAGGTACCTGCCCTCGCCGTCGATCTCGGCATCGAAGTCACCCGATGAGCGGCCGCCAACAGACACGATCCGATCATTCTCGACGACCACGTTCACAGGGCCCCGTGTCGGAGTGCCGTTTCCATCGATGACGTATACGTTACGGATCAGAAGGCGGTCGTATCTCCGGCCGTGTTCCGCGGTCGGATTCGAGGGTGTCTCATCCACCTGCCTGGCGGAGACTGTTGATGACAGAACCGGGAGAGCGATCACGATCGCTCCGGCGAGGATCCGTGAGATGGAGTATCGTTGCATTGTCGTTCACCCTGTTCGATAGGTGACAGTGTCGTCCGGGAACCGGCGGGACATCGGTGCTCCTCCGGTGTGAAGAGGACGATACAGAACGTTCCTGCCGCCCGTCAACGGGCGCACCTGATAATGTCACGTGACATGACACTGGTTCCGTACGTAGGTTCCAACATGCCGGTCGAGAGCCGCGTCGTAACCAGCTTGTTCAGCCGAAATCAGCAGAAGAGAGATGGAGAAGATGACAGAGGATAAGCGCCGCAGATCGTGGGCAGAACCATTCAAGATCAAGGTAGTCGAGCCGGTACGCATCACCTCACATGAGGAACGGACTGATGCACTCGATGAAGCGGGGTGGAACACATTCCTGCTGAAGAGCAGGGATGTCTACATCGACCTCCTGACCGACAGCGGGACGAGTGCCATGTCTGCCAGTCAATGGGCCGGCATGATGCTGGGGGATGAGGCATACGCCGGAAGCATCAACTTCTACAACCTCTGCGAGGCCGTCGAGGAGATCTACGGCTTTCCCTACCTGGTGCCGACCCACCAGGGTCGAGCCGCCGAACATATGATCAGCCAGATCCTGATCTCTGAAGGTGACTTCATTCCCGGGAACATGTATTTCACCACCACGAAGCTGCACCAGGAACTCGCCGGCGGGACCTTCGTGGATGTGATCATCGACGAGGCGCATGATCCAGCGAGTGAGCACCCCTTCAAGGCCAACGTCGATCTGAACAAGCTGGAGGATCTCATCAACCGGGTGGGGGCCGATCGGATTCCCTACTTCTGTCTCGCCACCACGGTGAACATGGCCGGTGGACAGCCGATAAGCATGGAGAACATCCGGGACCTCCACACACTCTGCCGGAAGCACGATATCCCTGTCTATCTCGACAAGACCCGTATCGCAGAGGGCGCCTATTTCATACAACAGCGGGAGCCGGGATATGAAGGGAAGAGTGTCGCAGAGATCGTTCTCGAGATCTGTTCCCTTATGGAAGGGGCATGGATGAGTTCGAAGAAGGACCATCTGGTGAACATCGGGTATCTGGCACTGCGTGACGCAGACGTCTTCGAGCAGGCCCGGAACATGGTGGTCATCTACGAGGGACTGCACACCTATGGTGGAATGGCCGGCCGTGACATGGAGGCTCTAGCGCGCGGGATTTACGAATCAGTGGAGGATGATCATATCGCGGCTCGTGTCGGTCAGGTTGTCTACCTCGGCGAGAAGATAGCCGCTGAGGGAGTTCCGATCATTCAGCCGGTCGGCGGCCATGCGGTCTTCCTCGACGCCAGGGCATTTCTCTCCCATCTCGATCAGGAGGAGTTCCCGGCCCAGCGGCTGGCAGGGGAAATATATCTCGAGGGTGGAGTGCGCAGTATGGAACGGGGTATTGTATCTGCCGGGCGGAACAGTGAAACCGGTGAGAACATCCGCGTCGGCCTGGAACTGGTGCGTCTTACCATCCCTCGGAGGGTCTACACTCAGGCACATATGGATGTGACCGCCGAAACGATCTGGGAGGTCTGGGACCGTCGCGATTCGATCAGGGGCCTCGAGATGGTGCACGAACCACAATACCTGAGATTCTTCCAGGCACGCTTCCAGCCGAAGGATTGAGTGACAATGGCAGAAGAACGGAAACGATACGCCATCATCCTGGCCGGAGGCGTCGGAGAGCGCTTCTGGCCGTTGTCTCGCACAACACGACCGAAGCAGCTGCTTCCCCTCGGCGAGGGAGGAAACTCACTGCTCGCTGATGCCATTGATCGGCTCAACATGGTCATTCCGCCTGAGGATACGTACGTGGTCACCGGGCGGTCTCTTCTGGAAACCATTCGCTACTCCGGACTTGCCGTGCCGCGTGAGAACGTGATCGCCGAACCGGCCAAACGGAATACTGCCGGAGCGCTCGTATGGGCAGCCGCCTGGCTCCTTGCCACCAGGGGAGAGGAAGCTCTCGACGCGAGTCTTTCGGTGTTTCCAGCCGACCACCAGATCGATTCGACCGATGCCTTCAAGACCGATGTGACCAGAGCCCTTGAGCACGTCGAGGAAGAAGGCGGCCTCATGGTGATGGGAGTGCCGCCCACCCGTCCCGCGACAGGATATGGATACATCGAGGTCGCGGAAGCCATCGAGGAGGAGGACTCCGTTGTTCCGGTATCGGCATTCCATGAGAAACCGGACGCTGAGACTGCTCAGGAGTACGTGGATTCAGGTCGGCACTTCTGGAATTCGGGGATGTTCTTCTGGACGATCTCCGACTTTCTGCTCGAACTGGAAAAGGCCTCGCCTGCGCATTTCGAAACTGCCGGACAACTGGTAGAGGCCATCAGCACCGGGGATGAGGTCGAGATCCGGACTCTCTTCGAACAGCTGGAGGACATCTCGATCGATTACGCGCTTATGGAGAAGGCATCAGAGGTCTCGATGATCCCCGCGTCGTTCAGGTGGGATGATCTGGGTGCCTGGGATGCACTCATGAGAACCCTCGAAAGTGATGATGAGGGAAATGTGACGCTCGGTCCTTCTATCCGGATCGACACCCGGGACTGTATGGTCCTCAATGATGAGGGAGAACACGCAACGGTAGCGCTCCTTGGAGTCGAAGGGCTGACAGTCGTGATGACCGGAGACGCGGTCCTCGTCATGCGTTCCGACCGGGCCCAGGATGTCCGGGATGTTGTGAAGCAGTTGAAAGAGAGAGGGAGCCCTCACCTGTAGTCGTCGATCCGCCAGGAGGTATCTCATATGAATCCCCGAATGATCGCCCGGAGGATATCTTCACCCACGCTGGTTCTTGTTCTCATCCTGTCCATATTCTCTCAGCGCGCCGGCGCACAGGAAGTTGAACTCGAACAGATCATGAGCTTCCACTTTCCCTCGAACCTCGTGGCAGCACCGGCGGGAGAGAAGATCGCCTGGATCGGTAACCAGGAGGGCAGAAGAAACGTCTGGGGGGCAGAAGCTCCTGGCTGGGAGGCACGCCGCCTCACCAGGTATCTCGAAGATGACGGGCAGGAACTGAGCGGACTTTCCTTTCTGCCGGACGGTCAACGGCTGATCTATCTGAGGGGAGGCGCATCCAACCGGGACGGAGAACTCCCCAATCCCGTCAGCGATCCGGGTGGGGTCTCCCGTGACCTGTGGCTGGTGTCATGGACCGGTGATGATCCGATCCGCATCGCAGGCGCCGTCTCGCCCCGTGTCTCCCCCGTCGATGAAAAGATCGTATGGGTCGCCGCCGGCCGATGCATGCTGCTCGATACGGCAGAAGAGATCACCCATCCCATGCCGACGGTCCTGTTCCAGGTGCGCTCAGGCCTGAACGACCTGCAGTGGTCTCCCGACGGCACGATGCTTGCATTCTCCAGCGCCCGCGACGGGCGGGAGATCCTGGGTGTCTACGACCTCAAGAGGGAAGAACTGCGTTGGCTCACCAACACGGTAGACCGCGATTCCTCGCCGCGGTGGTCACCGGACGGCAGCCGACTTGCCTTTCTCCGCCGGCCGGTAGATCACCGGGGATATGCGCTCTGTGTCGTGGATGTCGCCAGCGCAGAAGCAACCGAGTTGTGGCGTTCTTCCGGTGACGGTTCCGGTTACTATCCGGGCGCGATCGCCGGGTCGTACGGACTCATGTATGGTGACGGCCACATAGTCTTTGCGGGTGAGTGGTCGGGGTGGAACCATCTCTACGTGATCCCCGATGGAGGTGGAGAAGTACGTGAACTGACTCCGGGAGAGGGGGTCATTGAGAATGCCGTACTCTCACCCGATGGGCAGTGGGTCTATGTGAGTCATAACCTGCATTCGATCGACTTCCGCCAGCTCAGCCGGATTCACCTTGCAGACGGGGCTGTGCAGTCGATCGAGGAGGGGGATGTCATCGCCTGGAACCCGGTCATGGTCCGTGACCATGATTGGCTCGCCTATCTTCGTTCCGACGCCCTCGAACCGGCCAGCGTCTATCTCAGGGCATCGGAGAGTGATGAGGGATCACGCATCTCGCCCATGCCGGATGGGTATCCCCTGACCGGTCTGGTCGAACCGCAGCAGGTGGTGTTCGAGGCGGCTGACGGTGTCATGATCCACGGCCAGCTCTTCGTACCCGACGGACTCAGGCGACGGGACCGGGTGCCGGCGGTCATCTTCATGCACGGTGGATCGCGCCGGCAGATGCTGTTGGGATGGCACAACCGCGGCTACTATCACAACGCCTATGGATTCAACCAGTACCTGGCGTCGCGGGGGTACGTGGTCCTCTCGGTGAACTACCGGAGCGGGATCGGGTATGGGGTCGGTTTCAGGGAGCCGGATGAGTTCGGCTACCAGGGAGCGTCGGAGTACCAGGATATCGTCGCCGCGGGACGCTACCTGCAGGACCTCGACACGGTCGATCCCGACCGGATCGGCCTGTGGGGCGGCTCGTATGGCGGATATCTGACCGCGTTGGGTCTGGCGCGTGATTCCGATCTCTTCAAGGCAGGTGTCGATCTTCACGGGGTCCATAACTGGGCAGACCAGCTCAGGTGGTGGGGCAGGGGTGAGTCGGCCGGAATGAACCAGACAGTCCTCGATTCGATGATGAAGACAGCCTTCGAATCGAGCCCGGTGGCCGATATCGATTCCTGGAGATCACCGGTACTCATCGTACATGGTGATGACGACCGGAATGTTCCTTTTGAAGCGAGTATCGATCTTGTGAAGAGACTGCGCCGCAAAGGGGATGTTATCTTCGAGGAACTCTATTTCATTGATGACGTCCACGGGTTCCTGCTCCACCGGAACTGGCTGGAGGTCTACCGGAGGGCGACGACGTTTTTCGATCGCTACCTGAAAGAGGGAGCCGACAGGAATCACTGATACCTGCGGCAACCAATGAAACCGGCAGGGTATCGCGCCCCGGAGAGAGGGCGCGTGAACGACCAGTGAACACACATGTGAGGGAAAGGAAGAAGCATGGCCGGTGATATCACCAGGCTGACGGCACTCGTCACCTGCGCTGGTTGAGCGTCCAAACTGGGTCCGGCGGACCTGTTCAGGGCACTCAGCGCGCTCGAAGTAGAGGATCACCCGGATCTCCTGGTGGGAACCGCCACCATGGATGACGCCGGAGTATTTCGTCTCGACGAGGAGACCGCTCTGATCCAGACGGTCGATTTCTTCACCCCGGTCGTTGATGATCCCTCGACTTTCGGGGCCATTTCGGCCGCGAACAGTCTCTCAGATGTCTACGCGATGGGCGGCCGTCCCATCACTGCGCTCGGTATCGCGTGCGTTCCTGATGATTTCGACATGGACGTGCTCGGGCTGATATTGCGGGGTGGGCAGGAGAAGGCGCACGAAGCGGGTGTTCCGGTCGTTGGTGGTCACACGGTCAAGGCGCCAGAGCTGAAATTCGGCCTTGCCGTGACCGGCATAGCCCATCCCGACCGGCTGGTGACGAATGCCGGCGCGCAGTCGGGAGATCGTCTCTATCTCACCAAACCGCTCGGTACGGGCGTGATCAGTACGGCCGTGAAGTCAGAGAAGTGTCCTCCCGAAGTGCTCGACGAGGCCATCGAAGTGATGCTTACCCTGAATGCCGCCGCTGCTGAAGCGATGCTCGAAGCGGGGGCGGTCGCCTGCACCGATGTCACCGGATTCGGTCTCGGAGGTCATGGTCATCAACTGGCCCTCTCGAGCGGCGTCGCGCTCGAGATCAACCTTGCCGCGCTTCCGGTGCTGACCGGAGCAGTGGATATGATCGGTGAGGGGCTCATCCCGGGTGGTCTTGCCACGAACCGGAAATTCCTCGAATCGTGGGTGTCCGGGACATCACCGACAGGGGGGCAGATCGAACTGCTCTACGATACTCAGACGAGCGGAGGGTTACTAATCTCGATCCCGGAGAGTGGGGCCGCCGCGCTTGAAAAAGCCTTGATGGAGCGAGGCGTCCCCGTTCACCAGATAGGCAGGGTGGTGGAAGGACGCCCCGGTTCGATAACCATATATTAGGTCACAG
>JALGVQ010000027.1 GCA_025774615.1 bacterium
GTTCACAGATCATGAATTCACCGGGACCTTGGCCCCGTCGTCCGATCGATCGCTCGAACCGGCCATCGGTACCAAATACGGCGATCCTGGCACCCCCGCTGTCATTCACATAGTAGCGGCCGTCTCTACCGAGGAAGAAACCCTTCACCGTACGGAGGAACGATCGGCCCTGATAAAGGAAGGAATCAGGATGCTCCTCATCCTGATGCAGAGTAACGACCGGTTCATACCTGAAGAGTTCCCCGTCATGTTCTGGTCCACCCCTGTTCCGTGCAACCGGGATCCCCTCGTCAGTGAGCTCTGTGAATGAATGTTCTGCCTCCGGAGTATCGGAACAGTTCGACAGCAGTACAGATGAAAACACCATGAGGATTATGAGCCTCGGGCACATGTTCATCGAATGACCTCTGTATACTGTGTTCGCGATATTCCAGCGGATGGGCAGGTCACTTCGTCGGTTGGCAGACCGGACTCTCCCTCCATGATACTCTTTTACCGGCATCCGGTTCCAGGTCCGGTCGGCTGGTCTGTCAGCACGATACACATTCCATTCATTTTCCCCTTTTCCGGAGTTGCGCGATTTGGTATATAAACCATGGTGGTATCACTCAGTGATACTTACCTGCGTACTGCACTCTGGAATTACTAATGAATGTACCCGTTGCATTTCTGCCTTGCTGAATGGAGGGGCCGTCACTTCTTGCGTTGGAGCGCGAGGAGTGACGGCCCTTTCCAGCATCTGGCCCCCTGGAATATCGGCGGTCATCCGGAATGACCGATAGGGGATGTGAAACTGTGAACAGCGGCACTTTCATCGATCTGAAAGCGATACGGAAAAAACTCGATCTCAGTCAGGCCGAGCTTGCAACCCTTATCGGTGTCTCCGAGCGGACCGTTCAGAGCTGTGAACAGGGATGGAGGAATCCAGGGCAGGCGGTGGAGAAGGCGGCGATCCTCCTCCTGGTGGCGAAATGGCATGGTGCCGAGATGGAAAAACATCGTTGCTGGGAATCAATTGGTTGTACTGACGAGGAACGGTCGAATTGCCTGGTCTTTCAATCACACCAGGGTCACGTCTGCTGGCTGTTGTCGGGTAACCAGTGTCGAGGCAGGGATCTGAAAACCTGGGTGGACAAGAAAGAAGCCTGCTTCGATTGTCCCTTCTTCCTGGAACTGCTTCCTGACGGCGTTCCGATCCTCACACCAGACGCTTGACGAGCTCCACCGCACTCAGACCATCGAAGCCGTAGCCGACCGCCCCGATCTGGTTCGCGAAATCCTCAGAGACAGGAGCTCCACCGACAATGGAGTGGATCTCACCGCGAAGACCCTCCTGCTCCAGCCGTTCGATCGTCTGACCCATGCTGGACATCGTGGTCGTCAAGAGGGCTGACATCCCGATCACCTGAGCCTCCTCCTCCAGAGCAGTCGTCACGAATGCCTCCGGAGAGACATCGTTGCCGAGATCGATCACCTCGAAACCGGCACCTCTGAGCATGATACCGACGAGATTCTTCCCGATGTCATGGAGGTCACCCTGGATGGTTCCGATGACCACCTTCCCGCGGGAGGCTGCACCCGAGGCTGCAAGCAACGGCTCGATACGGTCGAGCCCTGCGTACATGGCTCGAGCCGCCAGAAGCACCTCCGGCAGGAATATCTCATGGATCCTGAATCGCTCTCCGATGACATCCATTCCCGCGATCAATCCGTCATCGAGGATCACCTGTGGATCGAGCTGCTTGTCGAGAGCTTCCGCAGTGAGGAGTGAGACCGCGTCATTGTCTCCGCGCTGAAGGGATTCCGATATCCGGGTCACGAGGTCCATAGGGTCCGTCTCCGTAACGGATCGATCCTGGCGTCCGGGATCAGGACGCCGGTCGATCCTTGATGATGTACACTCTTTCGCTACTCCCGATCCGGGAGTCTGTCCAATCCGAATTTCCGGGCTGCCTCTTCCATCAACTGAACCAGCTCCTTCTCCTCCATCTCACCGAGTCCGGTGGGTTCCCAGTCGGTGATCTTCTGTTCGACTTCCCGGTGGGCCCGTTCACCGAGTGTCAGACTGCCTTCCTCCTGCCACCTGGATCGATTGGCTCGATCGATGACAGGAGTGGGGAAATAGTGCTCCTCACGCAGATTGGTGAGAGTATGGTCGGAGATCAGAAGATGTCCATCTCTGAGCAGTTCCTCGAAGATCGGAAGTGCCGGGAAGTCGCCCCGTGGTTCGATCCCACGAGCAAGTCGGAAGACAAGCCCGCAGATATCATTGTCGAGTACGAGTTTCTCAAGGCTTTGACAGCTCTCGAAATCGAGCATGCCGGGTCCGGAGACATTATTGATGCCTGCCAGGACCGAAAGGGTCGCGCCCATGGAAGTCTCAAGACCTGCCTGGGCGTCCAGGAGTTTGGCGTCGCTCAGAGCGCTATAGGCCTGTGTCGGCAAGCCGAGGTGTTTACCGATCTCGCTACACGCGCAGTCGATCATCTGGGTCTCGATCGCACCCATCGGAGTGGTCTCATACCGGACATCGAACGCGGCCGGAGAGCCGCCCCAGAGGGCCGGCGCACCGGGATTCCTCAGCTGGGTGAGTGCTACTCCACTCAGGGTCTCTGCGGTATGCTGCACCAGGGTCCCGACGATTGTCACTGGTGATATGAAACCGGTCAACGGCATCGAGATATATTCGACAGGGATGGAGTGATCAGCGCAGTCGAGCAGATTCTGTGATGTCACATCACTCCATTTAAGCGGGGCAGTGGGGCAGACCGAGAAGATCGTGAGCGGTTTCTCCTTCAGATGCTCCTTCGATCCCCGTACAGCGATCTGCATATCCTTCATCAACTCGAACGACTCGATCGTGAAGGCTCCTGTCACGACCGGTTTCGAACAGTAGAGAAGGCTGAGAAAGAGGCGATAAGCGTCAGTCACTTCATCGGGGACATCGGTGGGTATGAAGGCCGTACTCTGAGAAGCGATGTTATCCATAGATGACATGAGTCTGGCATATCGGACGTAATCTCCGGTCACCGGCTTCCTCATCGTCCCCGTTTCATGGTCGAGAATGTTTATCGCCGCAGATCCGGGAGTGAAATACACGTTCTCACCCGAGAGATCGTGGGTCTCCTCACCGTTCACGTCATAGAGCCTGAAACCGGGAAGCGCGGTAGAGAGGGCGCGATCGATGATCTCATCGGTGAACCATGCATGGTGTGCCCCGGAGTCCACTCGGGCACCGTGATCCGAGAGGAGTTTCAGAGCCTGTTGATTGTGGATCTCCATCCCGAGGGTGCCCAGGACATCCCTGGCTTCGGAGATGATTCGCTCGATCAGATCTTTTTCGAGGAATCTCAGTTGAGGTCGCACGATTCCAGACTCCTGTTTCAGTGCTGTGCCAGTCGCATAACGACCGCCACACTACTCCCAATCCCGATGTACTGACAAATCCTTCTCGATAGGACGATCTGCCACTATGATGGTGTCCGCTGCGGGGAGATGAGCCATGGAACGGAGAACATTGGGATTCTGGATGTGCACGGCACTCGTGGTCGGCAACATGATCGGCTCGGGTGTCTTTCTTCTGCCTGCCTCCCTCGCTCCTTACGGCGGCATCAGTATCGTCGGCTGGGTGATCACCGCCGTCGGCGCGATGCTGCTCGCACTCGTCTTCGCCCGTCTGAGTCGACTGGTACCGAAGGCGGGTGGACCGTATGCGTACACGCGGTATGGATTTGGGGACTTCGCCGCCTTTCTGGTCGCATGGGGGTACTGGATCTCGATCTGGGCAGGGAACGCGGCGATATCGATCGCTTTCACCGGGTATCTGGGAGTATTCCTGCCCAGCATTACCAGGAGCGCCATTCTCTCGGCCGGGACCGCCCTCACGGCGGTCTGGTTCCTGACCTGGGTCAACAGCAGGGGAGTGAGGAATGCCGGGATCGTCCAGGTTGTTGCGACAGCGCTGAAGCTCGTGCCGCTGGCCGCGGTCGGTATCCTCGGTCTCCTCTATCTGAGGGTTGAGAATTTCATGCCCTTCAACCAGAGCGGCGGTTCCGGATTCTCGGCGATCACCGCGACCGCCACCCTTACCCTCTGGGCCTTTCTGGGACTCGAATCCGCCACGATCCCTTCCGGGGAAGTAAAAGACCCCGGAAGGACGATCCCCCGGGCAACAATCGTCGGCACGTTGTTGACGGCAATCATCTACATCCTGGGGACCGTAGCCGTGATGGGTGTGATCCCTCCGGAGATCCTCGCCACATCGACCGCTCCCTTCGCTGACGCGGCCAGTCTGATGTGGGGTGGGTGGGCCGCTTATGCCGTTGCGGCAGGCGCCGCGATCTCCTGTTTCGGAGCTCTCAACGGCTGGATACTCCTGCAGGGACAGCTCCCCCTGGCCGTTGAAGCTGATGGCCTCTTTCCACGGCTGTTCGGTCGACTCGGAAGCAGGGGTACACCGACAGCGGGTCTTATCGTATCGAGTCTGTTGATAACAATCCTGGTCGGCATGAACTTCACCAGAAGTCTGGTAGAGCTCTATACCTTCATTATCCTGCTCGCCACACTCACCACCCTGATACCCTATATTTTCTCAACGGCAGCAGAATTGCTCATCTTTTTTCGGGAACGTGAACGGTTTGAAGGCAGGAGGATGTGGGGTGCTGCAACCATCGCCATTCTGGCTCTCGCCTATTCACTCTGGGCGATCACCGGCATCGGGAAGGAGGCCCTGATCTGGGGAGCCCTGTTACTCCTTGGTGGTGTCCCGGTGTATCTCTTCCTTGGCAGATCCCGCAGGTCCATCGATTCCGAACAGACAGGTTGAACCGGGCGCGATTCGATTCCGAACAGACAGGCTGAACCGGATCGGATTCAGTTCCGAAAGCTGGTGATCGATTCCACGAGCGATTCATCGAAGAGGAACACAGCCTCACCACGATCGAGGGCTTTTCGGGACGCCCGATTGTAGATCTCGAGGAAGAGGCGGTAATCGTCGGGAATGGTACGCAGTACACGGAGTCCGAGATGTCGCTCGATCGTGGCGATCATGTTGGAACCAAGTATGTATGCGGGACCCTGATAACCGGTCAGCCAGTACGCCAACAGTTCGTCCTGATCCAGCTCTCCCGCAAGGCCCTTTCTGATGTCTGTTTCCGCCCGACGGTAGATCTCCGGCAGTTTGGGCAGCAGACGGTCCCAGTCGCGCGCGATCCCCCGGGCGTTCTCATCGGGAGCTGCCCGGTACTCTTCAAGATGATCGAG
Organism: bacterium; assembly: GCA_025774615.1. Classification (GTDB taxonomy): domain Bacteria; phylum Blakebacterota; class Blakebacteria; order Blakebacterales; family Blakebacteraceae; genus Blakebacterum. The sequence goes on from JALGVQ010000027.1 coordinate 5,263, forward strand.
TGGACGGTTTATAAGCCAGGTGGCCATGCCCTCGGCTGCCAGCAGCCCGACCATGTCGATACGGGAGGCATCCTTGAGGTCCTTCATACCGATACCGGCAGCATTCGAGAAACCGGTGTGATGCAGTTCGTGGGCGAAGGTTTTCAGAATGTCCGGGATGTTCAGATCCCCATCGCTCGTAAGCGGCATCTGCAGCAGATCGTAGCCGTTCACGTCACCGACCGAGAACGCGTTCGATCCTCCGAAGAGGACAATATAAAACTCGTTGGTGATATCGGCGTCGCGGGGCAGGTAACGGCGTGCCAGCCTGATGGCCGCCTTCCGGGGATCAGCTTCTTTCAGAGCCTGCAGTTTCTCCCGCAATCGATCACGGTCGGCGAGCGCGGAAGACCAGAGTTCCCGTCGCTTCCCGAAGGAGGTCAGCGCTCCCGCTTCATCTGTCAGGGGTTGATCGGTCGGTTTCATACCCGCCGCTTCGAGTATGAAGTCATAGAATATTTCCTCATCCCACTCCCTGAAGCGGGCCCAGTGCCGGATGATCGCCTGACATCCGAGTGAGGAAGCGATCTGATCGAGAAAGTGGCTTCGGAGAACGGAATCCGAAGCTTCGGACGCGGCGAGATCGAGCCAGTCGATCATGAGTTCCGCTGTCTCGAAGTCGATGGTGACCACGTTTTCGGTCCGGCACTTCGAGCAACAGCCCTGTGGCATCAAAAGGATCAGACAGGCGATCGCGAAAACCTGGATTCTATTCATAATGCGCCATTCGGATCACAGTGGAGAAGGGCGATCAGTAATGAAAGAGGTTCGCTCCCCAGGTGAATCCGGATCCGAAGGCGACGGTACAGATCAGGTCTCCCCGTTCGATCATACCGCTCTTGACGACTTCACTGAGCGCTATCGGAATGCTCGCGGCGGTTGTATTCCCGTATTTCGCGATGTTGCTGAAGACCCGCTCGGGTGGTCCACCAACCCGTTTGCGAACCCCCTCGGTGATCCGTTCATTCGCCTGATGAGGAATCACGAGTTTGAGATCGTCGAGAGTGAGGCTCTGGGTCTCGAGTACCTCTTTGATGACTTCAGGGAACTTCGTGACCGCGTTCCTGAATACTTCCCGCCCGTTCATCTGCGGGAAGAAGAGGCCCTCATCGAGCATCTCTTTGGATATCCACGGTTTCCGCTTCGGTGTGGGAGCGGGCATGCACAGATCTTCAGCGAACGCACCGTTTGAATGGAGACGGTGCCAGAGGAACTGACTGCCCTCTGAGCCGTCGGTGACCTCGATGCAGGCCGCCCCTGCTCCATCCCCGAAGAGGACAGCCGTGTCCCGGCCCTCGGTCGTCATGCTCATTGCGGTGGAATGTACTTCGGAACCAACGACCAGGATGCGGTCGTACATGCCCATACGGATGTAGGCGTCGGCGATGGAGAGGGAATAGACGAAACCGGTGCACTGGTTCCGGATATCGAGAGCCCCGATATCATCGACTCCGAGCAGGTTCTGAAGAAAGCAGCCGTCACCCGGAAAGTACATGTCGGGAGAGAGTGTAGCGAAGATGATGAAATCGAGATCTTCAGGACCCCAGCCTGCTTCATCGAGGGCTGCCTTCGCTGCCTCGAATCCGAGATCTGTCGATCCTGTGCCCGGTTCCACGAACCGCCGTTCTTTTATCCCGGTCCGCTCCTGAATCCACTCATCCGAGGTGTCCATCACCTTTTCAAGATCTTTGTTCGTAACAATACGTTCCGGCAGGAAATGGCCGGTACCGGCAATCCGGGCGAGGCGCATGGCTGATATCCCTTCCTCAGGATCCGGGTCCGCCGCTGGCGGACGTGAAGGTGATGAAGAGCGCGTTATGTATACATAATACACAGAGGCGTTCGCGGTCAATCCAACTGAAATGGCTGCCTGCTATTCTCTGGCAGTGCCTACCAGGCGAGCGCGATGGCCTCTCTCCGCGGGTCGGCCCCTGCCATGAAGACCGAACCCGCCGCCCCCGACTGCAGGATCACGATACCCTGAGCGCCGCCGAAATCGACCGATTGTCCGGTTCTGAACAGCCGGAGGCGATGTCCGCGTAACTCGAGGTCGCTGATCGATTCAGGTCCCACACCCTCCTCGATACTGACATCGAGTCCATCGTAGGAGCGGAATCTGGGAGCTTCGATAGCCGACTGGATATCCATCCCGAAGAGATGCCAGTTGTTGATCACCTGCACCAGGGTCTGGACCTGGCCGTCACCACCTGGTGTAGCCAACCCCAGAACCGGGGAACCGTTATGCATGATGAGACTGGGGCAGAGGGTGTGGTATGGCCGGCGACCGGCTGTGAGTTCATTCGGGTGTCCCTGTTCAAGAGAGAACAGTGCCCCCCGATTCTGCAGGATGATCCCTGTTGAGCCGGCTACTTCACCAGACCCGAATGAATTGAAGAGACTCTGAATGAGGACCACCACGTTGCCCTGTATGTCAGCTGATGTGCAAACGACGGTGTCGTCATCGAGGCGTCTCGACTGTCCGGTCTGCCTCTCTGCGGCTGCTCTCTGCGGATCGATCATCTCCGCGCGGATACCCGCGTATACTTTGCTGATGAGCGAGTCGATCGGCGCCTCATACCCGGCCGGATCGGCCACGTGTTCATCGCGATCAGCGAATGCCAGCTTCTTTGCTTCGATGAGCAGGTGCAGATACTCCGGGCTCGTTGCTGTTATGCGATCGAAGTCGAACTCTTCGATCATGTTCAGAAGCATCAGCAGGGCGATACCCTGTGTGTTCGGTGGAAGAGCGTATACATCGAGGCCGTGGTATGACGTTACCACCGGTTCCACCCATTCCGCGGACTGGTCCGCCAGATCCTCCCGGGTGATCAATCCTTCCCCGGCAGAAAAATAGTCGGCAAGTGTTCCGGCCAGATCGCCCCGGTAGAACGCCTCACCATTCGATTCTGCGACCACGCGCAGGCTCTCACCAAGATTTGCCTGAGTGACAAGGTCACCCACTGCCAGCAATTCTCCTCCGGGCATGAATGTCTGACTGAGTTCTGCGGAGCGTGAAATAATGTGTCGTGCGGACTGAAGATCGCTCCCCAGTCGCTGTGAAACGGGGAAGCCGCCGAATGCAAGCCTGATGGCCGGCTGCAGAAGTGCTGAGAGTCTCCGGGTACCGAAACGTGAAGAGGCCGCAGCCCAGGCGCTCACGGTCCCGGGAACGGTTACTGCGTTCAGTCCGCGCACCGGCATCCTCTGAAGTCCACGGGCTCGGAACGCGTCGGCATCCGCCCGGCTACCCGCGCGGCCTGAACCGTTGAGTCCGTAGACCCTGCCCTCAGAAGCGTTGTAGATCAGCATGAATGTGTCGCCACCGATCCCGTTCATGTGGGGGCGCACAACTGCGAGCACTCCTGCCATCGCCACTGCCGCATCGACCGCGTTGCCTCCGTTCTTGAGGATATCGAGGCCTGCCTGCGCAGCGAGTGGATGTCCGGCCGTGACTGCTCCATGGTTTCCCAGAGCGGGCTGCCGCCAGGGCAGCTGCTGTGGGGAGTCGGTTTGCGAAAGAGAAACGAACGCGCTGGAGGAAACCACCAGTGCGATCGCGATGAACAGGGAGGTAGATCTTCTTCTCATGCGGTGTACTCTCCGGTATCACGGGTGATACGTGTATCACATATCACAGCGCCGATATTCAGAATCGATCCTTATTATAATCACTGCACAGCCTCCGCGCGAACGTGAGGCACAAATGTCGGACTCAGGGCACCAGCACCGCATCTCCGGTGATCTTACTCGATTTCATCTGCAGGAGTGCCTCATTCGCTTCTTCGAGAGGGAATTGTGTCGTCTCGGTGATGATCGGAATCTCTGATGCATACCGGAGCAGTTCCTGACCATCCTCCCGTGTGGCATGCGCCACGCTTCTGATGACCTTCTCATCCCAGAGATGGGGCAGGTACTCCATTTCGGGGACCGGGGTCATGAAGATGCCGCCGAGGACAAGAACACCGCCGCGATCGAGCATCCTCAGAGCAGGTGGTACGAGGGTTCCGGCGGGTGCGAACATGATCGCCGCATCGAGTGGGAAAGGGGGGGCTTCCGGCACTGTTCCCACCCAGACCGCTCCCAGTTCTTCCGCGTGACGCTGGTGATCGGGATCACGGGTGAACACAGCGACTTCGCATCCCAGGTGGCGGGCTACCTGGATGCTCACATGAGCCGAGTTGCCGAATCCGAACATGCCGATCCGTTTTCCCGGTGCAGGATCCGTATACCTGAGGGCTCGGTAGCCCACGATCCCGCCACAAAGGAGTGGTGTGGCATCCACTGCATCGATCCCATCCGGGATCGGGTAAGCCCAATCCTCGCTCACCAGCGTGTATTCAGCGTAACCACCATCCACATCCCACCCGGTGAACCGACCTTTGAGGCAGAGGTTCTCGCGTCCGCTCCGGCAGAACCGGCAGGCGCCGCAGGTCTCATGCAGCCAGGCGATCCCCACACGGTCTCCGATCCCGAAGCGCGTGACTCCCTCTCCGAGCGCATCGACCGGGCCAACAATCTGATGGCCGGGAATGATCGGTTCTTTCCTCAGTTCGAAATCGCCCTCGATCGTGTGCAGATCGGTATGGCAGAGACCGCACGCATCGACCTTGATCCTGATCTCCCCTGCCCCCGGTTCGGGGATCTCGATATCCTCAAGCCTCAGCGGGGCAGTCTCGATCGGGGCCTGTTCATGCAGGACCATCGCGCGCATCGCCATCACCTCGAACACCTCGATCCGACAACTGATATGCTATCCCTGACCAGTCTATCAGAGACTGTGTTGTTGTATACCGTTTCCGGGAGTTGATGGCAGTCGGGGGTGATTCTGCAAACAACAGGTGAATTTGACTAAAGTCAAAAGCGTCAGCGGTTACTCTTGACCATAGTCCAATATATCAGTATTATTCGAGCCATGAATATTCACCGATATCTGCTTCCACAGATCCTGAAGGATCTGGAAAAGAAGATGGTCTTTGTGAGCGGCCCTCGGCAGGTCGGGAAAACCACCCTTGCCCTGTCAATCCCCGGTGGCAGTCGCGTATATCTGAACTGGGATATCACCGAGGACAGAGAGCGGATTCTCAAACGCGAACTCCCGGTGGGGACTCTCTGGATCTTCGACGAGATCCATAAGTACCGTGGCTGGCGGAACTGGTTGAAGGGAATGTATGATGGCCGCCCGGATGGACAGCGGATTCTTGTTACCGGCTCAGCCCGGCTTGATTTCTACCACTATTCCGGTGATTCACTCCAGGGACGGTACCACCACCTCCGCCTTCATCCACTCACCGTTGCGGAATTGGGAATAACCGGAAGTGAGGGATTGCAGGAACTGCTGCAGTTGGGAGGTTTCCCAGAGCCGTTCTTCAGCAGCTCTGACCTCGAAGCCCGCCGCTGGTCACGCGAGTATCGGAATCTGCTCATCAGGGAAGAGTTAACGAGCCTCGAGCGGGTCGATGACCTTGGCCGATACGAGCTTCTCATGCTGAGATTGCCCGAGCTGGTCGGCTCGCTTCTATCCGTCAACGCACTGCGTGAAGATCTCCAGTTGAGTCACAAGACTGTTGAACGCTGGATCAGCATCCTCGAACGTCTCTATGCGATCTTCAGACTGCCTCCTATTGGTTCGCCGCAGATTCGAGCCATTCGCAAGGCTCAGAAACACTACCATTTTGACTGGAGTCTGGTGGATGATGCCCCGGCCCGTTTCGAGAACCTCGTCGCCGTCCACCTGCTCAAATGGGTGCACTACCAGCAGGATACACAGGGCCTCGACTTCGAGTTGCGATATTTCAGGGACACCGATGGGCGTGAGGTGGATTTTGTAATTGTCGAGAAGCAGGTACCCCGCTACCTCGTCGAGTGTAAATGGAACGACGCTCCACCTGACCGCGGCCTGCGCTATCTCAAAACCCGGTTCCCGGATGCTGTCGCCTGGCAGATCTCGGCGACAGGGAACAAGGACTATCAGACCCCGGGAGGAATCCGGGTTGCCCCGGCGGTGGAATTCCTGAAAACACTGGTTTGACGAAAAAGCCCCGACTCCATCAGGAACCGGGGCCTTTTACAGACTGTTGAGGATACTACCAGGAGTAGAGTGTCTTCATGTAGTTCGCGCGCTCGAAAGCAGCGGGGTCGGCCACTGATTTCATGCACAGACATCCCTTCATCTGTTCGAGCGACTCATACTCCTTCTCTTCCATCCACCGGGTCAGATTCTCAAGAACGGTACTCAGATATGAGTTACCATTCGTCAGAAGAGAACCGGTCATCTGGGTGATATCGGCACCCGCCATGATCATCTTCAGAACATCCTCATGGGTGTGAATGCCCTGTGAAGCAGCAAGGCTGGCTCCGATCTGTCCGCGGAGGATCGCGATCCAGCGCAGACTCGTCCTGTTCGCGTATTGAGTGCTCATCACCAGGTCAGGCTTCACCTCGAGCGTTTCCAGGTCGATATCGGGCTGGTAGAAGCGGTTGAAGAGCACGATTGCGTCGGCGCCATCATCATCGAGTCGCTTGGCCATATTCGCCAGTGCGCTGAAGTAAGGGCCGATCTTCACCGCGATCGGCTTCTTCATGGCGAGTTTCGTCTCCTGCAGGATGCTCGAATAGATTGTCTCAATCGCGCCGCTGGTCATCTCTGTGCCGGTTGCCAGGAAGTAGATGTTCAGCTCGATCGCGTCCGCGCCGGCCTGGACCATCAGTTGCGAATAATCGACCCACCCGCCGGTCGTGATGCCGTTGAGGCTCGCGATAACCGGGATATCGACCGCTTCCTTCACCTTCCGGATGTGCTCCAGATACGATTCCGGACCGATGAATCCTTCTTCGAAATTGGGGAAGTAGGTGAGGGCTTCGGGGAATGACTCGGTACCTTCGAGCATACGCCGTGAGAGTTCTTCACTCTCATGCATGATCTGTTCCTGGAAGAGGGAAGGGAGAACGAGAGCAGCCGCTCCGGCGTCCTCCAGCTGCTTGCAGCTCTCAACATCCGCGGTGAGAGGTGAAGCGCCGGGAACGAGCGGATTGCTCAGGTTCAGCCCCATGTATGAAGTCTTCAGGTCCATCTCGGTTCTCCTCTGGCAGTTGAGGATCGGCAGTTATCCGCCGATTCAGTCCTCTTCCTTCTTGGCAACCACACCCGCGAGCTTCTCGTAGCTCTCCCACTTCCGGTCGACGTCTTCCTGGGCTTCCTTCAGAAGCATCTTCGCCCGTTCCGGCTTCGTCTTGGTGAGCACCTTGAACCGCGTCTCTTTGTAGGCGTACTCCTCGAACGGGATCGACGGCGCCTTCGAGTCGAGCTGGAAGGGGTTTTTATCCTGTTCCCTCAGGATCGGGTCGTACCGGTAGAGGGGCCAGTGTCCGGAATTGACCGCCGCCTTCTGATGCGTCATCCCGGTCGTCATGTCCACGCCGTGGGCGATGCAGTGGCTGTAGGCGATGATCAGTGCTGGGCCGGGGTAGGCATCCGCTTCGAGGAATGCCTTCAGGCACTGGGTGTCGTTGGCTCCCATGGCGACCTGTGCCACGTAAATGTTCCCGTACGTCATCGAGATCATACCGAGATCCTTCTTCGGCAGCGGCTTCCCGGCAGCAGCGAACTTGGCTACCGCGCCCCGTGGTGTGGCCTTCGATGCTTGTCCACCAGTGTTCGAGTAGACTTCGGTGTCGAGCACGAGCACGTTCACGTTCCGTCCTGATGCCAGCACGTGGTCGAGACCACCGTAACCGATGTCGTAGGCCCAGCCGTCGCCGCCCACGATCCAGATACTGCGCTTGACGAGGTAGTCGGCCACGGTGAGCAACTGTGTTGCCGTACTGCTGGCCGATCCAGCCAGAATCTCTTTTACCTTCGCGATCCGCTTACGCTGCGCGTCGATCCCGGTCTCATCCGACTGGTCGGCGTTCAGGATCTCATCAGCCAGCTCCTGGCCGATCTCAGCCTCCAGACGGCTTACCAGTTCTTTCGCGTATTCATTCTGCTTGTCATTCGCCAGCCGCATGCCGAATCCGAATTCGGCGTTATCCTCAAAGAGGCTGTTCGACCATGCGGGTCCACGACCCTGTTTGTTCGCAGCATACGGTGTCGTCGGCAGGTTGCCGCCCCAGATGCTTGAACACCCGGTGGCATTGGCGATGATGGTACGGTCACCGAAGAGCTGGGTAAGCAGCTTCACGTAGGGAGTCTCTCCACATCCGGCGCAGGCGCCGGAGAACTCGAAGAGCGGCTCCAGCAACTGACTCTCCTTCACAAGGTGAGTCTTCAGCGCCGTCCGGTCATAGTCATCTATTCCGAGGAAGTGTTCCCAGTTGGCGGCCTCCGCCTCGCGGATCGGCTGCTGCGGCTCCATGTTCACCGCCTTCAGTTTCGGCTCCGCCTTGTTCTTCGCGGGACAGATGTCGACACACACGCCACATCCGGTGCAGTCTTCGACCGCGACCTGCAGAGTGTAGAGCCAGCCTTCCGGGAAACCACGTCCGGTGACCGGGGTCGACTTGAAGGTCTCCGGCGCGCCCTCCAGGTGCTTCGGGTCGTAGACCTTCGCCCTGATCGTGGCATGGGGACAGAGCATCACACACTTGTTGCACTGTATGCAGACCTCAGTGTCCCAGACGGGCACCTCCATGGCGATATTCCGCTTCTCCCACCTTGTTGTCGAGAGGGGATAGGTGCCGTCGGCCGGAAGCAGGCTGGTCGGAAGGTCATCACCCCGACCGGCGATGATCTCGGCGGTGACGTTCTTCACGAATTCCGGCGCGTGGTCGGGTACGATCGGCTTCCGTTCGAGCGTGGAGGTGACCGTGTCTCCGACCTCGACCTGGTGCAGGTTCACGAGAGTGTTGTCGACAGCGGCATAGTTCTGTTCCACGACCGCTTCACCCTTCAGGCCATAAGTCTTCTTGATGGTGTTCTTGATCTTCTGGATCGCTTCCTCCCTGGGGAGGATCCCGGAGATCGCGAAGAAACAGGTCTGCATGATGGTGTTGATACGGGCGCCCATCTTGTTTGCTTTGGCGACCTCGTAGGCATCGATCGCCCACACATCGATCCCCTTCTCGATGACCTGCTCCTGCGTCGTCCGGGGGAGGCTGTCCCATACCTGATCGATGGGCTTTGTGGTGTTGATCAGGAGGATCGCTCCGGGTACCGCCTTGGCGAGTGGTTCGAACTTCTCGAAGAACTGCTCCTGATGGATGGCGATGAAGTTGGCCTTGTCGATCAGGTAGGTCGAGTGGATGGGATTCTTGCCGAAGCGGAGGTGACTGACGGTCGTGGAGCCGGCTTTCTTCGAGTCGTAGACGAAATATCCCTGCGCGAAGTTATCCGTTTCCTCGCCGATGATCTTGATCGAGTTTTTGTTCGCTCCGACCGTTCCGTCGGCCCCGAGTCCATAGAAAAGGCCGCGGAATACATCGTCTGGTTCAGTCGAGAAAGAGTGATCCCACTCGAGGCTGCTGCCCGAGAGGTCGTCATGGATGCCGACGGTGAAGTTGTTCTTCGGCGTGTCATTCGTCATCTCATCGAAGATGCTCTTCACCATGGCAGGGGTGAATTCCTTCGAAGAGAGGCCGTACCGACCGCCCGTGATCACCGGCATCTCACTGAATGGGACTATGCCGGTCGAGAATCCCTGCACGATCGCGGTCACTATGTCCTGGTACAGAGGCTCACCGAGACTTCCCGGCTCTTTGGTCCGGTCGAGGACAGAGATCTTTTTCACGGTCGAAGGCAGCGCCGCTGTGAAGTGTTCCATCGAGAAAGGGCGGAAGAGCCTGACTTTCAGGACGCCCACCTTCTCATCTGCAGTCTCATTGAGGTAATGGACGGTCTCTTCCACGGTTTCCGCGCCGCTGGCCATGATGACGATCACCCGATCGGCGTCTTCGGGGCCGACATAATCGAAGAGGTGGTATGAGCGGCCGGTGAGTTCGGAGAACCGATCCATTGCGTTCTGAACGATACCCGGACAGGCGGCATAGTAGGGATTGACCGTTTCTCTGGCCTGGAAGAACACATCAGGATTCTGAGCCGTTCCCCTCATCACCGGGTTATCGGGGCTCAGGGCGCGAGCCTTGTGGGCCCGTACCATTTCGTTATCGATCATCCCCCGAATGGTCTCATCATCGATCTCATTGATCTTCATCACTTCGTGGCTCGAACGGAATCCGTCGAAGAAATGAATGAAGGGGATCCGGGCTTCCAGTGTGGCGGCAGTCGCGATCAGCGCCAGATCGTGGATCTCCTGGATGCTGGCAGATGCGAGGAGACCCCATCCGGTGGATCGGGCGGCCATCACATCAGAGTGGTCACCGAAAATTGAAAGAGCCTGTGCCGAAACTGACCTGGCAGAGACATGGAAGACGGCGGAAGTGAGTTCACCCGCGATCTTGAACATGTTCGGCAGCATGAGCAGGAGCCCCTGCGAAGCCGTGAATGTCGTGGTGAGCGCTCCCGTCTGCAGCGAGCCGTGTACGGCGCCCGCGGCGCCTCCCTCACTCTGCATTTCAGCGACCAGGGGAACGGTGCCCCAGATGTTCGGGAGATCATTTGCAGCCCATTCATCGGCCATCTCACCCATGCCTGAAGATGGGGTGATGGGATAAATGGCGATGACTTCACTGACCTTGTAAGCCACACGCGCTGCAGCTTCGTTGCCTTCGATTGTGACCACATTTGATGCGGAACTCATTACTTGGCCTCCGAGGAAGTATTAAGGAGTGGGCTATCTGAAAATGGTGAATCAGCAGGGTTCAGACAAGGTACTTCAGTCGCCGGGAATGGATGAAAACGGGCCAGATCTGTTCAGTGGATGTGGCGCGTAATCGTCGCCGTACCGTTGCTGCATTTCAAGCAGTCTCTCACGGATTCTTTCAGGGCCCATGTTGCGCGCCGCGCCGATAACTCCACCACGGAATGAAGGACCGCCAAGGACGAATACATCGAGGATCGACCAGCTCTCTTCCACCGGGTCGTCCACCGATTCCCAGTTCCTGCTCACGGTGAGGAGAAGCGCGGAGACCACCTCTTCGATCAGGCGCTCTTCGGCTTCTTTCCCCGTGTTGACGGTCATTCCTGATTCAGTGAGAGGATCGGGATCAGGGCCGGATGAGTTCCTGGCCTCATCGGGTGATTTCCAGGCGCCACCGGATGATTTCACGACCTGACCCCAGGCGTCACCCCAGACTTCACCAAGGGAGAGGGAAAGCGCGTGCGGACCCTTGACCATACCCCATTTCTCAAGGATCTCATCGATCTGTTCCGTGCTCCACCCCTCTGCTGCAAGTCGTTCCCCTTCAAGAAGATACGTCGTGATGAGACTCAGACCGGGTGAAGATTCAGGATTTCGGCAGTAGACCGGGGAACCACCGGCTTCGACAACGAATCGACGGGCGAGATCCTGGAAGAGGTCGGGACTATCGGATTCCACCCATGCCACTTCGATCGTCACGGGCGGTACGGCGAGTGGAAGCCGACGCAGGAGACCGTAGCCACCGGGTACCTTGATCGCAGGAACAATCCGCGATGGAGAGGGCAGGTCGTCGGGGGCAGTGGATCTCATCCGGTTCCTGAGGGATGCCCTCAACTCTTCCGGCAGGGTGAGGTCCGCGGTCAGATCGACCGGAGCGCCACCTTCTGTATTCTTCCCACGCGGGCGTCGCATCGCCTGCCGGCAGCGCAGGAGTCGCAGCAGATGAGGGTGGACATCACCGGCGATCAGGTCGGCGAGCATGCCGGCTTCCCGCTCGAGTCCTTCAGCAAGAGGTATCCGGTCGGCGCTCAGCCCCACCGCCTGGATGGCCGACTCAGGGGCGGGGTGATGTCCCCCGGTCTTGCGCCGTACAACCCGCTGGTAGCGCTCCCGCACCATGCGGCGCCCTCGCCGTGTTTTCTCCAGCATCCGGTCGGTAAGCCCGGGCCGGGAGAGGGGGGAGAGCCTGGCACGCCGACCTTCTCCAAGATCGAGGACCATCTGGACCGCTTCCTCCCTGAGCATGGCGGGTTCGACAAGCCTGTCGATAAGCCCCTGCTCGAACGCCTGCCGTGCAGGAATCGGCCCTCCGGTGAGGATCATGTTGAGAGCGTGCTGCTGACCGATCAACCGGGGCAGGCGCTGAGTGCCGCCGAATCCGGGGATGATGCCCAGCAATATCTCGGGGAGCGTGAGAGTCGTGGCAGGTGTGTCAGCGGCGATCCGGGCGTCGCATGCCAGTGCGAGTTCAGTACCGCCGCCGATGCATCTACCCTCGATAGCCGCGACTACAGGGCAGGGCAGATCGGTGAATCGCTGAAAGAGGAGCTGGATCGCGCGGGAAGATTCATAAGCTTCCTCCCGTGACGCGACGTCGGTCATGTGTTCAAGGTCGACGCCGGCCTGGAAGTCACCACCCTCGGGTCCGGTGAAGATGATACCTGCCGGTGGATTCCCGGCTGCCTCATCGGCGAGTGCCCGCATCGAATCGAAAATGGCAGGTGTCATGGTGGGTGGACGCCTGCCGTCGGAGATGAACTCGGCCACGATGATGCCCGAGTCGCTGCGGGTAACAGAGAGTTCCATGTCCGCATCAAAGCGGGTCAGGAACTCTCCGGTCAATCAGGTTCTGACATCCTCCACCGGTGGCTGGAGGATACATGACCTACGGTCAGTAAACCGGGTATGTGGCCTACGGCCAGAGGACCGTATACCGGTAGGCTGCCAGGGTAGCCCTGGTATCGATCAGCCAGAGATCACCCTCAGCATCGAACCGGATAATGGTCGCGGGTATGTCGAGCGGCATGGTTACCAGCAGTTCGCCCTCGAGGGAGAAGACCTCGATCCGGGTGAGTCCCTCATACTCGCCTTCGGTCTCCTTATCGTCGGCCTCGGCCTGGCTTGTGAGTCTCGTCAAGGTCCAGATTCTGCCCTGGGGATCGACAGCGATGCCATCGGTAATCGGATCGATGTCTGGTCGCACCATCGCCCGTATCGACTGTCCCCCCGTATTCGGATCGGTCGTGGTCTCCTGCTGGATCGACATGTCCGGTTCTTTTGGAGAGAACGCCAGGCGTCGGGTGATGATCCGTTCGAGTTCTCCGGTGGCAGTATCGTAGACATGGATCTCGTTGACGTTCTGGAAGCCAACGATCAGGTGACCGCCAGGGACGTAGGCCATCGCGGCC
>JALGVQ010000028.1 GCA_025774615.1 bacterium
GGCAACGCCGGGGGGATCGGTTCAGGATGCAGGTGACGGTTCCACCGAACACGGAAGCGACGGTCTACGTCCCGGCCCTGAACGCGGATGAAGTCAGTGAGGGCGGGAAGCCAGCTCGAGAAGCCGAGGGGGTCACGTTCATCAAGTATGAGGAAGATTCCGCCGTCTACCGGGTGGGATCGGGACGGTACTCGTTCGTGTCCCGATGGTCACCCGAATCCCCCCCCCATCCCTGACTCACGGAGACTCAACCGTGTCGGCACAGCAGGCCACTAAAGCGATCAGGACACTCGACAGGCTGTACGAGTTCGACCGCGAGCCTGTCTCGAGAGAACGGCTGCTCGGCCCGGGATACTTCGCGGGATCTTTCGCCGGTGAGCACGTCGCGGCGACCGAGTTCGTCATCGGAGTGCTCTTCGTCAACTGGGGGGCCAGCGTCAGGGACATCTTCCTCGGCCTGGCAATCGGGAACCTGCTGGCGGTGCTGACCTGGGCGCTCATCTGCGCGCCGATCGCGGTGCAGACCCGGCTGACTCTCTACTGGTACCTGCGCAGGATCGGCGGGCCGTTCATGACGGTCATCTACAACGTCCTGAACGCCGTTCTCTTCTGCATCCTCGCCGGCTGTATGATAACGGTTTCTGCCTCGGCGGTCCGGATCCCCTTCAATATCCCGGCCCAGGTGGACTGGTATCCTACCGATCTCCGCTTCGTGCTCGTAGTGCTGGGAGTGGGAGCTGTCGTGGTAACGCTGGCGATCCTCGGATTCAAAAGGCTCGCCTCGTTCGCGACAGTCTGTGCCCCCTGGGTCTTCCTCATGTTCATCGCCGGTGCCCTGGTGATGCTTCCCAGGCTCACTGAGGCGGCCGGCCTCACCGCCATCGGCAGCTGGAGCGATTTCTGGCATGTGGGCAGGGAGGTGGTGTGGACCGGCCAGGTCCCGGGCGGGGGCGCCCCGATGGGATTCTGGAAGGTCACCGCCTTCGCGTGGATCTGCAATCTGGCTATGCACGGCGGGCTCTCCGATATGGCTCTTTTCCGCTATGCACGTCATGCCCGCTACGGATACTTCAGCGCCTTCGGCATGTATCTGGGACACTACCTGGCCTGGATATGCGCCGGAATGATGGGAGTGGGGGCTGCCCTGCTCCTCAATGTCCCCCTGGCGGAGCTGGACGCGGGCGAGGTCGCTTTCCAGGCACTCGGATGGGCAGGTGCCCTCGCCGTGGTCATCGCCGGCTGGACGACCTCCAATCCGACGCTTTATCGGGCCGGTCTCGCGCTCCAGGCGGTGACACCCAACTGGTCCAGGGCGAGAGTGACCCTGATCGCGGGCGTGATAACCACGATCATCGCCTGCTTCCCCTTCGTCTTCACGCGATTGCTTGATTTCGTGGGACTCTACGGACTGTTGCTGGTTCCGGCCGGAGCGATCGTTGTGACCGAACACTGGATCTTCCCCAGGATCGGATTGACCAGGTATTGGGCGTCGTCGAAGGGCCTGCTCATGAACCGGGCGGCGCTGATCGCGTGGTTCACAGCGATTGCATTCGCCCTCCTGCTCGAACGGACCGGCACGCTGCATCTCTTCTTCCTCTTCCTGCCCGTATACCTGTTTACCTCGCTTCTCTACACCGGCCTTGCTTCGATAGAGGGCGCCAGGGAGCCGGCCGGAGAGTCCTCAGAGGACGGGGAAGAACCGGTGCGCCACCCTGACCCGATCTCGCAGGTGGAGCAGGCTGAGGGTGGTAGTCCATCTTCGGAGAGAAGGAACAGGATGGCCTGGTTGCCGGGTATGATTGCGGCAGCGGCGCTGAGCGCCTGTTTCGTTATGCCGCTCATGGTCTGCCTGGCCGGACCGGATAACCACACCGGGAATCTCACACTATTGAGGCAGTGGCTCATCCTCCCGTCGCTGATCTACTTCGTGGCAGGGACCCTCTTCTCTGTTCGCATGCGGAGGACACGGATCGAACCTCAGGAATGACAGGTGAATGATGGATGCGATTACTCTCGTTACGGCTCTTCTGATCGGGTTCTCACCTTCTCTGTCCGACTCCGGCGCCCGTGAGCTCACGCCCGCGTACCTGCGATGTGAGTACCGGGTCGATCCCCTCGGAATGGATGAGACCTCACCCCGTCTCAGCTGGATAGTCGAGTCGGACGTTCGGAATCAGAGACAGACCTCGTACCGGATCCTTGTTGCGAGCTCTCCCGGAATACTCTCCGAAGATCGGGGCGACCTGTGGGACACGGGCCGGGTCGAAAGCGGAGAAACGATCAATATCGTTTATGGGGGAGAGCGGCTGGGATCCCGGATGCGCTGTTACTGGAAGGTTCGGGTCTGGGACGCGGAGGGTCGCCCGTCCTCCTGGAGCGGACCGGCACTCTGGTCTATGGGATTGCTCGGTGAGTCAGACTGGCAGGCCGACTGGATCGGGTACGACCGGCCGCGGGAGGAGGAACCGGAGGGTGAGCCGGAGGTTGAAGTCCTCAACCTGCCACCGGCCAGGTACCTGCGTACGAGCTTCAGGAGTGACAGGCAGGTCCACCGGGCGATCGCCTACATCACGGTGCTGGGTCTCTGCGATGTGTACCTGAATGGTGAGAGAATCAGCGAGGACTACTTCAATCCTGGCTGGACCGATTACGCGAAGCGCGTCTACTACCGGACCTACGACGTGACCGGAATGGTCCGCTCCGGAGAGAACACCATCGGTGCCGTTCTCGCCGACGGCTGGTTCAGCGGATACCTGGGCTGGAGGCAGGACATACGCGATCATTACGGCAGTCGTCTCCGCCTGCGCGCTCAAGTGCATATCGAATACACCGACGGCTCTGAAGAAGTGATTGTCTCTGGACCGGACTGGAAGGCGTCAACAGGGCCGCTCCGCGAGGCCGACCTCTATATGGGCGAGGTCTATGATGCCCGGCTGGAGATGGAAGGATGGGATTCACCCGGATTCGACGATTCCGGGTGGGAAGAGGTGGACACGGGTGCGGAACTCACTCCGGCTGTCCAGGCTCACCCCGGCCCGCCTGTCCGGGCGGTGGCCGAGTTCACACCGGTCAGTATCGCCGAACCGCGACCAGGCGAATACGTCGTGGATTTGGGACAGATCTTCGCGGGAGTCGTGCGGATCAGTGTCAGGGGCAGGCCGGGACAGAAGATAACGATCCGTCACGCCGAGCGACTCAATCCCGACGGCACTATCTACATCGAGAACCTGCGCGGAGCACGCGCGACCGATTATTACATCTGTAAGGGCGACGGGGTCGAGACATGGTCGCCCCGGTTCACCTTTCATGGATTCCAGTACGTGGAGTTAACGGGTCTCAGTGAGCCGCCGATCGAAGATTCGGTGACCGGAATCGCGCTCAGCAGTGCCACCCCGCTCGCCGGCAGTTTCGAGTGCTCCGAGCAGATGCTCAACCGTCTCCACCAGAACGTCTACTGGACACAGGCCGCGAATTTCATAGACATACCGACCGATTGTCCCCAGCGGGACGAAAGACTCGGCTGGACCGGGGACGCCCAGGTCTACGTCAGGGCGGCCGCCATGAACACTGACGTCCAGACCTTCTTCACCAAGTGGCTCGTCGACCTGGAAGACGCCCAACGCGCGGATGGGCAGTTCCCGACGGTTGCTCCTCTCAAGATCTCGGGGGGTGATGGCGGACCCGCCTGGGCCGACGCCGGGGTCATCTGCCCGTGGACCATCTACGAGGTCTACGAGGACAGGCGGCTGCTGGCCCGCCGGTACGACTCCATGAAGCGGTTCATTGAATTCTGCAGGGGCCGCAGTACTCCTGATCTGCTCCCCCCCGAAGACTTCCATGCCTTCGGCGACTGGCTCAACATACAGGCCGACACGCCGAAGGAAGTGATCTACACGGCCTATTTCGCCTACAGCACGAAGCTGACTGCCCGGGCGGCCGAGGTGCTCGGCCGGATGTCGGAGGCCGCCGAATACAACACCCTCTTCGAAGGGATCAGGTCGGCCTTTAACCGGGCCTACGTGCAGGAGGACGGCCGGATCCTTGGTGATACCCAGACCAGTTACGTGCTCGCCCTGGCTTACGATCTGGTAGAGGGTGACAGGAGGGAGCAGGCGGCACAGCACCTGATCAGTCGTATCCGGGAGCGGGACTGGCACCTCTCAACCGGATTCGTGGGTACCAAGGACCTGATGCTCGTACTCACGAAGATCGGAGCCACCGACGTAGCGTATCGGCTACTGCACAACGACACGTTTCCGAGCTGGGGATTCACTATCAGACACGGAGCCACGAGCATCTGGGAGCGGTGGGACGGATGGACCCCCGAGGCGGGATTCCAGGACCCGGGCATGAATTCCTTCGCCCACTATTCGTTCGGTGCGGTCTACCAGTGGATGGTCGAGAATATCGGGGGCATCAGGTCCAACGGGCCCGGATACAGGAATATCACCATCGCACCGCAGCCTGATGGGCGAATCACGTGGGCCAGAGTGGGCTACAACAGTATACGGGGACCCATCCAGAGCCAGTGGAAGACCGAGGGCCTCACGCTCAGCCTCGATGTCACCATTCCGGCGAATACCACCGCAAGGGTGGTGATACCGACTGCAGACCCGGGTGATGTGACAGAGTCAGGCAGGGCCGTCAGGGATGCAGAGGGGGTAGAAGGAGTGAGTGTCGAACATGGCCGGGTGATCGTAACCGTCGGATCAGGGGTATATCACTTCGCATGCACGGGGTGGATCACGCCGTAGGGACTCTCAATACGAATTGAAGGATACAAGCTCTTCTATCGGGTATCTCTTCGGCTCTGACTCCATTTTCTGATTGTCGTGATGGCCGAGCGCTATCATGACGTCGATTTTCTTGTCGTTCGGGATGCCCAGTACCGATTTCACAGCCTTCTCATTGAACCAGCCGATCCAGCAGGTCCCGAGACCGAGTTCCTGTGCCTGAAGAACCAGGTGTTCTCCCGCTATCCCGATATCCAGCAGATAGTATCTGGTGTCTTTGATCCTGCCTCCGAGCCTGGCCAGGAACCTGGACTTCTCTGATACGATGACTACGATGACAGGAGCGGTCCTGGCGAAGGAGTTGAAGAAATGGAGTCCTCTGAAAGCAACCTTGCACAGTTTATCCCTGACCTGCTCATCATCAACAATGATGAATCTCCACGGCTGTGAATTGCACGCCGAGGGTGCCAACCTCGCCGCTTCAATACACATCATCACCTTGTCACGGTCGACAGGAGTGCTCAGGAATTCCCGTACACTTTGCCTCTGCATTACCAGGTCGATAAAAGCCATTATGCAATTATTGTAGCAAACAGATCAGAACCTGACCACGTCCGCTGGATAGAGATCAAAGCATGATCCTGAACCCGTATTGAATGTATTTACCGATCGACACCTCCAGTCAGGAACCCCCGGCGAACCCGCAGTTGTTCGGGAGTCGCGTCGGGCGCCTCGACGATCACCACTCTCAGTTCCTCCACCGTCTCCACCCGCCAGCTCAGATCGACTATCTCTCCCTCGCGTTCGACCCTCAGCCTGACCCGCGCGCCTCGTTCCAGATCTGAGAGGAATCGATCGACATCCCGGGCCGTTTCGACCGCCCTTCCACCGACCGATAGCACCCTGTCTCCCCGGCCGAGCCCCGCCCGATCGGGCGCTGAACCTGCCGTTACCAACCGGGCCACAGGACCGGCCTCCCCATCGATGCATCTGAAGCCCTGTCTGACGACCTCCATCGTCTCTTCCCGGTAGGTGAGACCGGCATACTCCAGATAGCGCTCCCAGTCCGGCTTCACCGTTCCCACAACATGATCCTCGAAGAAATCGAAGAGATCGCGCCCGGCCACATCTTCACAGACATAGATGAAATCCTCGGTCCCGAACCCTTCGTACTCGAGGTACTCCCCGCCACTCTCCCACATCAGGATCCGCATGACGTCATCGAGGGACCGCCGGTTCCCGGTAGACTCCCTGATGATGAGATCGAGGGCCATACCCAGCACCTCCCCCTGGGTGTAGTAGGAGATGGTGCCGTGGGGATTCCTTTCCTGTCCGTCCCAGGTCGTCCAGGACATCCGGGCCGGAGAGGCATACGGCTGGGCCGGACTCCCTATCCAAGCGGCTATCGAGCGGGCATAGTTGTCATAATACTCCTGAGGTGTCCAGAAACCGGCCCTGATGCCGGTGAAGGCGGTGTAGGTCTCGGTGATCCCCTCACTGATCCAGAGACTCTCGGTCCGGTTCTCAGTCTGGTAATCGAAAGGCCCCAGTGTTTTCGGTCGGATACGCTTGACGTTCCACAGATGGTAGAACTCGTGCGCGCTGATATTCCAGAGGCTGAGGGGATCCCGTTCCAGTCCGCGCGCATTCATGCCGATGGTGGTGGAACGCAGGTGTTCGAGCCCTCCCCCACCGCCGTTGTAGTAAATAAAGGTGTAGTGCTCGAAGGGGAATCCACCGAAGAACTCCGCCTGACAGTCGCAGATCCTGACCAGGCTCTCCACGAACGTCTCGTGGTCGAAGGTGACCCCCTGACCCGCTCCATCATAGGCTACCGTGAACGGAACACCCCAGGAATCGAAGTGCCATCGGTGGATGTTCGCATCCTCACCTACCAGCGTCGGAGAGTCGATCAGCCAGTCGTAATCCTCGGCCCAGAAGACATCCGGATCGGGGGTGGGATTCAGACCAGTAGCCACGACCCAGTCCGCCGGCAGATCGAACCGGACCAGGATCCGGTGAGTGGTGTATCCATCCAGATACATCCAGCTCTGGGGACCACTGATCAGTCCCCCACGTGGGTGAAGGTAATGCATCAATGTCATCGCCGAGGGGGGACCATCATGCATCGAGTCCAACGCCTCAACCGAATAGCTGAATATGAAATCCTGGACCTCACCATTCGTCACCATCCATGAGTTGTTTCCGGTCCTCTCGACCGCAAGCAATTCCCCATCCTCATCCTCTGCCTGAACGTCTCCGATATTCTCATGCCACCCCATGATCCGGTAGAATCCTGGTGCCCATCGGGGAAGCAGGAACCGGCTGATATCCTCCTCCATGTGCCGGACATGTATGTGTACCCGATAGTGATCGAACTCTCCTGGCGAAACCTCAGTCACATATTGTGCTGAAAGAGGCGGTGCGGAGCGATCCTCAACCGTCCGCGTCTGGGCCTCGATGCGGCCGGCCAGTGAAAGAACGAGGATCAGAACAAAGGCTATCCGGCCGGGGAGGACTTCCCCGGCCCTGAATCCCAACATCTTGAGATATGACATCATTGGATTTCCCCCACTATTGGACCTGTTTCACCAGGATGCGTGGTTTCGGTAGAACTACGCGCCAGTGACGAGAACTACCTTGCCGGCGTATCCGCCGCGTTCGAGCAGCTCGTGCGCACGAGCTGCCTCGAGCAACGGGATCCGCTCGGTCACCACCGGTTTAAGTTTGCCCGCAGCCAGAGAGTCGAGGAGCTCGGTCAGCGTCTCACGGTACCAGGTATTGTGTTTTCGGAGATCCGGGGCAACAGGAGCCCGCTTGCCGTCCGGGATTAGTCCGAGCAGGATTCGCATCAGCATGGTGAGTACCATGGGCGCCATCCCTCGCCTGGATATGCCGGTCACACCGAACCACACCAACCGTCCGCCTTTGCGCAGAGCCCGGTATGAACGCCTGACCTGGCGCACCCCCCCTATGGGGTCGAACACGGCATCCACACCGTCACCGGTGAGACCGTATATGCGTTCTACGAAGTCATCAGTGTGGTAGTCGATGGGCGTAGCCCCGAAGGCTGACACGACATCGTGGTTGTGCTCAGATGCCGTCCCGAATATCTCCAGACCCGCAAGTTTGCCGAGATCGAGCAGAGCGGTCCCGACTCCTCCAGCCGCGCCGTGTACAAGGATACTCTCGCCACTCCGTACGATGGCAGCTCGGTGCATCACCCCGTGCGCGGTGATGTAGTTCACCACCAGGCAGACAGCCTCGGCGGGATCCAGACCCATGGGGACGGGCACCAGGTCGCTGGCGGGAAGGCAGATGAACTCTGCATAGCCACCACCGTTTTGGGCGAAGGTCCAGCCAGCAACCGACTGCCCAGGCTGGAGGGCGGACACCCCCTCGCCGAGCTTGTCCGCCACCCCGACGATGTCCAGGCCCAGAGTGAACGGTACGCGTGGAGTCCCCGGCAGCGAGCGAGAGCGGCGGTGCATGAGATCGAAGGCGGAGACGCCGGCGGCCTGGACTTTCACCCGAACCTCACCTGCCTGGGGTTCCGGGATGTCCTCTTCGACCACCTGCAGCACGTCCGGCCCGCCATGCCGCGACACGACGACGCGATGATGTTTCGTGGCAGGTGAACCGTATTCGTCCTGGCCACCTGGTTTCAGCGGGTTCTCATGATCGGTTGTTGGTGTCATGCTGCTACTTCTGGTAGATGTGCATGCCGATGCGCCGGATGCAGGCCATCTCCTCCTCGTCGAGGGGCCCGGCGTCCAGGGCCTTGAGATTGTCTTCCATCTGTTCTGCGTTGGAGGGACCTGTTAAACAGACGTTCACGTCGGGATGCGAGAGAACGAAGCGGTAGCAGTCGACCGGTGCCGGCGGGTGTTCGCCTGCCGGCATGAGCTTGGGCTTGAGGAGCTTGCGCCAGCAGGTGGCGGTGTAGATCCCGATGCCCGGACGGTTTTCCAGCGGTAAGTGTGGGAAGATGTCCTGTTCAGCTCCTGTGTGCACGGCGTTGTAGCGGATATGAAAGAAATCCACCGGCGCTTTCACCTCTCCACGGGCAATCTTTCCGAAGAGGGGCCGCTCATGGCTGGACATCCCCACGAAACGCACCTTGCCGCTGTTCTTGAGCTGCTCAACCCGGTCGGTGATCTTCGGGCTCATGGGCTTGCGTACGTCCTGGAACAGCAGATCGACCCACTCGAGCCTGAGTTTCTTCAACCAGCGCTCTACGTAGTTTTCATAGTTTTTATAGCGGAAGCCCCTAAAAAACGGCTTTGCCAGCACGATACGCAGCTCGTCACGGTGGCTGGGCGCCAGGTTGTGGATGGCCTGCACGATGTTGCCCAGTTTGAGCAGGGGGGAGATGTAGAGATAGTTGATCCCGTATTCGTGGAAGGCCTTCTCGATGGAGGCGGTGGGCACACCGTAGCCCTGTGCCAGTCCGATCCTGCTCACCTTCAACCCGGTCCGGCCATAGGTGACGTGCTGCTTAAAGTCCATCAATGTCCTCCCATTGGTCTTGCCCGTGTTGACGGCCACAATCCGCCAGACTGCCGTTACGTGTCCACCTGAAACCCGTAAGAGGCGCGGGCCGGGGTGCCGCCTACTGCTTCTTCTCCAGTCGTTTCAACTCCGCGTCGCGTGCAAGGAAACTCTTGCCCTCGGTGATCCAGGGTTCGGCTGGTTCACCCTTCAGATAGTGCCCGAACCAGGCCAGGATGCGCTGCTGGTAGTCCCGCTGGTTCTCCTCCTGACGCAGGCCGTGATCTTCCCCCAGGTAACCGAGCATCACGACGTTCCTCTTTGCGCGCCGGGCGATGTTGTAGAGCATGATGCTCTGGTACCAGGCAATGATACCATCTTCGTCGCCGGCTTCCAGCAGGAGCGGGACGGTCATCTGGTGGGCGTTGTAGACGGCTGAATTGTCGATATAGGCCTGCAGGTCCTCATAGAGGGCGACCTCCATGCGCTCCTGTCCCGTCTCGATGTGATCGGTCTCCGCAACACCCGAACCCCAGTGATGGTCGCCGTAGTAGCTGACCAGATCGGTGATGGGAGCTCCGGCGACCGCCGCGGCGAACATGCCGTGGGTGTTCGTCGCGACGAAGGAGGTGTTGAAACCACCCATGGAATGGCCGATGATGCCGATCCGTTCAGGATCCACCACGCCCATCTCGATCACCTTCTCCACGGCCGCTCCGATACACTCCACCACCGACCAGCCCGGCTGCCGCATCCTGAAGACGATATCAGGCTGCAGAACGAAGTACCCCTGGCTCATGAATACGGCGGTGTTGTAGTAACTGCGGTCCGACGGCGCCACGTAGCGGTGGACGTTCTGGGAAAGTAGTTCGTAGTTGTAGACGATCATGGGGTATTGCTTCCCCGGCACATACCCAGCCGGGTAGATCAATGAACCCTGGAGCCTTCGGCCCTTGTCGGTCACGTACTCGATCAACTCGCTGCGACCCCATGCGAAATCGCTCTGGAACGGATTGGTCGTCGTCACCTGCCTGGCATTGCTCAGGTCGGGGCCCGCAACGAAGATGTCGGGTGAATCATCATAGGCCTGTACAATGTACCCGTACACGTCGGCATCTTCGGCCTTCGCAAGCGATCCCACATTATTGTCCAGCCAGACCAGGCGCTCGACCCCCCTGCGAGGACGGAGAAGCCCGTAGCCCGATCGTTTCGTCCATTCCCCATACAGGCTGAAATACATGGGTTTGTCGAGATCGACCCACTCATAGCCCCGGGACGACGAGCCGGAGGCTCCCCTGCCCCCCCGGTCAGGCCTGATCAGCCGATGCCGGACCTGCTGAGAAGCACCATCGGTCAGACGCTCGGCACCCGATCCGTCCGCCGCGACCGACCATAGGTCGTATTTGTCGTAGAGGAGAACGGTGGCATCATCTTCGGTCCAGCCGGCAACACCGAACGGCGGCTTCTGGAGATTATCCGGATATACCTTGGAGGTCTGGTCCGATTCTTCATTGATGAAGGACACCGGAGCGGATGCGGTAATGTTCGTGACAGCCCGGGTGGCCAGATCGATCGTCCAGTAGTGACCATCGTCCAGGAAGAGCAGATACTCTCCCCCCGGGCTCGCCTGAACATACCGGTCATTGATGTTCTCCATGAGCAGGGTGCGGTCGCCGGTGGTGATGTCCTGAAGATAGAGATCGGCACCACGACGACCGATCGATCGCTCAAACGCATACTTCGACCACTCAGCCACGAAGGCGAAGTCCGTATGCGGGATGGGCGTCACCCGCTCTTCGATCAGGTCCTGGCCCAACTGCACGAACTCACCACTCTCGAGGTGCCAGGCGGCCAGCATGTTCCTTTGCCGATCCTGACGCGCATGGACCTTCTGCCAGGGCATGACGAAGACGTCGGTCCAGTGCCATATCTCCACGGTCGAGGGATCATCCGAACCAGCACCCTCATCCCCTTCTGCCCCTTCCTCTCCTTCCTCCCCTTCTTCCCCTTCTTCCAATGGTACGATCGTTTCCTCCCATTCCGCGATCCCGAGAAAGATCGTGTCGCCGTCCGGCGACCAGGAGAGCCCCCGCCAGGTGACGGTCCGCATGCCTGCCGGGAAGGCAGCGTCGGACGTGGGATCATAGGAGAATGTGGCTTCCCTTCTTCCGAGGCCGGTCCAGGCCAGAATGACTTCTGTGGGACCTTCTCTACCATCATCGTTCCTGCTGCGGAGCACCGCGAGATCGGGAGCATCATCCCGCCAGGTCAGGTTGGAATAATCAGCTTCAGAAGACTCCAGGACGCGCAGTTCGGACGTCTCCGGATCGAAGAGATGCACCCCGTTACCGATCCTGCCTCCGGCACTGATGAGCATGGCCAGAAAGTGGCCGTCCTCATGGTCCTGCCAGGCGAACTGTGAAACATTACCGAACGTCATGTCCTGTCCGGTCGCAAGATCCCGAATGAGGATCGTGGCTCCCGGCTCTCCCTCATCCGCTCCACCCGTGCCACCCCGTGATGAATCCCTGCTCCTCTCAGCCGGGTAACGCCTCATGGCCAGCCAGGCGCCGTCGGGGCTGAACGTGAACAGGTTGATACCGTCGACCGTTGATGTCTCCCCCGTCTCGAGGTTCCTCAGACCGAGGTTGTTCTGAACCGGTCTGTCGCTTTCTCTCAGTCTCTCCGTCTCAGCTTCGGATCGACCGATCCGGTAGGCAATCCATTTCGAATCGGTCGAGTACACCGGCTGACTGCCGAATGCGATTACCTCCGTTGTGCCATCGGCGAGCTTTGTGAGCCGCAATTCGTTTTCCCGGTTGGTGCGATTGATTCCGTAAGCGATCCATCGGCCATCGGGCGAGAAGCCACCGCGACTCCCACCACGGGAGAGAGACTCCCACTGGCCGTAGTCGGCGAAACCAGGCGGCTGCACATCCTGCCCTCGCTGCGCCTGAACCAGTATGGGCAGGAGGAAGAGGACGAATATTGCGGCTCCCAGTCCGTGGATCGGCCCGAGCTGGAAAGAAGAGAGAATAGAACGGATGCGGTTTCTGCGTTCTGGAACTGGACGGGTATTCATAGGACTCTGCTCCTACGTTTTGGTGCGCGTACCTGAAACTTGATTTATGGTCCGAGAATATCACTTCGCCGCGAACCGGTACAAGGCTGGGGGGCCCGGGTGCCGCCTCCAGTCTTGCCTGGAACTTCTTCATCCTGCTGATAGGATGGAGCCTTGAGTGCCGTTGGCTCTTTACGCGTGGGGGGGAGGGATTACTGAGATGCGCAATGTAAACAGATCTATCCTGCTCCTCATGTTCCTCCTGACTGTGGATTGTACTGATCAGAACCTCACCTCTCCTGAGGATTCACGGTATATCACAGCGGCAGATGAACTGGAGGCGGTACTGGAGGCTGCGAGGCACGACAAGAGCGATTCGGAACTGGCCGGAATATATGCGCGCAATATCAGTCCGGACGGAACCATCGACCTCCTCCAGCCCGGAACCAGCCAGATGATCTACATCACCCAATCGGCCTCAGACTCATCCAACTCCTTTTATCTCGCCGTTTACAAAGCCGGTCCGACAAAACTGCCATTTGACATCAATACCCTGATCGGGATGGTCCAGGACACGGCGGCCAGGAATGTACTGGAAACAGCCTTCCAACTGCTGGGAAGGGTCCATATCGATCCATCCGTACACTACTCTGATAGTGACCTGATCATGACTGTCGTGAAAGATTATGAGGCGGCTGAGTCGTTCTACACCATCAACCAGGATGCTGTTACAGATCTGTACCTTATACCCAGTAAAACACTATCAGTCAGTGGCGTGGATAATTCAGCTGACTGGATCGCAAATCTCAGGTCTGAGACAGGAGACAATCTCGTCCTGCATATCAACACTCAGCTGGGCAATAAGGTCACAGTGATTTCCCGCTGACGACTGGATCGAATCAGGCAGGGTTCTATTGGTCAGGGCCGACGGTCAAACCTGAGGTTCTGCACCCTGCCCGCGTTCAGACGGAACCCTGTTATTGCGCCTTGTGCATCCCGGAAGAGGTTGAAGGTCTGGCCTGGAGTGCGCAGCACATCCTCGGAGCGGAGCGTAACCCTGCCGCCCATCCTGCCGGCGACCCGCAAGATGAGTTCACCTTCCTCCGGGACCAGTTCATAGACCACATCCAGTTCCCGGCTGTAGTAAGCACCCTGATACTGCGTCATGAGATCATCGGTGAGGAGAAGCGTTTCCGGGATCTCCATCGCCCTCCCGGCCGGTCTCTGCCGCTCGCCCGGCCGGTTCTGAGGTATCGGTTCCATCTCCCCTGCCAGATAGATGTCCGCCACCTGGCGAGCCAGGCGGCTGGGATTGACGCTGCTGAGATTGGCGAGACAGATCACCGAGAACCTCTGCTCGGGGAAGCGGATCATATCAGCCCGGAAACCGACGAAGGACCCGCCATGGCTGACCATCCTGAGTCCCCGGTAGGTCGAAACAGTGAGACCAGCAGCATAGGCCAGCTCGGTCCCGTCGTTGAGAATCCCGACCGTGTGCTGCTTCCTGAGGAGATCCTTTCTGCCGACCCGGTCCCCGTAGAAGTGGTGATCCCAGAGCAGCAGATCCTCGATGGTAGTGAAAACCCCGCCGTCCCCGATCATGCCGAGGGTCGTCATGTTGATCCTGAAACCCTCCCCCGTTGGCGAGTATCCCGAGGCGCGTCCAGGTACGATCTCGGTGTGGTCATCGTGGAAGTGGGTATGCTCCATGCCCAGGGGCTCGAAGACCTTTTCCCGGGCGTACTCTCTCATACTCCTGCCCGTGATCCGCAGAACTATCTGGGAGAGCAGGAAGTACCCGGAGTTGCTGTACAGATGCTGGTCACCCGGCGGGAAATTGAGCTCCTGCTGCCGGGCGATCATCGCCACTACCTCCTCGTCGGTAAAGAAATCGTCGCCACGTTTGCCGGCGAGATCCATGAGGGTGAGGTAATCCCGAACACCGCTGGTATGGTGGATCAGATGTCTCACCGTGACGGGAGCAGGGTACTCGGGTATTTCGGGAAAAAAGCGGTGGATATCATCATCGAGGGAGAGCTTCCCCTCCTCCTCCAGCAGCAGGATACAGAGGGCCGTGAACTGCTTGGAGGTGGAGCCGATCCGGAATACTGATCGGGGTGTGATCGGAATGCTGTGTTCCAGGTCAGCCATGCCGTACCCGCGGGCGTAGATGAGCTCGCCATCCTGTATCACCCCGAGGGCGCAGCCCGGTGAATCAGATCGATCCCAGTCGGAGAAGAGGGTATCAACCCGCGCCTCGAGGGTGCCGGTCGACTGCTGCGCGACCAGCAAGGTTGCAGAACCTGCTGATATCAGCAGCACAGCTAGCATGAATACCGGCGTGAACCGGTGGATATCGCCTGTTGCACGCATTCAGATTCTCCTTGATATCACGGCCGGCGCAGAACCTGGCCGGGATACTCGCCCAGGGACACGCCGCTGTGAAACACGAGCGTGCCGTTGACACACACCCACTCGATCCCGTTCGAGAGCAGCTCGGGATCATCGGTGGTTGCCAGGTCAAGCACCGTGGCGGGATCGAACAGGACCAGATCAGCGAAATACCCGGGTCGGATCATGCCCCTCGAGGCGAGACCGGCGTTCGCAGCCGACAGTGATGTCATCTTCCGTACGGCCTCTTCCAGACTGAGCGCTCCATGCTCCCTGACATATCGGCCCAGGACCCGCGGGAAGGCACCGAAGCTGCGCGGGTGTCCGCCACCGAGGGATCCATCGGTACCGATACCGGCATAGGGCCAGGCCATCAGTTCCCGTACGTCCTCCTCCGACATGCTCGTGCCGATTACGCTCTCCGCCCCACCCCTCCCCCCCCGCCTGGAATCCATGATGAGATCGATCAGGGTGGTAACGGGATCGGTACCCCTCATCTCCGCGATCTCGGCAACCGTCTTCCCCACGCAAGTCGAATCAGGCCCGTACTCAGCCATGAGAAGACCCTCAGCCGGGGTCACCTCACTCAGCACAAAGGCGGCTGATTCCCTATTCTCGAAATCGCGCTCGGGGAAGAGAACGGTCAGTGAAGACTGCCAGTAGGTGTAGGGGTAGAGGTCGCCAGTGATCTCGACCCCCTCGGCGCGCGCCGTGTCGAGTCTTTCGATGAGACGTCCCGCCTGGCCCCACAGGGAGAGCATCGCCAGCTTCATGTGTGAGATGTGGACCGGAATGGCAGCCCTTTCGCCGATGGTGATGATCTCCTCCACCGACTGCCACAGGTTCCGGTCCTCGCTCCGCATGTGGCTGACATACCGACCACCATATCCCGCCGCTACCCGGGCGAGTTCGACAACCTCTTCAGTCGTCGAGTATATGCCCGGGTCGTATTCCAGGCCGGTCGAGAGCCCCAGGGCGCCCGCTCTCATCTCCTCATGGAGGAGTTCGATCATCGCGGTGATCTCATCATCGGTCGCAGCCCGCTGATAGTCATCACGCATCACCCGCCTTCTCAGCGTCCCGTGCCCGACCAGGGAAGCAATGTTGACAGCCGCCGGTTCGCGGTCCAGCCGGCCGAAGAGATCGCTCAGGGGGAACACCGAGCCACCGCACTGTCCCGTGACCACGGTAGTGATACCCTGGCTCACACAGGCCAGGGCTTCCCGCTGCCTGAACAATCCCCGATCCACGTGGCTGTGGCTGTCGATAAAGCCCGGCGCGATCACTTTCCCTCCGGCATCTACGATCGCATCTCTCCGTCTCTTCCTCAACCTGCCGACGGCAGTGATCCTGTCACCTTTGATCCGGACACTGCCGGTGAAGGCCGGCGCTCCACTGCCGTCTACTACCAGGGCATTGAAGATGAGGGTGCTGTGGAGCGGAGTGGATGTTGATGTTAAGAGGATGAGGGCGATTACTCCCGGAAGAAGAACACCGGATGAAATCAACACTGTCCTTCGCATACGTTCCATCACAACCTCTCTGAAGAGCTCAAGGATGGTGGTCGTACTCCTGACAGCTGGGAAAGGTCAGTTCTTCTCTATTATTGGCCTGGTATAGACTACCTCTCCCCCGATAACGGTCATATCCGGTTCGATCTTCCAGATATCCTCGGCCGGGATGGTCATGTAATCCACCGGGATGACCACGAAATCCGCCAGTTTCCCGACCTCTATCGATCCCAGAATGTCTTCAGCAAACATCACGTAGGCAGCCCCCATGGTGGCCGCCCGCAGTGCCTCTTCCCGCGTCATCGCCTGTTCCGGGATCCAGCCGCCCGGAGGATTGTTCTCCCGGTCCTGCCGGGTGACGGCCGCGTGCAGGGTGTACCACGGATTATAGGGAGAGACAGAGAAATCCGTCCCCGTTGCCATCGGGACACCGAGGTCTATCAGATCACTCCAGATATAGGCAGTCTTCAATCGCTCAGAACCCATCCTGGCTTCGGCGAAGTGCATGTCCTCGGTGGCATGCAGCGGCTGCATGGAAGCGACGATGCCCAGTTCGAGGAGTCTGGGTATGTCCTCCGGGATGAGCATCTGACAGTGTTCGAGCGCGAACCTGGCGTCTCTGCCATCGATTCCGGTGGCCTTCAGGGCCCGCTCCCAGGCGTTGATGGCGATATGGTTGGCGCCGTCACCGATGCAGTGGATCCGCATGTTGAAGCCCATCGGGAGCAACTCGGTTGCGGATTGTGCTATCTGGTCCTCACTCTGCCTTGGTTCCCCGAAATA
The DNA here is from genome assembly GCA_025774615.1 of bacterium. Taxonomy (GTDB): domain Bacteria; phylum Blakebacterota; class Blakebacteria; order Blakebacterales; family Blakebacteraceae; genus Blakebacterum. The sequence continues at coordinate 16,971 of JALGVQ010000028.1, forward strand.
TCCAGGATAGTCGCTGTACTCCTCGAGAAAGAGTGCCCCTCTCGACCCAAGAGCTCCGTCCGCAAACGCCTTGACTGAACGGACGAAGTACTTGTTGTCATGATTCAGCGGTTCGCCCAGTCTCCTCGCTGCAGACTCATGCACCATTTCATTGATCCTGATCCTGAGCAACCCCACCTCGTACAGTTTGATCCGCCGCTGGATCTCGTCATAGCCCGTCATGCTGGCGCCATGGATGGTCGTGAGTCCGCTGGCCAGGGCCAGTTCAGTCCCCTCGACGAGGTTGCGGCTTATCTCATAATCGGTGATCGGAGGCAGGGACGGGATGAGCCGCATCAGTTGTGAAGGAGCCCTCTCCACGAATTCTCCGGTAGGCTCCCCGTTCTCGTCCTTCTTTATGTGACCGCCGGAAGGGTCTGGGGTGTCGCGAGTTACGCCGGCCAGCTCTAAAGCCATACTGTTGGCGGCGCTGCCATGAGTGTACCGTACAAGGTAGACCGGATTATCGGGAGCCACGGCATCGATCAGTTCCTTGTGGAACTCTGGAGGATCCCACACATCGGACATCCAGCCGCCCACCACAAGCCATCGTGGTTCGGGACCCGGCCGCATCCCCTCTCCGGTGGCCAGGCAGTGTCTGATGAAATCCTGCATCTGTTTCACCGTGGCCCACTCTCCGAGTGAAGGTCGCATGTCTGGAGTCCTCGGATAGAGGAGCCTCTCTCCATACCTGATGTGCACGTGGGCATCATGCAGGCCGGGGATCACGGTCCTGCCGTCCAGGTCGAAGACAAAGGTAGAAGGACCGACATGGGCCTGCGCTCCGGCGTCATCCCCCACGTAGATGAACTGGCCATCCTTCACGGCCAGGGCAGACACGGTGCTGAAAGCTTCATCAACGGTATGGATGTTCCCGTTGACGTAGACTCTGTCTGCTTCCTGAGCAGTACAGACCGTACTCTGTGCCAGGAAGAATGGCACCAGCAGGATGAGAACCGAAAGAACGCCTGACAATCTTCTCAATATGGTCATCTGAGCTGTCCTTTTCTTGATTACGGGATATACACCTCCAGTAAACCGAGGTAGCTGGTACCGTCGTATCCGCCAACAACGAATAACCTGCCGTCGATGACTTCACCTCCCGCATATTCCCTGGCAACAGGCATTGAAGTGATCGTTGTCCATGCATCTGTTGCCGGATCATATACTTCCATCACATCAAGACGGTTGTATGGAAAATATCCGCCGGCGATATAGAAGAGGCCGTCGATGACACCCCCCGATGCTCCATAC
>JALGVQ010000191.1 GCA_025774615.1 bacterium
CCGTCAGACGTTTGCTGATTATCCCGACTACTTCGTCAGTGATGGATCTTTCTCCGGGCGCCGTCAGATCACCGACGCGAACCCCCAGCAGTCGGAATACCTGTGGGGGCACAGCATCCTCATCGACTACACCAACGATGACGGTGTGAGGCTGCAGGCAGTTCTGGCTATTCCGGATGACTACCGCCAGGGTCAGAAGCGTCCGATGATCGTGCGCTTCTATGAGAAGATGTCACAGAACCTGCACAGCTACCCATCCCCCCGGCATTCGAACACACCGCAGTTCGCTGACTACGTGAGCCACGGCTACCTCTTCCTGCTGCCCGATGTGCATTTCAGGACCGGCTCCTCACACACAGACATGCTTGAATGCATCGAAGCGGCGACCAGCAAGGTGATCGAACTCGGCTACGCTGACCCGGAGCACATAGGGCTGAACGGCGGCAGCTACAGCGGTGGCGGTTCCTGCTTCATAGCGACCCGTTCAACGATGTTCGCGGCCGTCGTAGCGCGAGCGGCACCGATAGACCTGGTCGCCGAATTCAACGTTCCCTTCAGTGGCGCCCTGAACAATCACCAGTACGACATCCACGGGCAGGGACGCTACGGTGTCAGTCCGTATGAGGACATGGAGATGTACCGTGAGCAGTCTCCCATCACCTTTGTGGAGACGATGGATACTCCGCTTCTCTACCTGCATGGCGAGGATGACGGCGCCGTCCAGTGGCTGCAGGGGATCGAGTTCTACAACGCCCTGAGATTTCTCGGCAAACCGGTGATCATGTGCTCCTATCCGGGAGAAGGGCACAGCCTGGGCCGGATGCCGAACCGGAAGGACTTCGAGACCCGGATCCACCAGTGGTACGACCACTATCTGAAGGGTGAGCCGGCAGTGCCGTGGATGCTGGCGCAACCACCAGATCCGGAGAAGAACTAGCGGATGTTGACTTGAACAGTTTTCGGAAAGTGTGAGGGCGGTCGGTAAGACCGCCCTCCGGTTCGAGTTCAATCGTTCGTGCTCCTTCCTCCGATCGACAGGCAGAGAGAGAGTGTTCCTCTCTTCGAGTCGAGCCACCTCATGTATCTGACCTCCGGCCTTACCGCGAAGGCGGTCCCTGTCAGTTGACGGAAGCCGACACTGCCTCCTATCCCCGCTTCACTGGTTGAATATCCGCCCCCTGAAACTGACTGGAGCGCAATATTGAGACCGATGAACGGGGTCCCTCCATCACCGGAGGAGAGAAGTACAGCAGCCTGAGCTCCAAGGCCGAAGAACAGTGAGCTGCCGCCATCATAGGTGGTGAACGCCACACTGGGCTGCAGAGTGATCATGAACGATCCGGATGGTATGAAGGAGACATAGAATCCGGACATCCCTGACACTCCGGTCCCTGGTGCGGTGAGCATGCTCCCTCTCTTCTGAAGATCGAGTGATACAAAGGTGATTCCCAGTTCGGTGGATTTCTCCTGCTGAGCTGCAGCAGGTGACTGAACCAGGAGCACGGCTCCAAGTAGAAGCGCTGAAAGGCGCATGGCATACTCCTTGATCGGATGAGACAGACGGTGAGGGATTGCCGGCCGGCATCCGGATGATGCCTGCTCCCCTCATCTGCGTCCCGGTAGTCGCGAATACCATGCCGGGTTTCAGAAGCCGGCTTGAGGTCGATTGTAAGATATTGATGATCATAGAGTTATGGGGATTCAGGCGGTCAGTGCTCTGTCCGGGTACCGGCGAATCTCTTCGATTTCTCTCGAAAGAAGTAGTGCGAATGGCACAGTGGATGTGACCTGGAGGTAATTATTATCCGCTCTTTGTGTTGACAACCGTAATCACATCTATTACAAATAACTTAGGAGTACTAACAATCTCCCGAATGGGCCCACCCATCCGCACGATCTCGTACTCCCGTTACAAACCAGGGGGATCCGCATCCAACCGCGGCCATGACCCCATGTTCTGCCGACCATAAACCGGGAGGAATAATCGTATGCTGTTCCATGTTACTCACGTGCACACCCCCGAGACCTGTCCAGGTCATGATCCAGAGCAGGTCAAAGCAACCTTCGGTCAGGTGATGGCAAATGCCGACGAGGATGGTTTAGATCTGATCGGGGCCTGGGTCGATGTCACTGCCCACACGGTGTTCATGATCGTCGACACAGATGACGCCGGAAAGCTGTTCCGGGTTCTGGATCCGGCGCTCACGATCGGTACCGCGGACATCAGTCCGATCATGGATGCTACCGTGGTCCTGAAAGAGAGGTCGGGCGAGTAGTCAGGAGCGACAAAGAATATCAGGTGAATCGCATCTGAGAATATCAGGTGAATCCCCTGTGACAGGGACCACGGGGGATTCGCTTACACGCTTACTTCCGACTCGATCTCTACGACTGTCTCCGCAGGTGTGCCCTCCACAGATTGTTCAGCCGCGAGAACATCCTGCCTCATGAACGACCGGTCAACGATCTTGACGATCAGGATGATCACCAGGGCGACCACGATCGGCGCTGCCAGTTCGGGAGAATTCCAGAACCAGAGTGACTGGCCGTTCTCGAGTAGTGCGATACCGACACCGGCGATCCACACGTGGATGAGAATGGTATGCAGCGTTCCCAGCAGGGTCCCTGTGAAGTGGTCTTTGAACGAAACATCGATCAGCCCCACGAACCAGTTGACCGGGGGGGTCATGAAGAAGAAGAGTCTGATGTAGAGGACGGTCTTGAATCCGTTGTCAGCGAATCGGGAGCGGATCGCGGAGAGGTGACGCTTCATCAACTGGTTCGTGAAATCCCGGCCCAGGATATTTGCGAGCTGGAACATGAGTGACGAGGACGTGTGGAGGCAGATGAACCCCATGATCCCCCCGCCGACCGGACCGTAAAGCACAACCGACAGCCAGATGACGAAGATGGTCGGTACATTGATGAGGATGACAAGACTCCCGACCAACCAGTGGAGGAGTGGGCCCAGGATACCAAGTTGGGCCTCGAACGACCTGATCGAATCGATGACACTGCTGATACCGCTGTTGATGAAATAGCTGTCCACTCTTAACAGCCAGAGAGCGATGAAGGTACCTGTGAAGAGGGCCATGAAGAGCAGGAATCTGATCTTCGCCGATCGGTCAGGTGTGTGGGTTGCGGTGATTCCCGCCATCGATCACTCTTCTTCCGGGACTGGACGATTATTCCAATCCGCGAATGTACTGTTCTGTCGGAGCCATGCATATCAGAAACTCCTTCGAATATCCCCTTACCCGTCGTCCGATACTCTCGCTATAGTTCCTCCACACCATTTTTCAGAAATGGAGTATTCATCGTGAGAATGAGGACCGTGCCCATTTTTGTCGTCTTCTTCATCATGGGATTCGGAGACGCTGTGGGGACCCTGGTCGGGTTCGTACAGAGCGAGTTCAATATCTCACCGGCCATGGCCGGCCTGCTTCCTTTCTTCGGTTTCCTCGCCTTCGGCCTCTTCTCGGTCCCCTTCGGGATTATGGGCGGTCGGAAGGGGAAGAAGTATGTGCTGGTCTTCGCGCTGATCCTGATCACCCTCGGGGAACTGATCCCGGTGATCTCCATCGGCCGCTACATCTACATCCTGGCGGCGATCTTCCTGATCGGGGTCGGGATGACGGCTCTGCAGGTGGCGGGAAATCCGATCATGCGGGATGTCTCTGCCGAAGGGCGGTTCTCGCGCAACCTGACCTTTGCGCAGTTCATCAAGAGCATCGGCTCGAACACCGCGCCGTACGTGGTACCGCTGGTGGTCGCGCTCGGGCTGGCCTGGAACGGGATATTCACCATCTACGCCATCGTGGCCGGGATAACACTCGTGGTGGTAGCCACCATGAAGTTCGATGAGACTGTCGAGGAGGAGCCTGCGCAGACCGTGAGTGTCCGTTCCAGCTTTGCCCTGCTGAAGGAACCGTTCGTCCTGATGATGGTGCTGGGGATCTTCTTCTACGTCGGCGCCGAGGTCGGTCTCAACTCCTGGATCGCCACCTTCCTGGCTGATAAGTTCGGATTCGATCTGGAGTCGATGGCGACCCTCGGGATCGGGTTCTTCCTGACCGCGCTCGCCATCGGACGACTCTTCGGTTCGATCGTCCTCAATTTCCTCTCACCGAAGAAGTTCTTCCTCTACACATCGATCCTCGGTGTGGTGGGGATCCTCGGGATGTTCACCGGTTCACAGACACTGGTCCTGATCTCGATCTTCCTGACCGGTCTCGCCTTCGGGAACATCTTCCCGCTTATCTTCTCGATCCTGATCGACTCGATGCCGGAACGCTCGAACGAGCTGTCAGGTCTGATGGTGATGGCGATCGTTGGTGGAGCGATCATCCCGCCGATCATGGGGCTCATCGCGACCACTTCGATCACCCTCAGTTTCCTGATCCCGCTCGCGATCTTCCTCTATATCACCGTCCTCGCGGTCTACTCAGGCGGCAGAAAGGGTGCCGATGCAGCTGCGGGATGATACCCGGGTGGTGATGACTCTCGACGCGGGGGGCACCAACTTTGTCTTCGGCGCGATGAGGGGTGGGGAGGAGATCGTCGATCCGGTGAACCTGCCGGCAGAGGGGGACGATCTGCAGAAGAGTGTGGCGAACATCCTGGATGGATTCTCACAGGTGGAAGCTGCGATCAAGCAGTCGCACGATGCACGTCCGGTCGCCATCAGCTTTGCCTTTCCCGGACCCGCCGACTATGAAAGAGGGGTGATCGGGGACCTCGGGAACCTTCCCGGCTACCGGGGTGGGGTACCGCTCGGGGCGATCATCAGAGAGCGACTCGATCTGCCGGTATTCATCAACAACGACGGCGATCTCTTCGCCTTCGGAGAGGCAATCGCCGGCTTTCTCCCCTGGCTGAACGGGCAGATGGAAGAGGCAGGAAGTCCGAAGTGTTTCCGGAACCTGCTCGGGGTCACCCTCGGGACCGGTTTCGGCGGGGGTATTGTGACCGACGGGCGACTCCATATCGGGGACAACTCAGCCGGTGGTGAGATCTGGTGTCTGCACGGGCGACTCCATATCGGGGACAACTCAGCCGGTGGTGAGATCTGGTGTCTGCGCAATCGGTCGATCCCGACCACGACCGCCGAGGAGTCGGTGAGCATCCGTGGAGTCCAGCGAACGTATATGGCGGCACTTGCCGAAGCGGGGACAGGCCCTGAATCGACGCCGAGCCCGAAAGATATCTACCGGATCGGGATGGGGGAGTCGGGAGAGTCTGAGGGTGACAGGGATGCTGCCCGTGCTGCCTGGCAGGCATTCGGAGTGGCGCTTGGGGATGCCCTGGCCAACGCCGTAACCCTGATCGATGCGCCGATAGTCATCGGCGGCGGTGTGGCCGGCGCTCATGAGCTCTTTCTGCCGGCGGTGATCAAGGAGCGCTCATGAGCTCTTTCTGCCGGCGGTGATCAAGGAGATGAACACCGGCTTCACCTCACCGGAGGGTGGGGATATCCCCCGGATGGAACTGCAGGCATTCAATATCGAGCATGATGAGGAGTGCCACGCCTTCTGCCACGCGGCGACGAAGGACCTTGCCGTGCCGGGCAGTGACCGGGTCGTTCCTTATGATCCGCTCAAACGGGTCGGTGTGGGCATCTCAAGGCTCGGCACCAGCCGGGCGACCGCGGTCGGCGCGTATGCCTTTGCCCTTGCTGAGCTCGACAGAGGATAGAGGCCGAGCCGGAAAGATTGTAACGACAGCGGTTACTTCGTGGTGTACCGGTCGGTCTGGTCGAAGAAGATGATCGCCCGGTAGCCTGCCTTGACGAAGGCGCTGTGCGGTTCTCCCTCTTCGAGGTAGAACGATTCACCCGTCCGGTAGGTCTTCGTTTCACCCCAGGCATTGAGCGTCACTTCTCCAGCCAGCACGTGTTCCCACTGGCCCTTGTGCTGATGCTCCGGTACGTCCGTATCATCGGCGAACCGCAGGAACGCGACCTGCTGGTTCTTACCCTGCAGGAGATGTCCGGTCACGCCATCGAAGGGGACATCGATATCGGGCAGGCTGGTGATGAAGGGAGGGAAGTCTTCCATGATCGAGTGATCCTCATCAAACGGGTTGTCGATCTGAAGCGGATACCCTTCAGGATAACCCCACCTTCCCGGACAGACAGTTGAAATCAGGCGGGCCGGTCGTTCGGCAGGCGAACCGCTTCCCGAAGTCGGGTGAGGGTAGTACTCTATACCGGTCGAACGGGAGCGCGAAGATGAGGAGGGTGTCATGCGTCTGTGGAACCGGAGGGATTTCGTGAAGACTTCGGCGATGGGGCTTGCGATGACGGCGGGACGGCTCGGATGGCCGGTCCCTGCATCAGCGAAGGTGAGTCTCGTGACCGTCGGAGCGGGAGGGCGTGAGGAGGCGATCCGCAGGGCGGTGGATCTCGTCGGTGCGCCGTCGCTGGGCGGGAAGTATGTAGCGCTGAAACCGAACTTCAACAGCGCCCATGCCTATCCCGGCGGGACACATTCCGAGACGATTGGTGTCATGGTCCGCATGATCAAGGAGTTCGGGGCCGACCGGGTGACGGTGCCCGATCGCAGCGGGATGGCGAACACCCGGGAGGTCTACCAGGAGAAGGGCATCTTCGAACAGGCCGAGAAGCTGGGGTTCGAGGCGCTGCCGCTCCACGACCTGCCTGCTGAAGGCTGGACTGCCGTGGAGCATCCCGACCTCCACTGGAGCCAGGGGTATTACCTGGGAAGCATCTTCAATGAAGTCGATTCGATCATTCAGACCTGCTGTCTGAAGACCCATGGCTTCGGGGGGCACTTCACCCTCTCGCTCAAGAACACCATCGGCATGATCGCCGCCGATGTTCCGGGCATCGACCACCGGTTCATGCGCGAACTCCACTCATCACCCGACCAGCGCAGGATGATCGCTGAGGCAAACCTCTGCTACCAGCCCGAGCTGATCGTGATGGATGCCATCGAGTGTTTCACCGACCGCGGTCCCCACGAAGGCACCAGGGCCCGGCCGAATGTGATCCTCGCGAGCACCGACCGGGTCGCGATCGACGCTGTCGGCGTGGCGATCCTGCGGGAGAAGGGCACCACCGAGGATGTCTC
>JALGVQ010000192.1 GCA_025774615.1 bacterium
ATGGTGTTGAATGTCTCCGCCAGCGCGCCGATCTCGTCGGTTGTCTCTACTTCCACCATTTCCCCGAAATCTCCCTCACCGATCCTCTGCGCGGCTGATCTGAGACGCTCGATCGGGCTGATGATATTCTTTGCCAGGAGAGCAGCGACGAGTGAGCCGATGAGGATTGCCATGAAACCGAGTGCCACGATCCCCTGCCGACGCCGGCTCTCGCTCCTGCTGGTGTCTTCTTCGTGGAATCCCACCAACAGGGTGCCCAGGTGGGTATCGAAATCGATGACCGGTTTGACGAAGATCCTCATTTCCTGCCGGCGGTTGTCGGTCATGTGGAATGTCGCTGACGATCGGTTGTTGAGAGCTTCGATGACTTCGCTGCGCTCAAGGACAGGTTCCATCAAAACGCTATCAAGAGTGTAATGGACCCGCCTGCCGGATGAATCGAGAAAGGCGGCAAAATACGCTACATTCCGGCTCACCAGATCACCCAGTTCCTTGTCGACCTCAGTATCTTCACCTGTCTCCAGCAGTCTCACTACCCGCTGGACCGTCCCGGCCACGATCTCGTCAGTCCGGAGCAGGGCGGTGTCAGCCAGTTCTCTGATCTGGGAAAAACCGAGCAGTGTAAGGACACCACCCAGCAGAATCAGGATCAGAATGATCATGCCACTGATGACCTTGCCGCGCACGGAGTCGAAGAAGGCCAATCGGATCACTGCCAGCCCTCTTTCGAAACAGATGAATATGTCCAGTCAGCGAAGGGGCCGGGATCCAGTGACTCTTCGATGACTTCGGAAGACAGGATCAGGAAGGACTTCAGATCGGCCAGCGGGATACAGGGCACCTGGTCGGCGATCCATTCGACCGCCAACCGAAAATATTCCCGTCGCTCATCGTCATCCACGGAGGTATTCGCCCGTTCGAGGAGCTCGACGAACTTGTCTCCATCCATGCGGAAGAGCCCATTGCTGCCGTCCGGATTCGAACGCCCATAGATCTCATACAGGAAACTGTACAGATCTCCATTATCCGTCGCATATCCATCGAGGTTGAGGTTCCATTCACCTTGCCTCAACAACTCATTATAGGTGCTGAATGACTCGATAAATTCCTGCTTGATATCGAGACCGTACCCGATGAGTCTCTCCCTCAGGATATGGGATAATAGCTCGGTCTCCTCCGGATCGGTTGCCAGTGAGCGAAGGTACTTCAGTTGCCCTATCTCTCTGGTGATCTCCTGGCTGAAGAGATCAGCAGCGCGGTCGGGATTGATAGTCGGAGCCAGTGGGCCTCTGAGATCGGGCTCAAGACCTTCTCCGACGAAAAACCACATCACCTCCCCGGCCCGCCCCCAGCGCTCCTTGACGATCTCCCTGGTATCAAGAGCCATCGCCAGAGCACGGCGCATATTCACATCGCTGAATGGAGGCTGCTGGTTGTTGATGCCCAGCACCAGCCACCCACGACGCGTGACCACCTTCAGAACCATCCGGTCAGTAAGGTTGAACCGACCGTCTGATGAAACCCCGATGTTTTCCGCGATATCCGCTTTACCCTCATCAATCGCATCAAGTTTCTCATCATCGTCGAAGTATCTCGTGAACCCGATCCTGTCAGGAATCGCCCGAGCACCCCAGTACCGGTTGTTCCTTTCAAGCAGGACCGTCCCCCGCCCCGGAGAGAACTGCTTTACCCGGTAGGGGCCGGTTCCGATCGGAGGAGTGTGGCCTGGTCCCTCACCCAACTCTTTTTTGATGATCGGAGCGAGGAATGGTGTCGTCAGCGTCCTCAGGAGCGAGTAATGAGGCACCGGGATCACGATCTCCAGTGTCAGATCGTCGAGAGCCCGGATGGTGATCGGATGCCCCAGCTGATCGGATGAAGTTCCCACCCAGAGGAGACCCTCCTCCTCGAAATCGAGTATCCGCTGAAGACTGTACACCACATCGTATGCGGTCAATCTATCACCATCATGAAAGAGGACGTCCTCACGGAGATGGATGGTGAGACAGGTATACGAAGTATCATAGATATAATCATCCGCCAGATGCGGAAGGATCTCTCCCTCTTCATTCTGGCGGAAGAGGGATTCGTAGAGATGGGCTCCGATCCTCCTGCCGACCAGATCTCCTGAGAGCACCGGATCGATTTGCTCCGGCATTTCATCGACAGCTATACGGAGTGTCCTGTCGCCACTACCACATCCGCTGAGCAGAAGGAGAGCACAGACATAGGACCAAGTACAACGGCGGACGGCGGATATCCTGAACGCTTTCATTTGGAGACTATAGCCGAAGATCAGGCACACCTCTATCCCTGTGAAACCCCCACGGTTAAGGAGACAATCTCGACCGTGGGGGTATCTTCCGATGTGTTTGGAAGATCAGCGGCAGCTGCCGCTGTCGGTTCAGTTACAACTGACCCAGAGACGGCTCGCTGCACCGGTGCTCGCGACGAACGCTGCCATGAAACTGCCCAGTCTTAGTATGCGGTTTATCAATGTACGCATCAGGAGTTTACCCCTTTATCGATTGAGAACGTGGACGATTGTGTGGACGATTGTAGTGGAGCTTCGTAGTTAGTCAGGTCGATCCTCGCCTCTTCCGTACGACAGGAACGCCCGGAGAAAAAAATCCTGAACCGGTTTCTGATGTTTTTTCTGAACAATCTCAGGTGAGCCGGAAAGAGCTTGACGACACTTACCCCGGGAAGGATGTACTTCAGGAGCAGATGGAACAGCTTCGAGAGATATCGCACCTTCCAGTCGTGGATGGTAAAGGTACAGTCGATATAGTCACCCTCGAGGCGTCCTTCAGAGGTCAGGCGGTCATGGAAGGGCGTACCTTTATAGACGATGACCCTGTTCTCTATCGAGAGGACATTCCCCCGGGGACCCCAGAGGTGCTGAGTGTCCTGAAGGAATGACAGATTCGCGCGTACATCCCCCATTTCAGTGTATGGATCGAAGAAGATGAGTCCCATAATGAAGTTGATACCGAGATCGTGGAGGATCTCCAGTGATCGTCTGTTTTCGGCGACCGAGGTGTGCTTGTCGCATGCGTCGAGTTGATTCTGACTGCCCGATTCAACGCCGACAAAGACCGATCGCAAGCCTGCAGCTTTCAGTGTTCCGAAGAGTTCCGGTTCGATGCTGTCGGCGCGGGCGAAGATCGAAAAGGGGACATCCCAGCCCCGGTCGATAAGGGCCTGAGCGAAGGACATCGTGTCCTCCCGGCCTTTCCTGCCCGGCCCGATAAACTGATCATCGAGGAATTTCATCTCCACTCCCGGGAATCGGGCGGTGAGTTCCTCCATCTCCCCGATCACGCTCTCAATCCCACGCTGTCGCCAGCCAGGCCCTCCCTGGGCACGGTAGAACGAGGCGATGGAACAGAACGCGCAATTGGCGTAACATCCCCGCGCCCGCACCATGTGCAGGGTCCCACCCATCTCAATGATCCGCTGCGTATGATCCCTCACTGGCCTGGGCAGGGAATCGAGGTCCTTCTCGAGACAGCGAGCCGGATTGCGGCGTATATCGCTCCCCTCTCTGAAACTGATACCATCTACCTGCTCGGAATCGTCCCCTGATTCCCAGCGTTTCAGCAATTCCACCAGGGTAATGTCCCCTTCTCCGCGTACAACAACGTCGAGTTCGGGCCATTCCCGCAGCAGGATCTCGTCGTTGAAGGTCGGGAAATGTCCACCGACCACTATGCGACTTCGCAGTCCATCCTGCTTCAGTCTGCGAATAAGATGGAGGGTCCGGCGGGCGTTGTAGGAAAGAAGGCTGACACCCAGCACATCGGGATCGCGTCTGATGATCTCCCGACCCAGACGCCGGTATGACCATCCCTCAAGATGCGTGAGGATGGTCTCGGTCTCGAATCCGGCCTGCCGTGTGGAAGCGGCGAGGGCGGCGATACCGATGTTCTCATACAGTTCGGGAACACCATCACGCTGTGCCGGATCAACCAGGAGTATGTTCATCAGCTTCCACCCCCCCTGGGGCTGCAGCCCGACTCATTGATTATCGATACCTGCTGGCTACCTGCCGGTCCGGACATCGGAGGGTATAAGCGCAACTCCCGTGCCAGCTGTCACCCGATACTACCACAAGCCAGCTGTTCATGAGGTCTGAGGCCGGATATCACTATCTGAGGAGGAAAACAGGTCGCCCGGACTGCATGATACATAGTGCAGTCCGAACAGAGAGAATTGCCCGGAAACAGCAATAAAGAGTTGATATCAGTGGTTAGATGGATCAGGCAGCTGGCGGGACATTCTGCACGACGTATTGTGCAGCACACCGTGGACAGAAACGGTGCACAATACAGCCCGATATGGCCACTATTACTTCGTGGTCATGGTGAATACACCGTCCCACTCGTCAGAGGGCGGCTTGGAGAGATACTCCTGGCACCGGATCAGATTCATCCTGCTCGGTCCGTCGTCGGGATCCATCTGTACGAGTTCGTTGAAGATATCGAGCGCGTCTGCGAATTCCCGTTCCCGGTACATCATGAGCCCCATTTCATATCGTTCCAGCATGCCCGAGAACCCGGCCGGGATCCCCACATCAGTTGTTTCGAGTACTTCAAATATACGAACCGGTTGTTCCTTTCCCTTCACCCGGATCATATCGAGCTCACGACAGATCATCTCACCACGGAGCTGTTCAAATGTCATCTCGCTGATGCAGATGTTCGTGCCGTAAGCTTTGTTGGCACCCTCCAACCGTGATGCGAGGTTCACATTATCCCCCATCACCGTGTAGTCCATGACGTGCCGACTGCCCAGGTTTCCAATGAGCATGATACCCGTATTGAGCCCTATCCTGACATGGAGTTCCGGCCGCCCTTCAGCCTCCCATACAGGCCTCATTTCGGCCAGTTTACGCTGCATCTGCAGAGCTGCCATGCAACCGCGCCAGGCGTGATCTTCATACGGAACCGGGGCCCCGAATTCGGCCATCATCGCATCACCATCATACTTGTCGATGATGCCACCCTCATTGAACACG
>JALGVQ010000193.1 GCA_025774615.1 bacterium
GTAGTCGATGAGGATGCTATGTCCCCACAGGTATTCCGACTGCTGGGGGTTCGCGTCAGTGATCTGACGGCGTCCCGAGAATGATCCATCACTGACGAAGTAGTCGGGATAATCAGCGAACGTCTGACGGGTATAGAGGAACGTATCGGTCTCCCCTGCCCTGGTCAGACCACCGAATTTGCAGTCCTCGAACACGAGTTGCGTAAGGTCTCCGTCCTCGAGTTCGAAGAAGCCGGCTTTCTTGTTCCACTGGCCGTAGGCAGAGAACAGGACGGGTTCATCCAGGTCGATGAAGCGCGCTTCGGGATCGGTCCTGATGTACCGCAGAACGATCTCATCCTCAGCGCCCTGTCCACCGGTCAGGTTCGTGGCCTGGTTGCCGTTGAGCGGCTGAAGCCAGAGATCGTACCGGTGGGTGAGGATCACCGACCTGCCATCTTCGGTCCAGCCGGATATACCATAGGGAGGTCTGGTACCAGTGTTATCCCACTCGGCATTGGCGAAACTGACCGGAGCGCTCTCTGTCAGATTCGTCTTCCTGCCGTCATCGAGGGTGTAATCCCAGATGTGACCATTCTCCCAGAAGAGATAGTGTTCGTTGTCAGGAGAGAGCGCAGAAGCGCCGCCTCCACGGAATCCACGGGATGACAGACCACTGATGTGGCCTTCGAGGAAGAGGGTCCTCTCACCGGTCTCGATGTTCACCCGGTAGTAATCGGCCTGTCGCTCTTTCCAGTCGGAGATGTATGCGCGGTTGTTCTGACCGATCCCCCACCTGCCGTCCCGAGAGATCGTGATCGAACGCATCTCCCGGTCGGTGAGCTGAAGGAACTTCTTCTCACCGATATGAAGGACTGAGCGGAAGGTAAGGTTCTTTTCTGCCTCGAACTGACCATTCAGGCCACCCAGGTGTCCCTCATCCTGATAGTGGAAGATCCTTACATTCGCCTCTTCGTCGGCGTCTTTCTCCTTCTCCTTCTTCTCCTGCGATCTGATATCGAAGAAGATCTTTGAAAGGTCTTCACTCCATGTCAGTCTCCCGGCGGCTATGATCATACCCTCTGAAAATCCGGGATCGTCGGAGGGATCGTAGACGATCTCCGCCATCCGGCGGCCGGTCACACCGGTGAATGCCAGCAGGGTGTTCAGGGGGTGCTCCAGGGTGTCCACCTCGGTCCCCTTGAGAACGGCGATGGCAGATCCCTCTTCATCCCAGGTCAGCTGTGTGTAATCGGCCGATCCGTTATCGAGCGGCCGGCGGGATCCTGAGTCGAGCATGATGAAGTAGATGCCATTACCGCTCTGATCGGCGGCATCCACCGTATAGGCGAGAACCGACCCCGGCTTATTGAAGCTGAAGGCGCCCACACTGCCGATCAGCTCTTCATACCCCTCTCGCAGGTTGCGAAGGATGATGTCGGATCCATCGTGATCGGCATCCCTATCTGCCTGTGCCTTACCGATCAGGAAGTGACTGGAACCCTTCGGGAACGAGAAGGAGGCGGCGTTCTCCCAGGTCAGCTTCTCACCGCTCTCGAGATTGAGGAGCCCTGCCTTGTTCGGCACCGGTTTCCTCTGATCCCGAAGCTTCTCAGCTTCCTCGAACGGCAGGGTGAGCATGTAGGCCAGCCAGTTCGAGTCGTCAGAGAAACTGGGACGGGAAGCCAGGGGTATCATGTACTCCTGATCGGTCTCCAGGTTCTTAACATAGAGGGTGTCGTTCTGTTCGAACTGTCTGTAGGAGAAGGTCACCCATTGCCCATTGTCTGATATCGCGGTGGATGAGACCGATCGCCAGCTGTCGTAGTCATCCATGGTCAGCGGTTTCTTCTCACTCTGACCCAGCACTATCACGTTCGATGCGCAGAACGTAAGCGCAAGGACGACTACTGCCTGGTTCAGCCTGCTGAAGCGTCTCATCTCGTACCTCTCGTTTTCGGTTCCCGGTATCGGAAGCGGTAGATTCACGACTGCCCTACACTGTGGTGCCAACCTACCACCACTCCTGAATTCCGGTCAATTGCGACGACGCACCACTACCGCTTCATGGACAGGTGATACTTCAGGGGAATGTGCTGCCAATTGCTCACCTTTTTGCCCTCCTGCTGATGGTATGCTACAATGCATGGAGTGCTATTCCCTCATATGAAGGAGATGGTCATGTATATGAGGCTGAGTGTTATGGTGATCACTATCATTGGCGTTTTCGGATGCTTTGCGACAGTATCCGTTGAAGCAGTTTCACAAACCGGAATAAATGTCCCGAATCAACGGATTGAACTCGATAATCCCGGTCATTCAAACCTGCTCGCAGGTGCTGACACAACTCTTTCAGCAGAACATCTTCTCAATTCATTAGCACGTGATAAGAGAACAAATCGGACTATTGGTGGTGGAATGGCGCTGGGTGGAGGTGTTCTGCTTCTGGTGATAAGTGCCCGTTTATCAGTGGATCCTCCGAACCTTCCGTTTTGGAAACCACTTGGCCTGATACTTGGCGGAACATGCATAGTATCAGGCGCTGTATTGCTGGCTGTTCCATCTCGGACAGAATCCGAGGCCACCGATGTGAGAGAAATCACAGATCAGGTAGATCGCGAGAGAGCTGCCTATTCCAGCCTGATCTCACTTACAGAACGAGCCAGACGACAGCGTTTTCTTGGAGGAGCAATTTCAGTGGGGTTAGGACTTAGTTGGCTCCTGGCGCCTGAAGATTCTGCTCGCAGGGATGAGACTCTTGGTCTGTTGAGTATCGGTGAGGGTCTCTATTATCTCCTCTTCAAGAGTCCAGAAGAAAAAATCCTGGCCAGATATGAAAGCGCGCATCGAGAGCCAGGCGTGAAGCTCAATATCAGTCCTGCGCTGTTGATTGGAGAGAGTGCTCAGGTACCTGGTATTGCACTGCGATTGTCCTTTGGCACGTCCAGATAACCACACTGGCGTATTGGAGATCACTTGCTGAGTGCGGTCTTGCTCTTCTGATCCTTGGAGTAAGTAACCAGGGTATCGATTACGGTCGGGCCAACTCTGATTCCGCCCAGGATACAAACCGCTGAACCTGGCTGACATATTCCCTGGCCTCCTGGATCGTGCAGACAGTGTGATCATACTGGATCTCATTCTTCATCTTCAGGAGTCGGCCGAGCCGGTTCATCTGTTCCTTGCTCGCACGATTCCCCAAGGAGCTTTGAAGGGCCGCGATGAGTCTCATATGATCCTGCTGATTCAAGATTCCACCAAACTTGATCGTCAATGCGTCCGCATAGGCTATTGCGGCCAGTAAGGCATTCGACATGATCGGGTCACCGATCTGACCATCCTGTGCCCGTTCCAGGGCCTCATTTGCAGACTGAAGAAATGCCCTTCCCAGATCAAATCGCCCACGCCACTGGTTGTTCTCAATCCGCTTCCATACTCCCCTTCTAACCATGAGTTACAACCTCAGGGGGGCTGCCGAAGATGGTGATCGCATCCATCTGGATCTGTTCCCAGACTTTGTTATCAGGCTCATCGTATTCACTGAGTCCACGACCAGAGACTGATACGACGGATATCGCGATGGACGGATCAGTCACCTTCTCCAAAGAATCTCGAATAGTCTGTGCCATGAGTTTCGCATCTCCTTCATAGCTGATCACAGCCAGATCGACATCACTACCAGCCGTATCTTCACCACGTGCCGCACTCCCGTACAACCAGATGGCCGATGGTTTCGGGTCCATCCGCTCGGCAGTATCACGAACCATTTGCAGAATCATGTCCACCCTCTCAGCCTCAGCCTGGAACAGTACCATCAGTGGAACTGCAAGAGTGTGCTCGAGATTGAGCGCATAGGGCACCGATCGTCCCAACCCGACAAGACGAACCACTCCATAATCGACCAGGTCTGCGATGGCTTTGGAAGCCCCGAACCGTGAAAGCCCTGTGCGTTCCGCAAGGATTGTTGCTGAGAGTTCTCCACCATGGACACAGAGCTCACGCAGAATGCGGATGCGAGCGATCGTTCCCAGGATCGAATCGAAGGGCTGGAAGAAGGCACTGGATGGTGAAGATGGGTGGCGCATGATAATCACCTCGGAAACTACCTGGCTGTAAGGATAACTGCTGAAGTGATTCTATCTGTTGATTAGCCGATTGTCAATTATAATTGCTTATTGTCATTTATAAATAACAACACATCATGCCAGTGTGGCCATCTGCCTCAGAAAGAACTCCTTCACCTCTTCCCATTCCAGACCTGTCAGCATCTCAGGCATCGGTTCCTCATCCGCTTCTTTGAACCAGGTCAGGCTCTTCATCAGATGGTATCGGTTCCAATCGATATTCGAGTCGCGGCTTTCGAGCTGGTCAAAAAGCCGGAGGAGTCCGGGGACTTTCTGTAGATAGGTATAGAGGTCGATGAAATCCTTCATGCTGCCCCGCCCACCGATGGCGATGAGCTTGAGGATGGCGATATCGCAGGGATCAGCGACCATCATGCCCCGATAGCGGATCCCCTGATACAGCAGAGGCGCCTCCAGCTTGAGGAAGCTCAACCTGACACCCTTCATGAAGACATGAAGGGTATTCCTGGCTCTGCTCGTGATATCGACCTCTCCCATCTCTGACAGTTCGAGTATCAATGCATCGACATCGAAATCACCAGAATGGAAAAAAACGAGGTCATCACTGATCCTATGCCCGAACTGAAGAGCCATCCCTGTGCCTCCGCAGAGCATCCATCCATCGAGCATTGACCCGTTCACCAGGGATCGAACCAATTCCCATGCCCTATCGTTAAGGACTCGAGGATGCATCATGAGCTCCCTTTCAGCTGGCACTCCCAGAACACCCGTGTCTTCTCATCAACGCCCCTTCCCCGTATGACCTCAGCCACTCTATCCAGCCCATAGAACGCAACTGCCATCTGGACCTGCTGCAGGTTGCCTTCAGTGAGGATCCGCCTGAGAGCCCACACTGAGAACTCATCCAGGTCTGCAGCGGTAATCTTCCTGTCCCAGAAGAGTCGATGAACCGT
>JALGVQ010000194.1 GCA_025774615.1 bacterium
CGCCGGGCCGCCTCGAGCAGGATCAGGACGAGTGTCACGCCCATCACGATATCGAGCACCGAGGGGAGTCCCGAGCGCAGGGCGATCCCCTGCCAGTCGAGCATGAGGTAGAGGGCCGCCATCGCGCCGCCGACAGCCAGCAGCCAGTCGAGGGAGGGTGTACGATCGGTTGCTTCGCCGGTATCCGAAGCCCGCCGCAGACGCCGGACCGGTATCGAGAGAAAAATCAGGAAGAGGGCGAAAGCCAGGTGGATCGCCCTGGTCCGGATGCTGTCGAGGATCAGCACGCTCGGCAGGGCCAACTGAAAGAGCGCCCAGACGATGGCGACCACCCGGAAGAGTTGGTGGGAGGCGCCGGCGAGCCGGCGCTCGCGGGATGAAAGGGCTTCAAGTCCCCTGTGTGCGTCCTGATACTTCTGCAACAGAGCCATTACCGGATCAGATCAGAGTCCAGATATTGCACAAGACCGCTCTCGCGGAAATAGCGCAGTGCCCCGGGATGCACCGGAGCGGTGAGCCCGGTGAGCATGCTCTCGCGTGTGAGCACGGCGTAGGCCGGATGCAGCCCCCGGAACTCCTCGAAATGCTCGAAGATCATCCGGGTCACGGCGTAGACGAGTTCTTCGGAGACTCCCGCCGAGGTCACAAAGGTGCCTCGCACTCCGAAGCTTGGCACGTCTTCGGTGTTCTCAGCGTTCGGGTAGTGTTCGATCGGCACGATCGCCCGGGTGTAGTAGGGCCGTTCGGTCACCAGGTCATCGACCGCGGGACCGGTGAGCGGGATGATCCTCACCTTGATGCGGCCGGAAGTGGCTTCCTTGATGTTTCCGTTGGGATGGCCGACGGTGTAGAAGAAGGCGTCGATCCGCTCGTCCTGCAGCAGGCCCGGAGCCTCGACCGCTTTGACATACTCAGCCTGAATCTCATCCAGGCTGATACCGAATGCCGCCAGGGCGTCGCGGGCATTCCCGAGCGGCCCCGATCCGGGATTGCCGATGTTCACCCGCCGGCCGCGCAGGTCCTCGATACGGGTGATGCCGCTCTCAACAGAGGCGATCAGGGTGACCGATTCGGGATGGATCGAGAAGACGGAACGCAGCCCGGTCTGCGGTCCCGTTTCAGCCCATTCAACCAGACCGTGCCAGGCCTGGTACTGGCGGTCGGACTGTACTACCCCGAACTCGAGATCGCCGCTCATCACCGCGTTCACGTTGTAGACCGAACCGGCGGTCGATTCGACGGTGGCCTTGAGTCCAAGTGAATCTGAACGGGCATTGATCATCCGGGCGATTGCTCCACCGGTGGGATAGTAGAGGCCGGTGACTGCGCCGGTACCGATTGTCACATAGGTTGTATCGGTCCGGACCCCGCAGCCGATTGCATGCCCCAGCGTCAGGAGGAGAAGAAGTGGGATGGCAGAAGCCCGAATTCGCAGGACAAGAAGACGTATGAGAGGCTGTTTCATACCGGACAGCTTACCGGGTATAGGTCAATCCTGCCACGGCGGATCGGATGGTGAAGACCGATGGTATGCTGGAGCCTGTTTCCTGGTCCTCCACGAAACAGGTGAGTTTTCCACCGGCGATCCGGGGACGGGGGGTCGGCAGGTCTGCCACACCCAGGTACCGACCCTCCGGATCGATCACATGGAAGCGGTACGGTTCTCCCTCCATATGCCGATCGAGGGAGAGGACATCGAGACACCAGATATAGCCTGCGTCATCCACGGTGATCCAACGCCAGAATCCAACTGTATCAGGTAAGTCGTAGTCCAGTTGGAGGCGATTTCGCCCTGTGCGGCTTGTGTACTGCTCATTCTGAGCCTGTTCCCTGGCCAGGTGCTCCTGTCTCATCTCGGCGGTGACCGGCAGGTCAGGCAGATCGATCCTGATAATGAGCGACTGGTGTCCGGCCGTGTCGTACCAGGTCAGTTCAGGTCGCTCGCCATCAGTGACAAGGATACCGCGGCCGGGGACGTAATTGATGGCTGGACCTCCGGAAAAGGGCAGGGATTTGCCCATCGAGACCGAACTGCCATCCGGCATCTGCTGTACCAGCCTGACCATGTCCTGGACCAGCCCGGTCGTGATGATTGCGAGAGTATCCCGTTCGGTCACCCGGGCGACCGTGATCAGCCGCCGGGTCGATGCGACAGTGCCATCCTGCTCTATATGAACACCGCCCTGCAGGACGGTTCCCTCAGGAGTCCGTTCCAATGATAGCGCATAGCCGCTGATTGGTGAGGAGAAGATGTCTTCGAGCGTTCGAAATTCCCCTCCGGACCAAATACCGCTACACGGCCGTTCCCGGTATCACAGACGTAGTACCTTCCATCCTCTCCGGCAAGGATCGCACTGGGATTAAAGAGCATGCTCTCCGGCTCTGAGGGGTTCTCAATGAGGGTCAGAAGGGGTTCAACGGTAAAGATCGGTCCATCATGGAGTGGTCCTCCGGTCGTATGCGCGACTGTGACACCGTCCTCATCATACACTTCGAACCGATGACTGGTGGGATCAGGCCTTGAGCAGGAGACCGTCACAAAGATGATCACGGTACAGGCGATCATCAGCGGGCTGCTCCTGAATCGGTTAACTGCCGATCTACGGATAGGAAACCCCCTCTATGGCCGGTACTACCCTGAATATGGTAGGTATGTACGCACCTGTTTCGGGGTCCTCGACCGAACACATCAGCCGGCCTTTTGCGAACGCGAAGCGGATCGCGGGGAGTTCTGCCGTACCCCAGTACCGGCCGTCGGGACCTACGATATGAAAGGTTGTGGTGAGTTTGTCCGGTTCTTCGGTCCCCGTCCAGATGTCCTCGAGCCAGATCCAGCCTTCGTCGTCGACCGTCATCCAGCCGAAGAACCCGCAGGCATCCGGCCAGGGGTAATCGGGAAGTGGTTGTGGTGTTGTCCCGCGTTCTCTCACCCGCTCCAGTCGGCTCCGACGGACCCGCTCTTCATAGCCCGAGCGCACACCGGAAGTGATCGGTCGTGTATCAAGACCGGTCCGGATGATCATGCTCATCTCTCCGCGATAGTCGTACCAGACAAGATCGGGAGAATCTCCATCTGAGGCGAGAAAACCGCGCCAGGGAGCGTGAGCAATCTGTGGAAAACCAGCATAGGGGATATCAACCGAAAGGGTACTGAAACTGCCTGGTGAGACTTCGATCCGGCTGAGCATGTTGGCGGCCACGGTAGCAGTCGAGAAATGACCGATCGTGTCGAATGCCGAATCAACGATGGTCACCGAATAGGAGGTGTATCCGACATCGCCGTCATCGTTTCCGGTAACGCCCTCAAGGATGTACGTGTCGTCGGGTCCGCGATCGAACCCGATCCGGAATCCTCCCTCAGAGGGCCTTATCACTTCGATCAGGGTGCCATCGAGTTGCATCAGCGTGGTGCGCTGGTTCTGGAAATCGAAGATGCTGATCGTATCCCCGGTCACCCGCTGTACGTTTATCGATCTGAATTCACCAGGGCCATCACCGGAGCGGCCGATCCGGCGGATGAACTCTCCCCCACTGTCGAATACTGCGATGTCGTAGAGTCGCAGATCGGGGACGTAGTACCAGCCGTTATCGCCGACGCTGAACTGATATGATGCCCGGGCGAGGAGACTCTCCTCGTTGGCGGGATCTTCCTTCAGTGTCAGGATCGGTTCGAAGGTGAAGACTGGTGATCCGGTCGGCATCCCGCCGGTCGTAGTGACCACCGTCACACCGTTCTCTTCGGTGATCGTGAGATGGGGGGCGGTCTTCTCGGATGCCGAACAGGCCGCGAGGAACCCCGGGAGGAGAACAGATAAGAGAAGTATCCGGATATCGAGTCGATGGTGTGGATACGGTCGATGATGCGGCCCCGGTCGGCAGATCAAGTACCACCCCCTGTGGTTGTCAGTTCGAACAGACAGATATCCCTATGTAATACCCATCCGATGGACTTCAGGTTCTATAAAAAGTAGTATCAGTAATGATATTCAATCTAACGGGAGGAGGCGACCATGCGGGGAGAAAGAGGCGCGGCCAGTATGCTGGGGATGATTCTGACGATGGTGATCCTGGTGCTGGCAGCCTGGTTCTTCATGAAGAACTCGGGATTCATCGGGGGTGGAGGGGAAGAGGGGGAGCAGACACCGATCGATCAGGCCCAGACCGTCTCAGTGATCATGGAACTGAGGACCGTGAAGCAGAGCCTCGAACTCTACCGGACCAGCAGTACCGAGCGTGAGTATCCCGAGTCATCGGCGATCCACGATCTGGAGTCCCTGCGGAATGTCCTGCCGAAAGTGTTCCCGCTTCCTGAGGAGCTTTCATTCGATTTCGTCAGTTATCTCAGTAGTTCAGCGGATGAGTTCCTGTTCAAGGTGCGGGCGCACGACAGCGTGCAGACCATGTTCGAGGTCGGGTCGGGATTCGGGCCCCGCAAAGTCCAGCCATAAAAAAGCCCCGCCCGGGTTCCGGACGGGGCTTCAGTTCATCAGGCAGATCGCAGGTCG
Organism: bacterium; assembly: GCA_025774615.1. GTDB lineage: Bacteria > Blakebacterota > Blakebacteria > Blakebacterales > Blakebacteraceae > Blakebacterum. Next base: position 4,506 of record JALGVQ010000194.1, read on the forward strand.
GGCGCGGCTATGAGATTATCGGCGCGCTCGGATCCTCCGGACCGATCGGATGTCCTGCGGTCCACTCCTGCTCGAGCATCTCCTTGATTCGAACGTATTCCCGACCGACCACCTTGCCACGCTCGATCCGGCGCTTCGAGAAGCGCAACCGGAGTTCACCGAAGAGGGTATACACGACCGGGATGATGAGCAGGGTCAGGAAAGTCGCGGCCGTAAGACCACCGATCACCGAACGGGCCATCGGTGCCCACAGTTCCGCTCCGGTCCCCATCTCCAGCGCCAGCGGCAGCATGGCCAGGATGGTGGTCAGTGCCGTCATGAGGATCGGCCGCATCCGCCGCCGGGCGGCGATCCGCACCGCTTCGAACATCTCGATGCCCCGCTCACGCAGCTGCTCGATGTAGTCGATCATCACGATTGCGTTATTCACCACGATCCCGACCAGGATGATGATCCCGATCATCGCCACTACGCTGAGGGGCGTCCCGGTC
>JALGVQ010000195.1 GCA_025774615.1 bacterium
TCGGGCAGGAGACTGTGGGGTGTCAATCTTGCCGGACTGGCAGCCGTGGCCGAGGGCCCGGTGACCGGGATCAACCTGAGTGGACTAGCGATCGTGGGAGGAGAGGATGTGAAGGGTATCTCGGTCAGTGGTCTGGCAGTCGTCTCCGGTGAGAACCTCGGTTGGATCTCTGCCACTCTCGGGACGATCTATGCCGGGAAACGTATCGACGGCTTCGCTTTCGGTGGCTTCCGGGTCGAGAGTGACGAATGCCGGGGTCTCGCGGCATCACTCCTTCAGAACCGGATCGGTGACATCAGGGGACTGATGATCGGAGGGTACAACAATATCGGGGTCCAGCACGGCATCGCGATCGGGCTGGTCAACCGGGCCGACGAACTGCACGGTCTCCAGATCGGGCTGATCAATTCCGCCGGCAACAACCGGAAGGGCTGGCAGACCATGCCGATCCTGAACTTCCATAAGTAGCAACGCTATACCACACAGCTCCAGTCTGGGCGTGCCCAACCCGTCTGAGCCTGCTTGCAGATGCCCCGGAGGATACTCCGGGGCATCTGTGTCTCTGGCCGGGATAGCGGGGTGCCGAAAAGGTCATATTGGCAGAATCGACCGTCGTGTTTCATGCAGAGACTCTTCCCCGGTAATTGCACATATTTGAAGTGCTGAACAATATTCTGGATTGGAAGAGAGCGACAACTGGATGACGGCACCGGACATGATCCCGAATACCACACCTGCCTCACTGTCAACGGAACGCTTTCTCTCGTTCGATATCATCCGCGGGTTCGCCGTACTCGCCATCGTGATAATCCACCGCGTTCACTATACATGGGCCGGCATGGCGGATCGCGAAACGCTTCACCGCGCTATGGAGGTCGGGGGACTTCAATCCGTTGTCATCATTCTCACAATCATCCTGTTCGCGATGGGAGGGATATTCTATGTCGTGTCCGGCTCGGTGAATGTCTACGCCAGTTGCCGAGCCATCATCTCGAAAGGCCAGGATCCCGGGTTCATCTTCCGGCGCAATATCAAAACAGGTCTTTTTCTGCTGTTCCTGAACATCTTCCATCGCGTTCTGTTCGGGAACGGATTCGCCTTCGCCGTCGCAGGCGACGAACCTGAATACGCGGTGGGCCTGATCACGGGCTGGATCAAGTACGGGGAACCTGTCCCCTTTCACTGGAGCCTGGTGACGGAGCCAGGTACTCTTTCGATCATCGGTATAATCCTGTTGGTGAACACAGGCATCATGGCCATGGTTCACCGAAGACGGGGGCTTGGAGACAGCCGCTCCCTGGTCCGGACGTTCCTGTTCATCGGGATTGGAATCCTGCTCGTCTATCCTTTTCTCAGACTCGGTCTGACCCCCCTGTACGAGCAGGCGTATGCCGGCGGTAGATACCTGCTTGCGTGGATACTCGGCAATCTCTGCCTGGAGTACAGTATTGCCCCCCATCTGGCTTTCGGGATCTTCGGAGCGATCCTGGGGGTATTCCTTGCTTCCGGAGCCGATCGGAAATACATCAGTACCCGGGCAAGAATCATCGCTTTCGTGTTGATCGGTGCCGGAGCGTTCATCGCGATCATCTTCGGCTCCGACACATCCGTCGGAGACAGATTCAGCCGGACCGGTATCAGTATCTTTGGACTGGGATTGTTCCTGTTCATAGAACTGATCGCTCTCAGGCTCCTGGATTGGCGCAGAAGGAACGCGACCGAACCGTCTCAGCAACCGTGGTTCATAAAGCGTATAAGACTTTTCGGTAGATACAGCCTGACCATTTTTGTGTTCGAAGGACTGCTGGCAGAGTTGCTCGCCGTATCGCTTGGGTTGGCGATAGGATCGGGTTGGACGGAGAATCTCTGGGCGGTTCTGGGATTCACCGTCATGCCTGTTGCTGTCTGGATGCTGCTCCATTCGTGGTGGAGCCGGACACGATTCGACGGTCCCCTGGAATGGACCCGTCGTTACTGGAAATACAGAGCCGACTGATCCCTGTCAGCTGCGCCCGGGGATCGGATTCCTGTACCCACCGACACGACAGAGTAATCACACAGATGCCCCGGGGGAGATTCCGGGGCATTTTTCTGAGGCTCCTCTGGCCAGGATATCCTGATTCCGTATATGCTCACGCGCTGTCAAGTGGAGCCTGAACCGGGAGAGGGACATGGCTGGTATCTCCGTTGTGGATCGGTCGAACGCATGCTTCCATATGACGTCATCGGTAGTCACACTGATACTCTTTATGGTCGTGGTTGGCTGTTCTTCCGGCGCGGGGGTCAACAAGGGGACGGGAGGTGGCTCTGCTCGCGGAGCAGCCGTATCCCCGGAACCGGCGCGCCGCGATCTGAGGGTATACCGGACGGGAGAGCTGGCCGCGAGTGTCCGCAGCGTCCCGAGAGCGATACAGAAGCAGATCTTCACCTCACCGGAAGAACACATTGAGGGACTGGTCCAGCACCTGGTCTCCGGCGAGCGGGATGAGTACCAGCAGGCGAAAAACATCCACGACTGGATCGCCGACAACATCGCCTACGATACCGAATCGTTCTTCTCCGGTTCCATCCCCGGGCAGTCGTACGCGGCGGTCCTGCGGAGCCGATCCTCGGTCTGCGAGGGGTACGCCGGTCTCTTCAAGACGATGTGCGATCTGGCCGGGATCGAGTGCGTGAAGATCAGCGGATATGCACGCGGCTACGGATACAGCGTCTTCGATGACGAGGATGTCACCGGGACCAACCATGCCTGGAACGCGGTCAGGATCGATGATGAGTGGCGTCTTGTCGATGTCACCTGGAACGCGGGCCATGTGGATGCGACCTCGTTCATCAAGCGGTACTCCACCAAGTACCTCTTCCTTGAACCGGAGAAGATGATCCACACGCACTATCCCGCCGATGCCATCTGGCAGCTTATTGAGCCGGCTGTATCGGCCGCGGATTTCGTGGAACTGCCACAGCTGGTCGGGTGGTTCTTCCACTACGATATCGGTCTTCCGGAAGGTATCACCCGGATCATCAATACCGGAGAGCAGTATCTGATGCGGTTGAAGACCAGTGAGGATGTCTTCCTCATGGCCAACATCTACGGCACGGATGGTGTACAGCACCGGTCTTTCGTTCAGAAACAGGGTGATATGACCGAGATCACGTTCCGTTTTCCCGATAAAGGTGAATGGACCGCGCTCATCTACGCGAAATCGGGTGATGAGGAACGGTATTCCGGGTGTGCGTATTTCGGATTCATCGCCTCCAGGGGTACCGACCGGTCGTTCCCCCTGCAGTACAGCAACTATTTCGACCGCAACTGTTATCTCTATACCCCGATCCACACGCCCCTGATCGTCGGGGAAACAGAAACGTTCAGGCTCAGATTGCCGGGAGCTATCTCGGTGGCGATTCTTGCCAAAGAAGAGTGGACGTACCTCGTTCAGTCTGAAGAGGGGGGGGATGAGTGGGTGGGAGCATTTGTCGTGCCCGACACAGATCAGGTGATCGTCTACGGCAAGTGGGAGGGGCAGGAGCAGTATAACGGCATCATGGCCTACGAGGTGGTGCGGGAGAATGAGCGAACCGTGCTGGTGGAGAGGGATTGAGCCCGAGAGATAGGACGGTCAGGTTCTGCATACTATAATCATTATCTGAATCACAAAAAGGAGTGCGACCGGTGATAGTGGATCTGAATCTTATCCCTTCCCAGCCGATCTTGAACGACATGATCAACGCCCTGTTGATCTTTGTGCTGGTATGGCTGGCCAGCCGGGTAGTGCGCATCATCTTCGTGAACATCGAAAAACGGGTCACCAGCCTTACGCGCACTGAACTGGATGGTAAAATCCTCCACGCTGTTAAAGGACCTGTGACGGTCTGGATCTGGGTACTGGGATTGAAGTGGGCATTGCAGAGCCTGCATATCGGGGCTTTCGGCCTGCTCTCAGGTGAACCGGAGGTGATCAGCCAGCAGTGGGGGAGCGCAACCGATGGCGTCTTCTACGTTATTCTGGCAATCATCACCGTAAAACTCGTCACCCGGATCTTCAACGCGATAGCCGACTGGTACGTAACCCGCTTCGCGGCGCAGACGGAGAGCCAGGCCGACGATGAGTTGATCCCGCTGATAAGAAGGATCTTTCAGATAATAGCGTGGGCTATCGCAGTGATTATCGTGTTCGATCATTTCTCGATCAGCATCAGTTCACTGGTCGTCACACTGGGCGCCGGCTCCCTGGCCGTGGCTCTGGCCGCCCAGGAAACTCTCTCCAACATGATCGCAGGGTTCGTACTCTTCGTGGACCGTCCCTTCAGGGTGGGGGACAGGGTACTTCTGGAAAATGGCACAAAAGGGGATGTTGTTGAGATCGGTCTGAGAAGTACAAAGATCCTCACCTTCGACAACACCATCATGGTGGTTCCCAATGCCCAGATCGTGCAGGAGAAAATAACGAACCTCAGTTATCCCAGCCCGAGGATCAGAGTGCTTGTTGAATTCGGTGTGTCTTACGATTCTGATCTTGATCGGGTGAAAGAACTGGTGCTGGGCGTCGCCCGCGATCACCCTCTGATACTGGAAGACCCCGAGCCGAAAGTGGATTTTCTGGAATTTGGGGATTCCTCTCTGAATCTCAGATTTGTGGGTCGAACTGCTGACTACAAGAAACAGTGGGCCACCGGGGAGGAGATCAGGATGGCACTGTGGCGTACATTCAAGGAGAACAACATTGAGATCCCCTTCCCACAGAGAGATGTGTGGTTCAGGAACAACCCCGGGGGAGAGTGAACGGTCTTCCCCCTGTTTCTGGAGGCACAGCGTCGTCCTTCATCTGGCAATCTCTCCACCGGTTGGTATACAATCCGAGGTTCCATAGGAACCGAGGATAGCGAGCAATCCCACATTTCGGGGTAAACCATGGATGATACCGGATCACATCATGAAGACCTGAACATCACCAGGCGGCTCGTCGGGG
>JALGVQ010000196.1 GCA_025774615.1 bacterium
GGAGGAAGGAAACCCTCCATCTCTGTCAGAGCTGTGTGTCAGAACGTGGCATTCCATCTCCGGCTCTGAACGATCCCGTTCATGTAGATCAGGTTTTCAGGGACCTCCTGGGTCGTCTCGGTGAGGAGGAGGGCTCATACGATGGGAGTCATCCCATTGATACCGGGACCTGCCGGAAGTGCGGCTGGTCGTTCGGCAAGTTCCGTCAGACCGGACTGCTGGGTTGTCCGCAGTGCTACCGGAGTTTCGAGGAGCCGCTGAAGGATCTGTTGAGGAAGGTACACGGTTCGGAAGAGCATCTGGGTAAGGTGTACTCTCACGGGACCGACCTGGCGCACGAGCAGGATATCGATGATCTGCAGAACGATCTCCAGGCTGCGGTCGAGCGGGAGGATTTCGAAATGGCCGCATCGTTGAGGGATCGCATACAGCATATGGAAGAGGGGGAGAGCGGAGCGTGAACGGTGGCATTCAGACAACGCTGCAGGAGATGAGCGTCGCGGCGCCATCCTGGTTCACTTCCGAGCGTTCAGAAGGGAAGGAAGTGGTACTTGCCACCCGCCTGCGACTGGCCCGGAACCTGCATGGAAAGGTGTTTCCGTATCAGGCACAGGAGGAAGTACGGGAAGTACTGCTCAGGACGGTGTGGGATGCCTGTGACTCGGTGGAACCGCTTACGGGCAGCGCAAAAATATCGATGACCGATCTGACATGGGAGGATCGCCGCTTCCTCATGGAACGCTTCCTGGTCGATCCGGCCATGACCGAAGCAGAGGGACCCCGGGGTGTTGTCCTGAACAGGGAAGAGAACCTCACGGTACTGATCAACGAGGAGGATCATGTCCGGCTGCAGACCGTCTCTCCCGGTCTCTCGCCTGATATTGCCTGGACGATCCTCGACAGAGTGGATGACACTCTGGGTGAGGTGTTGACCTGGGCGTATCGGGATCCGCTCGGGTATCTCACCGCCTCACCGACGAATGTGGGAACCGGGCTCAGGATGAGTCTTCTGATCCATCTGCCGGCGCTGGTCCTGACGAGCGATGTCGAGAATGTTCTCAGGAAAGCAGCCAGTTACGGGATGCGGGTACGGGGAGTGCACGGTGATGGCTCTGCCGTTTTCGGAAACCTCTTCCGGCTGTCGAATGACCCGACTCTGGGACGTTCAGAGGAGGATATCATGAGGTCGGTCGCCGGTACGGCACACCAACTGGAGAAATACGAGCTCGATGCCCGTGAAACCGTGTGGCGGGAGGCCCGCACCCAGCTCGAAGACAAGATCCATCGGGCTTACGGCTTACTGCGGTCTGCGCGGGTCCTTTCACAGCGGGAGTGCATGAACCTGTTGAGTGCCGTTCGGCTGGGAGTGAACATGGATGTGTTGTCGGGCGTTGAATTACATAGATTAGATACACTAACTATCCTTACGCAGCCCTCTCACCTCGACCGTAGAGCGGGGCGTGTGCTGGAACCGGGTGAGCGCGACATTCTTCGAGCAGAGGCGGTCCGTGAAAGCCTGGCTTCCGGGAGGAACTGATTCAGATGAATGACATGTTTACAGATCGTGTGAAACGCGTGATGCAACTTGCGCGTGAAGAGTCTGCCCGACTGGGGCACGACTATATCGGAACCGAGCATTTCCTGCTGGGGATCATCAGGGATGGCGAAGGTGTTGCGGTAAATGTTCTCGAGAACCTCGGTCTCGACCTGGATGAGGTCAGACAGAGTATCGAGGACGCTACTGCCACGGTGGGCGGTTCCATGACGATAGGGCAGGTGCCGTTCACGCCACGGGCGAAACAGGTCCTCGAGATCGCGGCCTATGAGGCCCGGGCCCTGAAGAGCAAGTTCGTCGGAACCGAGCATCTGCTGCTCGCTCTGGTCAAGGACAAGGACGGCTCCGCGTCACAGATACTCTCTGCCTTCGGCATCAACTACAAGATGATCAAGGACGAGATCCTGAAGGTGGGTGGGGAGGAAGGCTCCGAGCGTCTCGACCTCAAACCGGGCAAGTCGAAAACTCCCTTCCTCGATCACTTCGGACGAGACCTCACACAGCTGGCAGAACGGGGTGAACTCGATCCCACGATCGGCCGCGAAGGCGAGATCGAACGGATCGCCCAGATCCTGAGCCGCCGGAAGAAGAACAACCCTGCATTGATCGGAGAACCGGGAGTCGGCAAGACCGCGATCGTCGAGGGGCTCGCCCAGAAGATCGTGGACCGCTCGGTGCCGAAGGTGCTGGAGGACAAGCGGGTCATTTCGATCGACATGGGGTCGCTCGTTGCGGGCACGAAGTTCAGGGGGCAGTTCGAGGAACGGCTGAAGACGGTGATGGCCGAACTGCGGAGCGCCAAGAGTATCATCATCTTCATCGACGAGCTCCACACCATCGTGGGAGCGGGCTCGGCCGAGGGCACACTCGATGCCAGTAATATGTTCAAGCCGGCGCTGGCCCGGGGAGAACTGCAGTGTATCGGTGCCACCACGCTCGATGAGTACCGGAAGACGATCGAAAAGGATGGAGCGCTCGAACGACGGTTCCAGACTGTCATGGTCGATCCGCCCGACACCGAAGAGACCATAGATATCCTCAAGGGACTCAGGTCACGGTATGAGGAACACCACCAGGTCATCATCACCGATGAGGCGATTGAAGCGGCCGTTCACCTGGCCGACCGCTACATCAGCGATCGTTTCATGCCCGATAAGGCGATCGACGTGATAGATGAGACGGGTAGCCGGGTACACCTGAAGAAATACACCTTTCCTCCAGAGATACGTGAGATTGAAGAGCGGTTGAAGGGCGTTCGGGAGGAGAAGGAATCGAGCGTCAAGAACCAGGAGTTTGAAGAGGCAGCCGAACTGCGCGACCAGGAACGGAAGACCCGGGAGGAACTCGAGGAGGCCAAGCGTGACTGGGAGGCCTCTATCCAGGAGACGAAGGTCTATGTTACGGAGACAGACGTGAGTGAAGTCGTCTCCGGCATGACCGGCATCCCGCTCTTCCGGCTCGCCAGTACCGAGTCGGAAAAGCTCCTCAATATGGAGTCAGAACTCGGCAAACGTGTCATCGGCCAGAAGGAAGCGATATCGGCAGTCACCAGGGCAATCCAGCGCACACGCGCGGGTCTGAAGGATCCGAACCGGCCGATAGGCTCATTCGTCTTCCTCGGTCCGACGGGTGTGGGGAAAACCGAGACAGCGCGTGCCCTGGCTGCGTTCCTCTTTGACGATCAGGACAGCCTGGTGCGGATCGACATGAGTGAGTACATGGAGAAATTCTCCGTATCACGCCTGATAGGTTCACCTCCGGGATATGTCGGTTATGAGGAGGGTGGTCAGCTCACCGAAAAGGTACGCCGCAAGCCGTACTCGGTGATCCTGCTCGATGAGATCGAGAAAGCGCACCCTGAAGTATTCAATATCCTGCTCCAGGTCCTCGATGATGGTCATCTCACTGATGGGCTCGGCCGGAGAGTCAATTTCCGGAACACCATACTCATCATGACCAGCAACATCGGTACCCGGGACCTCGAAAAGGGACGATCACTCGGATTCCAGCCTGACGACCCGAACGTCAACTACGAGAAACTCAAGGACAGGGTCCTCGAGGAGACAAAGAAGATATTCAACCCCGAGTTCATGAACCGGCTCGACGAGACGATCGTGTTCCACAAGCTCGGTCGGAAGGAGATCGACCAGATTATCGAGCTGATGCTCGAGGAACTGGAGGAGCGGATGGGCGAGAAGAAGCTCACCCTCCACCTCACCACTCCGGCCAAGGAACTGATCGCCGAGCAGGGTTTCGATCCTGCCTACGGAGCGAGGCCGCTTCGTCGCACCATCCAGAAACTCATCGAGAATCCCCTGAGCGAGGATATCATCAGAGGAGTGATCGAGGAGGGGAGTGAGGTGCGCGTGAGCCGCAAGGGTGATGAACTGGTGTTTACCACCTCCATGAAAGAGGAACATCCGGCAACAACAGGGAGTAACGAATAGTGGCAATGAAAACAGCTCTTATCTGGACCATCGCAGTAGTCATTACACTTTCTTCAGCTGTATATCAGCGCAGGACCGGCCCTACCTATGAGATCAGGGGAGATTTCGATCTGGCCGGCGAGACGATTCCCTACAGGATGGAACGGACCTGGGAAGGAGATACCGACCAGCAGGTGTCGGTGGAAGTACCGTCCGAGGCGTACACGGGTGTTGTGGAGTGGAAACGCAACAAAGTCGAGGAGGCCTGGACCCCGGTTGCAATGGTGTTCAGCGAGGGGATGCTCGTCGGTCATCTGCCGAACCAACCCCCTGCGGGCAAGCTCGATTACACCGTGACCATTACCGCTGGTGGTGAGGAATACACCATCTCCAACAAGGAGAGGGCGATCGTCACCCGGTTCAAGGGGGTCGTACCCACCTGGGTACTGCTTCCCCATGTCCTCTTCATGTTCGTCGGCATGCTGTTCAGCACCAGGACCGGTCTCGAAGCGATCTTCAAGCGGGACAACCTGAAGCGGCTGATCATCACGACCTTCACACTCCTCTTTCTCGGCGGGATGATTCTCGGACCCGTGGTCCAGAAGCTCGCCTTCGGGGCGCTCTGGACCGGGATACCCTGGGGATGGGACCTGACCGACAACAAGACGCTCCTCTTCATGATAGCGTGGGGCTGGGCGCTCTGGGCGGTCCTGAAGGGCAAGAACGCCCGCGGTCCGGCCCTGATCGCCTCAATAGCCACCATGCTGGTATACCTGATCCCTCACTCGGTGATGGGATCGGAGATCGATTACAGCGCGGAGGGTATGCTGTAGACCGCAAGGTCGCAGGTTCGAATCCTGTCCCCGCTACCATCTATACCGTCAAAACCCTGGTTGGGAGAAATCCTGGCCAGGGTTTTCTATTGCTTTCTGGGTTCTA
>JALGVQ010000029.1 GCA_025774615.1 bacterium
GTCCACTCCTGCGGGATCCCCTCATGGCTGTACCCGTTGAAGGCGAAGTAGGGGTAGATGGCTTGATTGCGTACAAAGATCGGTACCGGATCAGGATCGGAGAACGGGTAGGTCAGTATCGTCCTCGTCTCCTCCTCGATGACCGCCTGCTGACTGGTGACGGAATTGAATGTCACCAGGAGCGCGAACAGGGAAAGTGACAGGATTCGGATCGTCATCGTGGTCACCTTGCAGGTTTTTCAGGCAAACGGGATACGGGCTGTCTCACTGGTCATCCCGAGATCATTGTATTCATCCGTGAACGACTATCCTTCGCTGATGATAAGGAGCCACCCGCGTCCCGGTTCAACAGGGATCGCATCAGCTGGACTGAACGTTGCAGCATCCTGGAAGTTCTCGATGGCCGGTGCTGAGATGACCGCCGTGTCGGGAGTCAGTCCCAGAGCCTCCCAGTCGATGTGGAGCCTCACATCCACAGGAGTTTCCGCCCAGCTGGCAATGGAAACCATGGTCTTTCCATCTCCTATCCAGGTCGTTGCCAGCACCTCCCGATGATCGGTGGTCACTGGTGCTGAGGGCACCCAGTACCCGATCATCCGGCTCTCCTGGATACCGAACTCGTCCCATACTCTCCAGAGAGGGGCCGGATCGTTCCCCCCGTACGGCTGGCGGTTGGTCATGCCCCAGAGCATGCCCCGCCAGGGATTCCCCCCGCCCTGCAGCATCTCCCCCATCAGCCCGAAGGGGATTCCGGACACCTCCACCATCCAGAAATCGGGATCGGAGTCGTAGTCGAAATACTCCCCGAACCAGAGCCGATCGATGAACGCGAAATGCTCGAGGTAGAGGTTGGCGCTGTTGGTAAAACCGTCGCGCGGGTTGTACTGATTGGCCGAGTGGAGGTCGATGAGGGAGCCCGGATTCCCCCGGTCGAGGATTTTTCGCACCCGCTTCATGACGGTGCGGCCGAAGGCCACGTCATCGATGTAGAGCCCGTCGATCCCGACGTTCCGGACCAGCCAGTCGAGACCCTCCAGGTAGAAGTTGTGCCAGCGGGAGACACCGCTGTTCACAACTGCTACGTCTTCATATCGCGGCACGAACCAGCCGCCGATGTAGTTATCGATGAAATGTTCCTGTAGCCAGGAGTGCCCGCCACCAGGGCCGAAGGAGAGAATCTCATCCCCCAGGCTTCGAAGGGCGAAGAGCTCGGGAGCCCGGTTGGCGAGTTCCCTGACGGTGTAGTAGATCTTGACCTTCAGTCCCTTCTCGTGGGCCTCATCCACATACGCTTTCATCTCGTTGGGCCGCAGGAAGGGGTAGTTGATATAGGGATTGATCTCGGTGGCGTGATGCACGTTGATCACCGTCCCGCCCATCGAATCGACCGTGTCGACGGGATTGAACCGGTGATGGAAGCGGTTGCTCCACTGCTTGTCGGTATCGATCGGCCGGAAGGGAGTGATGGTGAGACGGAAGTCGTAATGGAGCGTTTCTCCTGCCTGCATGGTCCGGGAGTCGCTGTAGCAGGTGATGAGGAAGGTATCATCACCCTTGGGGGCCAGGCGCATCCCCCCCTTCCCGTCGTTCGCCCAGGAGGTAGGCATCACCAGCGGCTTCTGCTGATAGAAGTTGGTGTTGAGCGGTCGGGAGTAGTTCTCATCCCGCAGACTGAACTGCAGGCCGGCATTCACGTCACCGATCCAGGCGCCGTCCTGGTTCTTCTCCACACCCCATTCCCAGTCATACCGATCGGATCGCAGACCACCCCTGAACCCCAGACCCATCATGTACTTCGCGACATTGCTTTCGAGGGGAATTAGAAGCCTGATATCGTTGAGGGAGACCTCTTCGCTTGCCGTGACCGCGATCCGGTACTCCATGGTGCCGTCGAATTCCAGGCTTCCCTCCAGTTCGATCCGGAGCGCCCCGCTCTCCTGCCGTGACTGCCACTCGACCCTCCCTGGTGACGGGAACATCCGGGTGACCGTGACCGAGGGCCACGACATCGATCGTCCCCGGTCATCCTCCACCACCAGTTCCACAGGCGCGCTGAGCAGATCCCGGCCGGTATCGGTCAGGTGGGTCATCTCGGGCGAGAAGAAGCTCGTGATACGCTCCGGCAGACCGTTCAGACCGAGGATCACCTGTCGGCCCAGTACACGCAGCTCGTTCCCTTCCATCTCGACCGGGATGTAGGGAGCCACGACCTCGTCATCCTCGGCGATGGTCGAATTCAGCCATCGCAACCGGGACAACCGCCACGGGTCGTCGTCGCCGGCAGCCTCGATGACGTCACCAGTGACCCTCAGTCGGATCTCGACGGTCTGGGTCTCTACCCCGGTGCCGGAGACGGTCACCTCACCCGTATACAACCCGGGCGAGATTTCTTCAGGGACCTTCACCCCGCACCAGAGGGCCTGCACCTGCCCGGTTTCGACCGAGACCTCCCGCGTGAATTCCCTGCCTGCCCAGTCGATCCCTCCCAGGTTGAAACAGGTGAAATAAAGGGGCGGGATGACATAGTCACGCCCCCTGGCTGAGAGAATGCCGAAGCTGACCTTCAGATCCTCGATCGGCTGCCTCATGGCGTAGACACCCAGCTGGAAGGCGTAATACTCCCCGCGCATGGCCGTACCGCGGAGCGGGACTGCCGGGCCCGAATCGATCCATCTCTTCGGTAGATCGTCGGTCATCCTGATGGAGCGGGTCCGATCCTCCGGAAAGACCAGGTAGGTAAGGTCGGGATTTTCGGCGTGGAGCCGGTCTGTTTCCTCCCGTGTCGCGATAACCTCCATCGGCCAGAAAGAGTGCAGTTCGTTGATTGCCTGGAATCCGACCGTCTCTGCCCTCGGCAGCTGCAGCAGTCGATCTCCGGCGAGAGACTCGGCCGTGAGATTCTGATCGCAAATCCATTCTTCCGAAGCGGAAATCTCCGGCTCGGGGTAACTGACCCTCGGGTAACTGCCTCCCGAACTCACGTGGGGCAGATAGTAGACGTAGTAGTCACCGGGGACTGTCCGGGGCTGGAAGACCAGACTGCCCCGTTCCCGGTTGATACTGACCCGGACCAGGTTTTCGATCCGTTCGCCGGTTGCGGCATCGATGATAATGAGGTTCTTCTGCTCCGGTTCGTGATCCCGCCGCCTCCAAGGGATGGTGACCCGGACCGCATCAGCCTCGACATCCACATGAACCACGGCCCGGTGATTCCCGTACACGGCTGCATCCCACTCTCCCGTCGTATAGGGAATATCGTCCACGGAGTTCCCTGCAGCGAAGAGGACTACCAGGATCCAGATACAAAGTGCAAAAAAGTAAATGGGCCATGCCCTGAGATAGCTATTCATATGATCTCATTCCTTATGGTAAAAGATCAGAGAACCGGGTGGCCTTGAGCTGCGGTCGGTCTCAATCCCGTTTCGAGAGGACCTCCCGCTCGTAGTCACGGACTTCTTCCAGCCACGCCTGCCCCAGCGGAGTCTCCATACTCATGCAATAGTGATCCCACACGGCACCCGCGGGCAGGGTTTTTGTCTCCTCCAGCATGGCAAGACGTCCGGTAAGGTCTCCACCAGCCTCCAGATCCCGGAGTCTCCCGACCGGCTGCAGAAGGGCCGTGAGCAGCGCCTTGAGCATGTTGCGGGTTCCGATCACCCATGCCGCTACTCTGTTGATGCTGGCGTCGAAATAATCGAGTCCGATATGGGCCCGCTCAAGATAGTCCCCCCTGACGAGTTCCTCCGCGAGTGCTATCAGCCCGTCAGAGAGGGTGACTACGTGGTCGCTGTCCCAGCGCACTCCCCTGCTCACGTGAAGCAGGATCTGATCGAGGTAGTTCATAACAGAGGAGAGCTTGTCGGGGACCTCTTCTGTCGGGTGGAAATGTCCGGTGTCGAGACAGAGGAGCAGCTTCCGTGTGACCGCATACCCGAAGTAGAAGTCATACGATCCCACGACATAGCTCTCTGATCCGATCCCGAACAGTTTCGGTTCGACCGAATCGAGCAGATGCGCACGATCGTATTCCTCCGCAAACACTGAATCGAGTGAATGAAGCAAACGCTCTCGCGGGCCTTTGCGGTCTACAGGGGTGTCCTTGTAACCGTCAGGTATCCAGAGGTTCATCACGCAGGGAGTGCCGAGCTGACGGCCCATCTCTGCCGAGATTCTGCGGCAGGCAATCCCGTGCTCGATCCAGAAATCCCTTACACCGCTGTCTGGATGGCTCAGGGTGAAACCATCATCGGCAAGGGGATGTGAAAAACAGGTCGGATTGAAGTCGATACCGAGCCCCCGCTCCTGTGCCCACTCCACCCAGCCCTGGTAGTGCTCGATCCCTATCTCGTTGCGATCGACGCGCCTGCCGCCGGTCTCCAGATAACTTGCGTGCAGGTTCAATCGGTGCCTGCCCGGTATGAGGCTCAGGGCCAGGTCGAGATCGCCGCGCAGTTCATCGACTGTTCGGGCCCTGCCAGGGTAGTTGCCGGTCGCCTGGATCCCGCCGCCGCTCAACCCCGCTTCCTGTTCCTCGAAACCTCTGACGTCATCGCCCTGCCAGCAGTGGATCGAAACCGCGATCCTGGAGAGAGACTCAATCGCAGCATCGACATCCACATCGAGTTCGGCGAACTGTTCCTTCGCCAACCCGTATGCATCGCTGACCCTCTTCTCGACGTTCATCGTTCCTCCTGCCTTTGATCAGGGATCGCCCCTGTACAGACTACACCTGCTTTCGACGATAGGTCTCGACTTCCCACCCCTCGATGAATCTCCGGGCCCTGTCATCCATATATTCGATTCCGCCGAAGACCCCGGCGAACTGAACCACGAGGGCGGCATCCCTTGCCACCTCCAGTGCCAGCTCCGCGGCGGTACTGCTCTCACCCAGGCCGAAGACGGCGTCCTCGAAAACCGCGATCTTCGGATCGTAACCGTGACGGGAGAGGAATAGGGTGATCCCTTCAGCAGAGAACTTTCCCCGGATGGGACAGGCTCCGGCATAGACGATGTGATCGGGAGTGATCGGACCTTCGGCCGGAGAGAAGTGGCCGGATACGGCAAAATGCAGCGGGCTCTCACTCCAGGCGGAACGGATGATCTCTTCATTCCGGGTGATACTCTCCCGCGGAGGTGCATCGCCCTGTTTGACCTCTCTCTGCACTCCTGCCCTCTGATACACATCCTCCAGGCACGCGAAGATCTCGCTGTAGGTGCCGGCGATCTGATCGGCTTCGTCCCCGGCCACAAAAACACCATGGTTCCCGATGAAGATCACGGATGGTTCGTACCCGCGGTGGCCCCGGTATGCCTCTACCTCTCGGCGCACCTCCATACAGAGTGAATAACCGGGGTCGGTATAATCGATCCAGAGAGCATCGGGGAAAAGGTGCCTGCTGTGGTGCGCTCCATTGACCGCACAGGTCATGCCGTTGACGATGGGCGGGTGTGTATGCACAACGAATCGTGCGGAGAGAGAATCGTGCAGGGGGGCCTCGACTGAGGGGCGGCCGGTGGAGTCCGGCAGCACCGAGGCCTCAACGATCTCCATTACGGCCGCTTCCCGCTCGGGCACCTCAGACGGAAGTCCCGCTCTGTAGAGATTGGAGAGCCTGTTCCGGTCAAGGGCAACAAAATCTGCCGGCTCGATACCGGCAAGTGTTGTACCGGAGGGCTTCACCCGGAGTGTTTCCGGATCTTTGACTGAGGTGTTTCCACCCCCACCTCTGACATATCCGGGTATTCCGAATTCGTGCGAAAGGCGGGTGATGACCCGCAGCAGGTCTTCCGAGGATTCTATGTCAGCACTCCTTCCGATCAGGTCAGGTGGATCTTTTCGGTCGTGATCCGCCCTGTCGGGCGACGGTGCCGGAGCTGGTCGAGCGCCACCGCTGCCACGATGATCCCACCGGTGACGATCTCCTGGACCCAGTTATCGAGTCCGAGCCTGGTGCAGCCGTTATCCACCACCGTCATGATCAGCGCGCCCACCATCGTGCCCCGTATCGAACCCTCACCCCCGGAGAGACTTGCCCCCCCGATCACGACCGCGGCGATCACCCGAAGCTCGTACCCTTCAGCGGTGGTCGGATCACCCATGGAGAGATAGGAGAACTGCAGCAGTGCGGCCAACCCTGCGCAACCTATCCCGATGATATAGATCAGCATCTTGCTTCGGCCGATCCGTACGCCGCAGAGCCTGGCAGTCTGCTCGTTCGAGCCGATAGCGTAGATATGACGTCCGAACCGTGTGTAACGCAGCATCCCTGCCATCAGAAGCGCCACTACGAGGAGTATCCAGACTCCCGGCGCCACGATCGCTCCGAGCCCGCCTGAGGTGTTGGCCATGAGATCGGTGAGCCAGGTTGCCGAATCGGGGTAGACCGGCTGGTTGTTCCCCAGACCTTTGGCCAACCCGCGCAGGCCTCCCCACATACCCAGAGTCACAATGAAGGGGGCGATAGGTACGCGCTTGATGAAAAATTCATTCAGGGCCGCGATCGCTCCGGCACCGGCCAATCCGGCCAGCAATGCCGGCACTGTTCCGAGTGGCCCGATCGTCCAGAGCACGATGAGCCCGCCCCCGATCAGGGCCGCGACCCGACCAACGTGTCCGATGACCATCGCGCCGACGGCCGCGCCGCAGAGCATGCCTGCCCCTACTCCACCAAAGGCAGCCAGAATCGGTGGAAACCCGGCTTTGAGGAGCAGAGCTATCACAACCGTGCCCAGCGCGATGGTCGACCCGACCGAGAGATCGATTCCGCCGCTGATGATGATAATTGTTGCTCCAAGCGCGGCCGTCCCCACAACCGCGGTCTGCAGCAGCATCAGACGCTGGTTGTCCCAGCGGATGAAGTCGCCACCCATCAGGAGAGCAAAGAGACCCCATACGAAAAGCAGCCCGATGAGGGGGCCGAATTGTCCGATCAGGCGAGTGATATACGTCTTGTCCCGCAATCGGGACCCTCCATCGGTATCATTCACGCTGACGGTTCTCCTGATCATGCGGCTTCACCCGTTCCAGTGGACTCTGTTCCAGTGGCCTCCAACATGATGGCCTGTTCGTCCAGATCGGCGACCGGACGGGGAGGACCGAGCCGGCCGCGATGCATGACCGCGATGGAATCGCAGATTCCCAGCAGTTCAGGGAGGTAGCTCGAGACCACTACGATCGCGCGTGGAGCGATCCCGGCAACCTGATCACCACAGGCCAGGTCATCGATCAAACGGTAGATGAGCGCCTTTGAGCCCACATCGATCCCTCGCGTGGGTTCGTCGAGCAGCAGCACATCGGATCCGGTGTGAAGCAGGCGGGCAAGCGCGACCTTCTGCTGGTTTCCACCAGAAAGCGTAGCCACCTTCTGTCGCGGTGAAGAGCACCTGATCGGCAGGCGCTCTATCCATGGTTGAGCCGCCCTCTCCTGCCCGGCCGGGGTAACCAGACCCCAGGGACCGAGTCCATCGAGCCTCGGAAGAGTCAGATTGTCAGCCAGGCTCAGTCCGGCGGCCAGCCCTTCACGGCCGCGGTCTTCGCTCACCATGCCGGCGCCCAGCTGCCACATCATCGGCGGTGTGCTACACGGCACGTGGGATACCCGTACTGCACCCCGGCGGACCGGATCGAGGCCGAAGATCGACCTGATCAACTCGGTTCGACCAGATCCGACCAGTCCGGCGATACCCAGCACCTCGCCACGATGGAGCGTGAAGGAGACAGCATGGGGAGAGGTGCTGCCCGAGAGACCGCGAACCTCAAGGACCTCTTCCCCCAGCACACGTTCGCCGCGGATATAAAGGTCATGGATATCACGACCTACCATGAGGGTGACGATCTCTTCGAGCTGCGTGTCCGCCGTAATCCCGCGCCCCGTCACCTGCCCGTCGCGCAATACCGTGAACGTGTCGCTGATCTCCCTCACTTCCTCAAGCACATGGGAGATGTAGACAACTGCTATTCCCTCGGTCTGCAGACGTCTGACCAGATCGAAGAGGTGACCGATATCAGTGCGGGTCAGGCTTGAAGTTGGTTCATCGAGCACCAGTACGCGACATCCTGTCGCCACAGCTCGGGCTATCTCCACCAGTTGCTGTTCAGCGGCAGAGAGCCGACCGACCTGGAGATCAAGTGGGATGTCGGGGCGGCCGATCCGGCTCATCGCCGTGGCGGCGCGCTCCCGCACTTCCCCCCTTCGAACGAAAGGCCCGGTCACCGGTTCCCGACCCAGAAGGATGTTCTCGGCCACCGTGAGGTGAGGAGCCAGGGAGAGTTCCTGATAGATCATCGCTACACCGGCTGCGCGACCGTCGACCGGAGTGCGGGGAGCGTAGAGTACGCCGTCAAGCATCATGCGGCCCGCATCAGGCAGGAGCGCCCCCGACAGCACCTTCATCAGGGTGCTCTTGCCGGCACCATTCTCACCGATGAGAGCGTGCACTTCACTCGACTCGACGGTCAGGTCCACTCCGTCCAGGGCCACGGTCGCTCCAAAACTCCGGCGGACCGCCTCCATTCGCAGGCGTGGGCCGTGCACTGTTCCGGGAACCGGGTTCACTTCATCCTTCCGGATTAATGAGTGCCTGAATGGCAGGTTCGTTCAGATTTTCGCGGGTCACCAGCGCTACACCGGTATCCACGACAGGCGGAACCGATTCACCACGCAGATGGCGCACCAGAGTGGTGACAGCTTCATAGCCCATACGGTCGGGATTCTGAACAACCAGAGCGTCTATCTCACCAGCTTCGAGTGCCTGTACAAGTGGAGGAGATGCGTCGAACCCCACGAAACGGATCTGTCCGGCGAGACCCTCCTGACGGAGCGCCAGCAACATCCCGTAGGTGGAGGGTTCATTGGAACAGAAGATACCCTCGGCCCGGCGGACCTGATCGAACATGTTCAGTGATTGAGTCTTGGCTTCACCGGCAGTGGGCCCGGCATAGCGGTTATCGACCAATACCTCGATCCCGTCACTCTCTCGCATAATCTCGAGGAATCCCTCCTCACGGGCGGCAGTGCTGGCCGAGCCTACCAGGTAGCGCAGGAGCACGACGCGGCCGTTCCCTCCGAGAAGTTCCAGCAGGTGCTCTCCTCCCAATCGACCGCCGCTGGTATTGTCGGTGGCTACAAAACTCAGAAAATCCGTTCCCGGTTCACCTTCGAGGCTGGAATCCATGATCACCACCGGAATCCCTCTCCCGGTCGCCTGCCGACCGGAATCCCTCTCCCGGTCGCCTGCCGGACCGGGGCAACCAGGGCGCGCAGGTCGAGAGGTGCCAGAACAATGCCGTCCACACCCTGGGATATGAACTGCTGTACCACCTGGATCTGGTGGGCCCGATCGTTCTCCTTCAAAGGCCCCTTCCAGATGATCTCGACACCCTGTTCAGTACCTGCCCGTTTTGCGCCTGCTTCCACCGATTTCCAGAATACATGGGTCGTACCCTTCGGGATGACGGCAAGGGTCAGATCACTGGTAGTATCGGCCGCGCCTCCTGTTGTCTCACTTCCTCCTGCATCTCCGCGATCACTCCGGCCGCAGGCGGCACCGGAAAGCAGCATTGCAAAGATGAGGGCCAGAAATATTCTGTCGTGAAATCCCCGGTCGGCACCTCTGATCCCGGAACATCTCAGTGGATTCTCTGTCATCGCGGAGGTTCGCTCCTCTGCTTGAGGTTCTGGCTGAACCGTGCGGTTCCCGCTCTTCTTGTTATAGCCGCCAGCGGGTCCGACTCCAACCTCCGCTTTTACCTCTCCCCGGATCACTGTCGACCTGCCTTGACTAAAACCACATTATCGGGCAAAATACAACATTATCAAGCATCGTATACGTGGGGAGGCAACCCGTTCATGGTCATGGAAGTGGACAGGGAACGGGATATGGAAATGGACATGGCAAGGGACAAAGGATCGGAATGATGCCGGTTACCACACAGATAGTGGAACTCGAGAGGGATCTGAACAGTTTCGATCCCCTGGTACGCAGCCGGTCCTTCTCTGCCCTGCTGGCTCTGGCTGATGAGGGTGTGATCGAGTGCCGTCCATTCACCACCGCCTCGAACCTTCACTGTCATTCCTTCCATTCCTATAACGCATATGGTTTCTCCCCATCGGCCCTGGCCTGGATAGCCCGGCGGGAGGGCATCCGTTTGATGGGCATCGTGGATTTCGACCTCCTCGATGGTGTGGACGAGTTCATGGCAGCCTGTGAATCCGCGGGAGTGCACGCAACGGCGGGGATCGAAACGCGGGTCTGGCTGCCCGAACTCGCCGGCCAGGACATCAATTCTCCCGGCGAACCGGGAGTAGCCTATATGATGGGGATCGGCTTCACCTGTTCGCATCCCGTCGCATCGGCTCGACCGACGCTCGAGCTGCTGCACTCCGGGGCTCAGGATCGTAACCGGAGCATTATCGAGCGTATCAATGCCCGGCTGCCGGAGTTGGCAATCGACTACAACCAGGATGTGTTATTGCTCTCCCCATCCGCTACGCCGACCGAACGACATATCGTGCAGGCATACGCACTCCGGGCCGAAACGATCTTCCGGGATCCGGCCGCCGGATGGTCTGAGATGCTCGAGGATCCCTGTCCACCCGTTCCGGCCGGGACGACCGCCCGCGACCCCGATGTTCTGAAATGGCTTCGCTCCCGACTCGTCAAACAGGGGGGCATCGGTTACTCCAGACCCGGACCGGATACCTTTCCGCCGGCTGACACCTTCATCCGCTTCGTGGAAGAGAGTTCTGCCCTGCCCTGCGCGGCCTGGCTCGACGGAACCTCTGAAGGTGAGCGTGATCCCGACCTGCTGCTCGACCTGCTCGTCACGATGGGGATCGTGGTCCTCAACGTGATCCCCGACCGCAACTGGAACTTCTCCGATCCTGAAGAGCGGGAAGAGAAGACCCGGAACCTGCATGCCATCATCACAGCCGCCAGGAAGCGGGGAATACCGGTCATCGCCGGGAGCGAGATGAATACACCGGGGCAGAAGCTCGTGGATGAATTTAACTCGCCGGCCCTGGCTCCACTGCGACAGACATTCACCGACGGCGCCTGGTTCGTCCGGGGACACACGGTCATGCAGCACGCGGCCGGAATGGGATGGTGGAGCGACTGGGCCGTTCACCATCTGCTTGAGCGGGCAGACCGGATCTCCTTCTTCACCCTTCTGGGACGAAGCACCCCATCCGGTCAGGCTGGTCGGAAGTGCCTCGAAGGGCTCGACAAGGATCTCGATCCCGCCGGGGTGCTGGCCCGGATCAGCGACGGGAGGAACAAGTGATGGAGGATCGATATCGGGCCTGGGTCCTCGGACAGTCCCCCCTGCCCGCTACCTGCCGCCGCTGGCCGCTCTACGGTGCCGGATTCGAAAACCTCGGCCGGGACGAACAATCGATCAATGTTCCCCTGCCGGAACCGGATTCCGGTGAACTGCTCGTGCGACACGACGCCTGCGGCCTCTGTTTCTCAGACACCAAGGTCATCGGGGCGGGTGAAGACCATCCCCGGATATACCGGGACATGAGAAGCGATCCGGTCATACTCGGTCATGAAGTGAGCCTGACGGTGATGGCGGTCGGAGAGGGACTCGAGGACCGGTACCAGATCGGAGATCGCTTCACCCTCCAGGCCGATATCTTCGTCGACGGGGTCGGATACGCGTATGGCTACGAGATCGATGGCGGGCTTTCCGAGTACGCTCTGCTTGACTCACGAGTGCTCGACGGCGATGACGGGTGCTATCTGATCCCCGTACAGTCCTCGACCGGGTATGCCGAAGCCGCACTGACCGAACCATGGGCCTGCGTTGTTGCCACATACGGACTGCGCTACCGGACCACGCTCAGGAATGGCGGCACGACCTGGATCCATGGCACCGACCGAACGATGGAATCGGGTTACGAGATCAGCCATGGACTCGATCACGCTTCCGCCCCTGCCCGCATCCTGCTCACCGATCTCCCGGCAGCATTCACCGATACGCTCAGGGAGCGGGCTTCGGTCCTCGGAATCGAGGTCACCACCACCGATGAGCAACCGGTCGTGGCCCATGAGAGTGTCGACGACATCATACTGCTCGGCGCCGATGCCGATCTGGTCGAGCGGCTCAGTCCGGCCCTGGCTCATGGCGGGATCATGGCGGTTATCGATTCTGAACCGCTCCTGCGGCCGGTGGCGCTCGACATCGGCCGGATACACTACAACCGATGGCTCTTCATCGGCGGACCCGGTCCCGATCCGGCTGCAGTCCATGCTGATCGACCGGTACGCTCGGAACTCAAAGCTGGAGGACGGGCCCTCTTCATCGGAGCCGGGGGGCCGATGGGACGCATGCACGTGCAGCGGGCTCTCTCGCTCGCGCAGGGGCCGTCAGTGATAGTCGCCACTGATGTGAACGCTTCCCGCCTGGCAGACCTGAAGCGTTTGCTGACCGGGGATGCGGCCGCACACGAAGTGACACTCCTCTGTCTCGATCCGAACGACCGGGCAACGTATGAAGCCGGTCTCGAGCAGGCCATGAACCGTTCCCCGGTATCAGGAGGCGGAAGCGAATCGGGCTTCGACGACATCATCGTGCTGGCCCCGGTACCCCGCCTGGTCGAGGAGGCAGCATTCCTCCTGGCACCGGACGGGGTCATGAACATCTTCGCCGGCGTCCCCCGCGGCACAACTGCGGCCGTGGATCTGAGTGACGCCTGGCTCAGAGGCACCCGGATCATCGGACACTCGGCATCGACCATCGAAGATATGCGGCTGACGCTCGAACGCACTGAGACCGGCGTTCTCGACCCCGGACGTTCGGTGGCTGCGATCGGCAGCCTCGAAGCGGCGAAGGAGGGGCTCACAGCGGTTCGCGACGGCCGCTTCACCGGAAAGATCATCATCTATCCCCACATCCATCCCTTCCCTCTGACTCCCCTCTCCGAACTGGCCGGGCTGATGCCGGAAGTATCCGCCCTGCTGCGTGATGGTCGGGAGTGGACGGTGGCGGCGGAACGGGAATTCCTGAAACGGATGCTGCGGGTATGAGCGGGCACAAAAGCCTCCATCCCCGGCAGGAGGAGTACGAATGAGCGGATCATCGACCTCGAGCATGAACGGAAACGTCAACAGCGACGGAGGGAAAGGCATCGATGGCCGCGTTGCGCTCGTCACGGGCGCGGCGCAGGGACTCGGCGAAGCGATCGCGCGCCATCTGGCCGCTGAAGGCTTCGCCGTTGCCGTGGCCGACCTCGACGCCGACGGGGCTGGGCGCGTTGCCGGTGAGATCTCCGGAAAGACCGGCCGGCCCACAATGGGGATCGGGGTCGATGTGACCGACGAGGCTGAAGTGACGGTTATGATCGAGCGCACCGTCGCCGGGCTCGGCGGTCTCGACCTGCTCGTCTCCAATGCCGGCATCCTCATCGCCGGCCCGGTGGAAGAGTTCGCTGCTGAGCAATGGCAGGCGGTCATGAACGTCAATCTCTTCGGCTACTTCCTCAGCGCAAAGGCGGCGGCACAGATCATGATCGAGCAGGGAAGCGGAGTGATCATCCAGGTCAATTCCAAATCGGGGAAGAAGGGCAGCTATCGCAACTCGGCGTATGCCGCCTCGAAGTTCGGCGGCATCGGACTGACCCAGAGCCTTGCCCTCGAACTGGCCGAACACGGCATCCGGGTCAACGCGGTCTGTCCCGGCAATCTGCTCGACTCCCCCCTCTGGACCGACTCCCTCTACGGCCAGTACGCCGAACGCTGGGGGATCACCGAGGCCGAGGTCCGGCAGCAGTACATCGATCAGGTTCCGCTCAAGAGGGGCTGCGCCTATGAAGACGTCTGCCGGGTGATCACCTTCCTCGCATCAGACGGTGCCGCTTACATGACTGGACAGGCCGTGAACGTAACCGGTGGACAGGAGATGCGCTGATGCAGGGAACCGCAGACACGTACCTGGCCTGTGATCTGGGTGCCGAGAGCGGACGCATCGTGGCCGGCACGATCGGAGATGGCCGCCTCGAACTCGAAGAAATCCACCGCTTCCCCAACGGACCGGTAGAACAGGATGGGACCCTGCGCTGGCACATCGACAGCATATGGCGTGAGATCGTGGCCGGCCTCACAGCAGCGGGCGAACGATATGGCGACCGGCTCGCCGGCGTCGGTGTGGACACCTGGGGTGTGGACTTCGGTCTGCTCGACGGTGACGACTCACTGATCGAAGACCCCTGGCACTACCGCGACGCCCGTACGAACGGCGTGATGGATACAGCCTTCAGCATCATCGATCGAGCCGACATATTCGCCCGGACCGGCATCCAGTTCATGCAGCTCAATACCCTGTTCCAGCTCCTGGCCATGGTACACACCGGCTCCGAATCCCTGCGCCGGGCTGAGCGCCTGCTCTTCATGCCCGATCTCATCACCTGGATGCTCTCGGGTCGGAAGGTGAACGAATTCACCATCGCCACCACGAGCCAGTGTTACGATCCCCTCAATGAATCGTGGGCATATGGGATACTCGAGCAGATGGAGATCCCGACCGGGATCTTCGGCCCGATCGTGTCGCCGGGAACGATCGTGGGTGAACTGCTGCCCGAGGTGGCCGCCGCCACCGCCTGCGGCGCTCTGCCGGTCATCGCGCCCGGTTCCCACGACACCGCCTCGGCTGTGGCGGCAGTGCCGTTCACCTCCGGTAACGCCATCTTCCTGAGTTCGGGCACCTGGTCGCTCATGGGAGTCGAAGTCACTGAACCGGTCATCACCGAACTGAGCCTTGAACACAATATGACCAATGAGGGTGGCGTCGGGGGCTGCTTCAGGCTGCTGAAGAACATCATGGGACTCTGGCTGGTGCAGGAGTGCCGGCGGGAGTGGACACGGGAGGGTCGGGAGTGGTCATACGACGAGCTTACGGCCCTTGCGTCTGAATCACCCCCCTTCGGCCCCCTCGTCGATCCCGGCGATGATCGTTTCCTGCACCCCGGCGATATGCCCTCCCGAATGCGTGCGTTCTGTCGCGAGACGGGTCAGCCTGAACCGGTGGATGAGGGATCGCTCGTGCGCTGCGCGCTCGAGAGTCTGGCATGTGAGTACCGCCGGGTGGCAGACATCCTGACTGAACTCACCGGCCGGACGGCTGACACCATCCACATCATCGGCGGGGGATGCAGGAACCGGCTGCTGAACCGGCTTACTGCCGATGCCACCGGGCGACGAGTCCTCGCCGGCCCGGCTGAAGCCACCGCCATGGGCAATATCATCGTCCAGGCGATCGCCCGGGGCGAGATCGCCTCGCTGGCTGAGGGACGGGCCCTGGTCAGTGACTCGGTCGAACCCGTGGAATACGAACCGGAGCCGAATGCGGCCTGGGACGAAACGTATGAACGCTACCTCACCATCAGAGACCAACATCAGACAGGAACCAGAGTATGACCGGGAAGACATCAGAGGGAGTAGTGGCCTCGCATGGACTCACACGCGACGGAGCTCTCGAGCTGCTGCGGCAGATGTGGGAGATCCGCATGTTCGAGGATCGGGTCTACGATCTGCTCGGACGCAACATCATCAAGGGTGCCTCACACCTCTATGCCGGGCAGGAGGCGGTTGCCGTCGGAGCGATCTCAGCCCTCAGGGATGATGATCTCATAACCAGCACCCACCGCGGCCACGGGCATTGTCACGCCCGGGGGGTGAGTCTGGTGGTCAGCGACGAGGAGCGGCAGGACCACTACAACCGGATGATGGCCGAACTCTGCGGCCGCGAAACAGGATACTGTCGGGGCCGTGGAGGCTCGATGCACATCGCTGACGTCGAGCGCGGCAATCTGGGAGCCACCGGTATCGTGGGGGGGAACATCCCCGTGGCCACCGGGGCCGGGATCGCCCAGCAGCAACACGATTCCGATCGCGTGGTTCTCTGCTTCTTCGGCGATGGAGCCACCAGTACCGGCAACTTCCACGAGTCGCTTAACCTGGCCGGACTCTGGAGACTGCCGGTCGTCTATATCATCGAGAACAACCTCTACGGCATGTCGGTACCTCTTTCGTCGGCCGCCGCCCTGACAGCGCTCTCGGAACGTGCCGGTGCCTATAATATGCCCGGTGAGGTCGTCGACGGCATGGATGTGCTCGAGGTACGGGCCGCTGTCAGGCGCGCCGTGGAACGGGCTCGGGCCGGTGATGGACCCTCACTGATCGAGTGCCGGACCTACCGCTGGTACGGCCACTCCCGCTCTGACCCGCGCGCCTACCGCACCCGCGAGGAGGAAGCTGAGTGGAAGAGCCGCGATCCGATCCCGAATTTCTCAGCCTGGCTGACCGAGAACGCGATCGTCCCGCAGGATGAGATCGAAGCTCTGGAGACCCGATGCGAGCAGGCGATCGAGAGCGCCACCGAATTCGCCCTGACCTCCCCCCTGCCCTCCCCCGACGAGGTCGAGGCAGACGTCTACGCTCCCTCGATCTGGACCAGCGATGATTACACCACCGAGAAACGCCTGCGGGATCTCTGCGGGGAGGAGAATGCAGAAGTGCGCACCATCCTCTACCGCGATGCCCTGCAGGAAGCCCTGCGCGAGGAGATGGAGCGGGACGAACGGGTCTTCGTGATGGGAGAGGATGTGGGCCTCTACGGCGGGGCCTACGGTGCCACCAAGGGACTCTTCGATTCATTCGGTCCCGGGCGGGTGATGGACACTCCGATCTCGGAAGCGACCATCGGCGGCTCGGCGGTCGGGGCCGCCATGGCCGGCTGCCGCCCTGTGGCCGAGATCATGTACGTCGATTTCACCCCCCTGGCCATGGACCAGATCGCCAATCAGGGAGCTAAGAACCGGTACATGTTCGGCGGCAAGACGACTGTACCGATGGTCATCCGCACCGAAGGCGGGGCCGGACGCTGCATCGCCGCTCATCACTCCCAGAGCCTCGAAGCCCTCTGGACCCACTTCCCCGGCATCCATGTTGTGATGCCCGCTACTCCCTTCGACGCCAAGGGCCTGCTCAAGGCGGCCATCCGCGATGACAACCCGGTCATGTTCATAGAGCACAAGATGCTCTACGGGCTCAAAGGACCAGTGCCCGAAGAGGAATACCTGATCCCCTTCGGAGTGGCTGACATCAAGCGCTCCGGTGATGACGTGACGGTTGTGACCTGGTCGCGCATGGTCCACCGGGCACTTGAAGCAGCCGACAGGTTGGCCGCTGAGGGCATCTCGATCGAGGTGATCGACCTGCGAACCCTCAAACCGCTCGACATGGAGACTATCGCCTCCTCAGTGAAAAGGACCGGCCGGATCGTGGGGGTGACCGAGGCCTGTCGGACCGGATCGTTCCTCTCCGAGATTTCAGCCCGCGTCTCCGAGGAGCTTTTCGATTACCTCGACGCACCCGTTGTGCGCGTGGCGGCCGCTGATGTCCCCGTGCCGATGTCTGAGTCGCTCGAGGATGCCGCCATTCCGGGTATTGAATCCGTGATCGCCGGCATCAGGGAGGTCCTCCGATGATCAGTGAAGTCATCATGCCGAAGCTGGGGCAGACCATGGAAGAAGGCCGGGTCGTGGAGTGGTACCTGGCCGAGGGGGATGAAGTGAAGCGGGGGGACCTGCTCTACACCCTGGAATCGGACAAGGCCTCTCTCGACGTCGAAGCCACTGGCCGGGGCTGGTTGCGGAAGATAGTTATCGATGAAGATGAAGTCGTGCCGGTACTCACCGTGGTAGCTCTGATCACTACCGATGCCGATGAGTCGATCGAAGCCTGGAGCCCGACGCCGGTGGAACCGGGAACCGGGATCGAGACCGCGTCACCGGACGTTACCGCCACACCAGCCGGAACTGAACCGCCGGCAGCTGCCGTCGACTCTGCCCCATCCATCGACTCCACGGGAACTTCTTCCTCTCCCGGCCGCCTCATCGCCTCTCCCCGTGCCCGCCGC
The DNA here is from genome assembly GCA_025774615.1 of bacterium. GTDB lineage: Bacteria > Blakebacterota > Blakebacteria > Blakebacterales > Blakebacteraceae > Blakebacterum. The sequence goes on from JALGVQ010000029.1 coordinate 17,921, forward strand.
CTGGCCGCAGACCGCGGCGTCGATCTCACCCCGGTCACCGGATCGGGGCCCGGGGGGCGGATCGTGGAAGCCGATGTCCTCGTTGCCGCGGCAGGTGTCCCTGATACCGGGGCCAGAGGGGACGGCTATCCTCGCGCAGATCTTCCGGTGACCGAGACCATCCCGCTGACCGGCCTGCGCGGCATCATCTCCGAGCGTATGACACTGAGCGCCCGCACGATCCCCCAGGTCACCCTGACGACCGAGGTGGATGCCTTCAATCTGCGGGAAGCGCGGCAGCGACTCAGGAGCGTTGAACCGGAGTGGGGGTTCGCCCCCGGTTATACCGAGCTGATCGCGTTCCTCACGGTACGGGCGCTGGCTGAACATCCTGGCCTGAATGCCCGTCTGAGTGCCGACCATCAGGCGATCGAGATGCTTGCTCCTGTCAACCTGGGTGTGGCCACTGATACCGAACGGGGTCTGATGGTGCCGGTCATCACCAGCGCCGAGTCGATGGACCTGCGGACCTTCACCACCCGGGCCCGAGAGCTCATCACCCGCGCCCTGGAGGGTACCGCGCTTCCCGACGATCTGGCGGGCGGCACCTTCACCGTCACCAGTCTGGGTGCGTTCGGGATCGACGCATTCACACCACTCATCAACCCACCCGAGGCAGCGATCATGGGAATAGGACGCATCAGGGAGAAACCGGTCGTGACCCCCGACGGGATATCCACCAGACCACTACTGACCCTGAGTCTGGTGTTCGATCACCGGATCGTGGACGGGGCCCCGGCGGCCCGATTCCTCCAACGCACGGGTGAACTCATCGAAAACCCGGATACCGTATTCGACGGGATCTTCCCCGATGTCATCGGAAAAGACATCAGCAGTGACATCGGCAGTGATACCAGCGGCGAGGCAATCACATGAAGAACGGCATGCTTCCCGTCGAACGGCATCGTGAGATCATTAATAGCGTTGAATCTGCCGGCAGCGTACGGACCATCGAACTGGCTCGTGCGTTGAGCGTGGCTGAGGAAACCATCCGCCGCGATCTGGAGAGACTCGATTCCGAAGGCCGGCTCGTTCGGATCCATGGAGGAGCCGTGCGCGTATCGGGCGAACACCGGGAGATACCCTTCGATGTGCGTGAAGTGGTGAATCTGAAGCAGAAACGGGCAATGGCACTGACAGCGATCGAATATGTAAGAGAGGGTGATGTGATCGCGCTCGATGCCAGTTCGACTGTGCGTGAGCTCGCCCGGCTCATTCCCGACAGACCCCTTACTGTTGTCACCAATTCTATCGCGGTGACAACCACACTGCTCGATCGTACCAGGGTCCGGGTTGTCTCCACCGGCGGCACCCTCGATGGCCCCTCCCTCTCCTATACCGGCACCCTGGCCGAGGAGGCCCTGGAGCGTTTTGCCATCAGCCGCACCTTCCTCTCGTGCACCGCCCTCGATATCGAACGGGGGCTGGCCGTGGCCACCGAGGAACACGCCCGGATCAAGCGTCGCATGATGCAGCTCGCCGACGAGGTCATTCTGCTCGTCGATACCTCGAAGTTTTCTGCTCAGGGAGTCGAGTTCTTCGCTGCTCCTGAAGAGGTGGACCTGCTCATCACCGACGGAGGAACAGACAGAGCCTCACTGCAGGCATTGAAGAAACGCGGGATTACTGTCCGATAGAGCAGCGACTGTCGCCTGACCGGGCCTACACCTCCACCGCTGTCTCCGATGGTGCCGTGAACCAGTGCTGCGTTCTGAGTCCTATCCGGACCAGCATCAGCATCACCGGAACCTCGATCAGCACTCCCACAACCGTTGCAAGGGCTGCTCCCGATGAGAGCCCGAAGAGCATCGTCGCTGTGGCGATCGCTACCTCGAAGTGGTTCGAAGCCCCGATGATCGCTGCCGGTGCGGCATCTTCATACGATAACCCGAGCATTCTGGCGGCGCCGTATCCCAACCAGAAAATCAGCATTGTCTGGATGAAGAGCGGGATGGCGATCCAGAGGATGGTCAGGGGCCGGGCGATGATGACATCACCCTTGAAGGAGAAAAGAAGCACCAGTGTCACCAGGAGGGCGGTGATGGTAACAGGGGTGAGCAGATGCAGGAACTTCTCCCTGAACCAGGTCTCTCCTTTTATGGCGATGATCCCTTTCCGGGTCGCGAAACCGGCTGCCAGCGGCAGGGCCACGTAGATGGCGATCGACAACAGCAACGCCTGCCACGGGACGGGAAGCCGGCCTACCCCAAGCAGAAAACCACCGAGTACGCCGTAGAGAACCAGCATGGTCAGGGAGTTGATGGCCACCATGACGAGGGTCAATCCATCATTTCCTCTGGCCAGGTACCCCCACACCAGCACCATCGCGGTACAGGGAGCGATCCCCAGGAGGATGCAGCCGGCCAGATAGCTGCGCCAGAGGGGTACCTCCAGCATCTTGATGCCTTCCTGCAGGACCACGATACCCGACCCATGCTGCGCACCGACGGGGAGATCGAGCCCGAATGGCATCCGGACCAGATCAACTGCCTCGGCTCCGATCAGATTCCTGAAGAGGACTCCGAGAAAGAGCATGGCGATGGCGTACATGGTAAACGGCTTGATGGCCCAGTTCAGAAAGAGAGTCAAACCGACAGGTTTTCCACTTCTACCGGCCTTGATGACTTCGGTGAAATCGATCTTCACCATGATCGGGTACATCATGAAGAAGAGGCAGATCGCAATGGGGATCGAGACGACCGGAGCCCCATCCACCCGGATCGCCATGCCGTCAAGGGTCCGTGCGAGGTCGGGGGCGATCCGACCAAGCACGATGCCGCCAAGGATGCACAATCCGACCCAGACCGTCAGATAGCGTTCAAATCCGCTCATGCCTCCACGTTCACTCATGCGATACTCCCCGGCTTCACTGTCTCATCAGGAATTCCTGTCCAGACTAATGACGAAACAACCACTGCACAACCAGGTGCCTGTGCCGTAATCCGCACCGGGACTGATCCTTGATGCCATACACCTGACGATTTATTCAGATAACCGTAAGTAGGAGAAAGTCTCAACAGCCCACAGACTGTCGGCACAACACGACCTGACACCTGTCCAGTTCATCGCTGGCAAGGAGATGTGTGCCGATGGAACGCCCGACCTGTCTTTCCGGCAAACTGCTTCTCATCACCACAGGAGCATTGCTGGCAGCCCCTCAGAGTGTCACTGCCCAACCAGTGGAATCTTCATATATCACCATGACTCCTGCCGTCCCGCTCGAGATCGACCTTGAACTGGCGCTCAGGCTCGCTCTCGACCGATCGTGGCGGATGGAACGTGAGAGACTCGACCTGAAACGGGACCGGTTCAACCTGGAAGCGAGCAGAGCAGCACTCAAGTCGAACGCCTCGATAGACTTCACTATTCCTGATTACGATCAATCAATCAAAGAGATCATCGATCCACAGACAGGGGATCCCCGGGTCATCAGCACCAGCGGAGCCAGGTACTCCAGCTCCATTTCGATCCGTCAGCCACTGCCGACCAATGGAGTACTATCTCTTAACGGAGTGATGAATCGAACCCAGGATGAGCTCATAAAATACACTCCAGGGAAGAAGACGTATTACGGCAGGATGTATCTCCGATTCACACAGCCTCTCCTGCAACCGAATGAGATCAAGATGGATATCCGGCGAGCGGAACTGCGTCTGGAGCGGACAGAACTCTCGTTCAGAGATGAAGAGATCTCGATCGTGAACAATGTCACCGGGGACTTCTTCGACCTCTTCGAACTCGCCTATGAAGACACCCTGGCCCGGGAGGAACTGCGCCGTCTCGAATCTCTCTATCAGCGGGGTCAGGAACAGTATGCCCGGGGTGAAATGACCGAATCGGCACTGCTGCAGCTCGAGGTCGAACAGGCCGCGGCTCGTGACCGGAGTTCATCCGCCTCCGGGCGGTTCGCCAGAGAGGTAGCCGATTTCAACCAGACGATCGGATTACCACTGGAGCAGCAGATAGCAATCCGTCATGTGATCGATTACAGCCCGGTCACTATCGATGATGCCGGGCTGGTTGATAAAGCGTTGAGGCAGCGGAGCGACCTGCGAAGGGATGAGATGGAGCGGGAACGGGAAGAAATGGACCTCCGTGAAGAACGCGCGAGGGGATCTCTCACCGGAGACCTCGGCATCACGCTCGGCCTCGAAGGAAGAGCAGGTGACATGGAAGCGTTCTATGAAGCCATGCTCAATCCTGACCAGGCACGAGGTGTTGCCGTGAATTTTTCACTGCCTCTCTGGGACTGGGGCAGAAATAAAGCTCGAGTGAACGGGATACTCACTGGGCTGGAAAAAATGGATCGAGAAAAAGAGGAGACGATCAAGACCATCCGGAGAGAGGTCGGAAGTGTTGTGGCCAGGATCAGGGAGGCGAAATCCCGCCTGACAGGGCTGTCTACCAGTGTCGATGCAGCGCGTCGTTCATACGATCTCTCCCTCGCACAATTCGACGCCGGCGACCTGGGAGCTCAGGACCTGCTCCTGACTCAGAAGAGATTCTCTGAGGCACGCAGAAGTTATCTCAGTGCTTACCTGGACTATCGAAACGCGCTGACCGATCTGTCGGCAGTCACGACGGGCAGTGGCTACTGGGGCAGACGCCGCTAAGAATCGTCTTAATAGTACGATCGAAGGAGCCTGACCATGAAGATCAAGAAGAATACCGGTTATCATCTCCTGGCCTTCTGTATTGGAGCGCTTGCTCCCCTGCCCCTCCTCATCGGATTTCAAAACAGTGACGACCCGGATGCCCGGAGAAAGAGAATCCCTGAACCCGTCAGGCACCTCAGGTCGAATGATGAGGCAGGACATTCCACGAATGATCTCCCGGTTCAACCATCGAAACCTCAAGACGAGGGGCAGGATTTCACGCATAATACTGAGAGCCGGTACGCTGAGGATGTTTCTCTCTTCCTTGAGGGGAGGCAGTCGGTTGCGGATCCTGGTAGTTGAAGATCAGAAGAAAGTGGCGCAGGCTCTAAAAGAGGGGCTTGAGGCTGAGCACTATGAGGTCGATGTCGCCATGACCGGGGAAGATGGCTTCTTTCAGGTCAGCTCTCAGACCTACGACCTTGTTCTTCTTGATCTTATGCTGCCCGGCAGGAGCGGGATCGACATCCTCAAGACGATGCGGGAGCGGGAAATCGAGACACCGGTGCTGATCCTCACTGCAAAGGACACGGTGGAGGATCGGGTTATCGGGCTCGATAGCGGCGCCGACGATTACCTGGTCAAGCCGTTCGCCTTCCCGGAACTCCTGGCCCGCATCCGGGCACTCCTTCGTCGCGGTCGAGCCGACCAGGTCCTGCGACTGAAGTACTCTGACCTGGAGATGGACCTGGTAACCCGCCAGGTAAGGAGAGCTGGCCAGGAGATCCACCTCTCAGCCAGGGAATACGATCTGCTGGAGTATCTCCTGAGGAACAGCGGTCACGTGGTATCACGTCAGATGCTTGCCAGGGACGTCTGGCAGGAAACAGACCGGGTCACGCCGATCGACAACGTAATAGATGTTCATATTACCCGATTGCGGAAGAAGGTGGATCAGCCGTTTGAAACAACGCTGATCCGGACGGTACGTGGTGTGGGTTTCATGATAGGAGAGGACACTCAATGAGATTGCGTCCGGCAACGATACGGGTACGCCTGACGCTCTGGTATGCGGTGTCACTGGCATCGATCATGACCGTCCTGGGCGTTGGCACCTGGCTCCTCCTGCAGGCCCAGCTTGAACACCAGACCTATGACAGACTTCAGGAACGATCAGCCACCCTCCTTAACTTGATCCAGGACAACAGAGATACCCGTTCGCTCTACCGCGAGATCGAGGATCTGGAAGAGAGCGAGATACTGCCCCTCTTCCGCATGCTTCTCAATAATAACAAGTTCTACCGGTCTGATGACTGGGCACGGGCGGGACTGGATACCACTCTTCTGGCAACCACGAGTGATTCCACCTGGGTATGGGAGGCTGTGGATGGCCGTCAATACTTCCTGCTGACGATCACCGATATCCATAACAGGACCCGCAATGATTACCAGATCGCCGTTGCCGAAGACGGTGAAGCGGTCCTGGGAATCCTCCAGAGCCTGACACGGATGCTGATCATGGCCATCCCGATCATGCTGATCCTGGCATCGATCGGCGGGTATCTGCTCGCCGGCAAGGTACTCGCGCCGGTCTCCACACTGGCAACCAGGGCGGAGGCCATCACAGCCCAACGGTTATCAGACAGGCTGCCGGTGGAGAATCCTGAGGATGAATTCGGCAGACTCGCAATTGTATTCAATGCCATGCTCGGCCGTCTTCAGTCCTCCTTTGACCAGCTCCGTCGTTTCACCAGTGATGCTTCGCATGCCCTGCGCACCCCTCTAACGGTTCTTCGAAGTGTCGGAGAAGTAGGACATCAGGAATCCACCGATCTGGAATCGTGCCGCGAGGTTGTTGGCAGCATGCTCGAAGAGACGGACCGGCTGACCACGACGGTCGATGCCCTGCTCTCCCTGGCGCGCGCTGAAGCCGGACTGGTAACCGGCACCAGGGAATCGTTCTCGCTGAAGGATCTGGCGGAGGATGTCGTCGACTCGATCGGGATTCTGGCTGAGGAAAAGCACCAGAAGCTGAGTACCATTATTGACGAGGAGGTGTGGGTGTCGGCGGACAGGAGCATGATCCGACACGCCCTCATCAATCTGCTCGATAACGCAATCCAGTATACCCAGCCTGAAGGTACGATCGAAGTAATCGTGAAGATTCCACGTGAGGGGTACGGGGCTATCGAACTTAACGATAACGGCCCGGGAATCCCCCTGGATGAGCAGGAGAATGTCTTTGAGCGATTTCACCAGATCGCCGTTGAGACGAGGACGGATGGAACGGGATCAGGCCTCGGACTCGCCATCGCGAAATGGGCGGTACACCTGAACGATGGTTCGATCGAACTGGAGAGTGAGCCCGGTATCGGCAGCACCTTCAGGATCATCCTGCCGAGAGCTGAGGAGTGAGGCAGCAGCTATCTGCCCACCCTGTCCGGGACAAGTCTTTCCGCGATTTCACGGGTCCGTAGCTCGACCCGCACTTCAGGATCTTCTCCCCCGGCGAAAACGCAGTCGAAAACCAGCGTATGGTCTCCCGCACGTACGTGCCAATCAGCAGGATCGATCACCAACTGACGGTGAATATTCCAGTTTTCATCGCGCAGGGTGGCACGGTTCCCGCCTTCGTACTTGAGTGACCACCCATCAGGGATCCGGAGATCGAAACGGACCTCGGAACTGATATCGAGACGCATGGACACACCGGAGATATCTCCACCTTCAGCCGTAACGATCCAATGCAGCTCCTGCTCTTCACCGGGATTGGTGAAAGCGAACCTGGATGCTCCTGGCTCACCCGGTTGACGCACCGGGCGGTCGTGGCGGTAGATGTGAGTATGGATCGAGGTCAGGAGCCAGCTGTCCGAGTCCGAATCCTCAAGGGTGAATTCAGCGCTGATATCCTCCATCCGACGCTTCTGCTCATCACTGAAGGCCCCTGCCATGCGGGCCTGCTCCCACATTCCGATGGCAGCCAGGATCCGGTCGGTATAGCCGTTGGCCTCGAGCGCGGCATAGCCGGTTACGAACGCGTATCCGGCATCGAAGGCCGCTGACCTGGCCAGCATCCATTCGATGTCCTCGATGCTGGTGTTCGGACGCATCTGGAACCAGCCGAGCATCCCCGGCATGAGGTTTCTGCGGAAGTAGGCCTGGTTCTTCATCCGGTATTCGGTCTGGCTCTCCCTGAACCCGGCGTACCACGGCTCACCCCAGTTCATCCGGGTGTAGATGTGCCAGAAGTAGTGGGACGTTCGGCTGGCATCGGCTATGTAGTGCTGCCGTATCTCCGGATCGAGATTCTCATACCAGGTCGATGTGAAGAGGATCTCGCCATAATTGCCCATCCCGGTCGACCGGTTTCCCTCCAGCCCGTCGAAGGATATCTGGCGTACCCCCGTTTCGTTGAAGAAATCGGCGATATTGGTCGCTATCTCAATCCCGAGATCTGCGTCAGTCAGAAACACGTTGTAAGCGTGGTCGGCCAGTTTGGCGATCGTTTCTCCGGAGGCATGCGCAGCCGTTCGTGTTCCAAAGGCCCCGCGCTGGCACTCGAGAAGACGCCAGGGCGATTCACTGGAAACAGCCCCGTACTGGATCAGTTCCTCGTCGATCATGACACTGCGAAGGTTGTTGTTCCGATCCTGGTTGAAGAAGTCGGGCGAGGCGATCCCGATCTCGGTGTCGTTCGCCGTAATCGGAGCAGTCAGCGTACTGGCACCAACCCTGGCGAGCCGTGGATCAGGAACCGGAGTCACCCAGGCATCATTGGTGGTGATGAAGTTCGACAGGGTATGCACACCCACGGTGATCCCGACCGCCTCGGCCTTCTCGACACAGGTACGTAATCCTGCCCGCCCGTTCGGGAACTGGTCATTCAGCTCAAAATGTCCCCAGGTCCGGAAAGGACCTGAGTGGTAGAGGTAGCGCAATCCGGCCTGGCGGACCCGGGCCAGGGCCCGGTCGATATCCGCCTCGCCGAAGTTCATGATCATGTAGGCTGCCGATGCACCGGGGGCCTTCTTCCCCCATTGACCATCGATCATCGGGTGCGGCAGTCCCTCGGCGATCTCGATCTCTCCGATCACATCGAGAGCCTGCTGTGCCGGTGAACCGAAGAGCGCGATCTTCGAACCCGTGACACCGCCGTCGGAAAAGGGAGGAGCGATGTACCGGTCGTGGTTCCAGTTCTCGATCACCCGCTCATCTGTTCGGTTCCGGCAGTATGCCTGCAGGGTTGAACCGAAATCTTCCGGTTTGGCGGCCTCCACCCGGTAGAGGACATACCGTTTCCCCTCCTCGCTCAGGTCTGAATAGTCATCTCTCTCGAAAATGTCGAGCTGGGGCATGCAGTCGTTCTCATTCCAGGGATAACCGCCAAGAGTCCGGGGAT
>JALGVQ010000030.1 GCA_025774615.1 bacterium
GGCCGCGACGACCTCTATGTCACCGGGCTGGTATCCGCCAATCTCCCAATGCATCAGGCCGATGGTATCTTGTGGGTTTTTACCCTGGTAATAGTGGATGCCCTGTATCAGGGAACTGGCGCAATTCCCAACGCCGACGATAGCTATCTTGATCTTAGCCATTTCTTTTGAGTCTCCAGGCACTTTCGTTCAACGAATGTCATTCTCGGGAAAACCCCGCTGTTCTGATTGATGTCGTTCTGTACAAGATTGATCATCCTTTGTTGGTTTGATCGGCTATCCAGTAGACTTACGTGCAAGCGAAAGTCTGACATTGCACATGGATTTGCAGGTGTCGCAGATCACACAGATGATATGTATGGGACAAATGTCGCGAGAGACAGAATGTTGGGAGCAACCGTGCGAGAGCGATCCCGATGGTGTTTCTAATCCACTGCTATATAGTATACCGCATTGTGTTGCCGATGGAAAGGGCACCTTATCCCCGATTACGCTCTCTTCAGATATCCTTACCTGTCGTTTGCCAATACCCTATCCAGCCTTGTAAACACTACGTTTGTGGCAATTGAGTAGAACCTGCTAGCGACCAAAAGGTACCGCATGATTTGGCACATATCTGGCACACAAAGAAAAAGGACGTCTTTGATCAGACGTGCCGGAATCAGCGCAACTGGTTACAGTATTTGGAGTTAACTGGTGGGCGATACCGGATTCGAACCAGTGACTTCCTGCGTGTAAGGCAGGCCCGGACCAATATGTCCCCACCGGTCCCAACCGGTCAGTACCGGACAAAACGGCTCCAATAAAGGCTCTGTGATGAGTTAGCGATCGGCCCCAACCGGTCCTGACCGGCCCCTACCGGAACATGGTTTGGCACATATCTGGCACACGGATCCATCACGCCACTACTATCACAGAGACCTGTTGATCCGTTACGCTGGCATAGTACAATCACTGGGCCGCCCCTGAGAAATATTGAGAATCCGAATACGGCTTTTATGTTCCCGGGCGCAGGTCCAATACTTACGCTGTCTCCTTCATTAGGAGCAATCGCATGAGTGCTTTTTTACGAAGTATTGCGGGCTTTCTGGTATTGAGTATTTCCTTTCACATCATTCTCATCTGCAACTGACGCGCTGGAACTTATATGGTGATGGGCCAGGTCTGCTTGCTCCGAGAATTGGTGGAAGCACCGTTTGCCACGGTGGAAGAGAAGGCGGAATGTGCGCCGCCCGGAAGCCGTCGATGAAGTAAGCACCATCCATCTGGTCAATGCTTGGGAGCCTTTGGGAGACTAATCATGAAGCGAAGCGATCGGGAATTGGGGATGGCTCGCGCCATCACGCGACGCGATTTCATCAGCGGTGTGGGAGTGGCGATCACCGGCTCGACGTTGGTGGGGCCGTGGACGGCCTCGATATGTGCCCGGGCTGGGGGTGCCGTTGCCGCTGAGGTGCCCGGGCTGGAGCAGGCCGGCGCCTACTATCCACCGGATGAGATGGGGATGCGGGGCAGCCACGAAGGATCCTTCGAGGTGGCGCACGCATTGCGCGACGGCGCACGTTGGGACGACCTGGGGCCGGAAGCCGAGACAAACGAGCAGTACGACCTGGTCGTGGTGGGCGGTGGCCTCAGCGGATTGGCGGCGGCGTACTTCTTCCGTAAAGAGGCCGGACCCGAGGCGCGCATCCTGGTGCTGGATAGCTGCAACGACTTCGGGGGGCACGCCACGCGCAACGAGTTTCGTTCGGGGGAGCGCACGCTGTTGATCAACGGAGGCACGATCAACATCGAGGACTTAAGCACGTACGACGAGCCGTCTCAGGCGATGATCCGCGAACTCGGCATCGACGTCGGGCGATACGCTGAATTCCATGACGCCGAGCTGTACCCGTCGCTGGGGCTCAAAGGCGGTGTCTTCTTCGACGAGGAAACCTTTGGTGTTGACCGGCTCGTTGTCGGACAGGACGGACTCGAAGTGCACGAATTCCTGGCCATGACGCCGCTGTCCGAGCCGGCGCGCAAGGACATCGCACGGCTCTTTGATGACCGGGTGGACTATCTACCAGGTCGATCGCTGGCGGAGAAGACGGACACATTGAGGCGGATGTCCTATCTCCAGTTCCTCACGGATCTCGTTAAAGTAGATGCCGATGTGGTGCCCTACTTCCAGTCCTGGCGACAGGGATACTGGGGGATCGGCAATGACGAGCTACCGGCCGAGATGGCCCGGGTGACCGGCTTTCCTGGCTTCCAGGGTATGGGATTCCCCGATTCCGGGCCGAGCGAGGGTGTCTTCCCCGTCGTTACACCCACCAGCGATCAATACTTCCGATTTCCCGATGGCAGCGCCTCGATAGCGCGTCTACTGGTGAGGAGCATGATCCCCACCGCCGCACCGGGTGGCAGCGCGGAGGATATCGTGACGGCTCGGTTCGACTACGCGCAGCTCGATCGGGACGGCGCACCCGTGCGGATCCGGCTGAACAGCACGGCCGTGCGCGTGCAACATGTCGGGGACAATGAAAGCTCGAGAGAGGTGGAGGTGACGTACGTTCGCTCGGGCCGGGCGCGGCGGGTGCGGGGCCGCTCCTGCGTGCTCGCCTGCTACAACGCCATGATCCCGTACATATGTCCGGAGCTACCCGAGGCGCAGCGCGAGGCGCTTTCTTTTGCCTTGAAGGCGCCCAAAGTGTACACCAGCGTGTTGATCCGGAACTGGAAGGCTTTCCAGCGATTGGGGCTCAACCAGGCGTTCTGCCCCGGGAGCTATCACGACAGCGTGGGTCTGGGCGATCCGATCAGCATGGGCGAGTATCACTGCCCGCGCACGCCAGACGAGCCGATGGTTTTGCAGCTGTACCGGGTGCCAGTGTATCCGGGATTGCCGGCGCCAGAGCAGTGGAAGGCAGGGATGTGGGAGTTGCAGACCACGGCCTTCGAAGTGTTCGAACGCAAGGTCCGCGATCAGCTGGGGCGCATGCTCAGCGACGGCGGTTTCGATCCGGCCCGTGACATCGAGGCGATCACCGTCAACCGCTGGCCCCACGGCTACGGCTTTTACAGCGACCCTACTACCGGAGAGGTTGCGTGGACCGGCGAGTGGCCGGTACAGGAGCGCCCGTGGCTACGCGCCCGCCAGCCCTTCGGCCGCATCGCCATCGCGAACTGTGACGCCGCGAACAACGCCATGGCCGAAGCCTCGTTCAGCGAGGCTTACCGCGCCGTCCAAGAGGTGCTTAGATAGGTGATTCAAGCTACCTGTTGAGGGTACGAGGCAGGCTCTCGCTTCTTGATCAGGTCACCGACTCGCATGTCTCATGGAAGTGTTTGCCTGATTTATAGTTAACTGGTGGGCGATACCGGATTCGAACCAGTGACTTCCTGCGTGTAAGGCAGGCCCGGGCCAATATGCCCCCACCGGAACAGAGTTTGGCACATATCTGGCACACGAGCAGAGGAGCCTAATCGCTCAGATCGGCGTCAAGTACTTCCCTGACCTTCTTCGCGATCCCGACCAGAGTGAAGGGCTTCTGGAGCAGATTGACCCCTTCATGCAGTATCCCATGGTGCGCGATAGCATTGTCCGTGTAGCCGCTCATATAGAGTACGCGCACGGAGGGATAGGACTCCTGCACGTCTTTGGCCAGTTTCGGTCCATCCATGCCTGGCATCACGACATCCGTCAACAGCAGATCGATCGTTCCCTTCCGATCTCCAGCGAAGAGGAGAGCTTCTTTGGCCTCGGCATAGTCGTGTACTTCATACCCCAGATTGGTGAGCACTTCGGCCGCCAGCTCCCTTACCGTATCCTCATCCTCCACCAGCAGAATGGTCTCTGATCCTGTCGGGAGATCGGCCTCGCCGGCCTCCGTAGGGTCTGCTTCTGCACGTTCCCGTGTAATAGGCAGGTAGATCTTGAACGTCGTACCGATCCCCTTCTCACTGTAGACATTGATCGCCCCCCCGTTCTGCTTCACGATTCCGAATACCGTGGACAGGCCGAGCCCTGTCCCGCTCTCTTTCGTAGTGTAGAAGGGTTCGAAGACCTGATCTATGATCTCATCGCTCATTCCGGTGCCTGTATCGGTAATTGCCAGTCGCGCATAGAGGCCGGGGGTGATATAGGAGTGGGTGTTGATGTAATGCTCGTCTATCTCCACCTGTTCTGTTTCTATCACCAGAGTTCCTCCACGGGGCATCGCCTCCCGGGCATTGACGAACAGGTTCATGAGCACCTGGGTCAGCTGTTCCTGATCCATGTAGATGTTGCCGACATCCTCGCCCGGCATGAAGGTCAACTTGATATCCTCGCCGATCACCCGATGCAGTATGCTCATGAGACCAGAGATCGTGTCATTGATATCAAAGACGTGAGGCTCGGCGATCTGCTTGCGACTGAAGGCCAGCAGCTGCTGGGTGAGTCCAGCCGCGTGGGTACCTGCTTTCTTGATATTCAGGATTCGATTGCGGTAAGGGCTCTCGTCAGGCAGATCACCCAGGATCAGTTCGACGTTCCCGCTTATCACTGTGAGGATGTTATTGAAGTCATGCGCGATCCCACCCGCAAGCCTTCCTATCGCCTCCATCTTCTGGGCCTGGCGGAACTGGTCTTCCAACTGCTTCTGGTCCGTGATATCCAGGACCGAGGACTGGTAACCGACTATGTCTCCGGACACATTCCTGATGACCGTTGCCAGCGCATGTGCACTAAAGGTCGTGCCATCCTTCTTCAGGGCGGCGTATTCCCCTTCCCATTCCCCGAAATCGTTCAGCGTGGTGATGATCCGGGTCGCCTCGACCTCGGATGCAAGGAAATCACTGATCGGTTTGCCGACTGCTTCTTCCTCACTCTCGTAGCCCCAGCATCTGCAGAAAGCGGCGTTTACATGTGTGAGAATGCCCTTGTCGTCTAATGTGCTGTTCGCGGTGAGAGACGACTCGAAAACCTGGTTCTTCAACAACAGTTCAACTTCGGCCTCCTTGCGCTCTGTGATATCCCGGAATATCTCCAATTTTGAAATGCTGCCGTCCGCGTTATACAGCGGGGAGTCGATCAGATCATAGGTCCTGTCATTCTTTGACGAGTACCATTCCCAGTGTACGGTCTTCCCGGCCTGGACCTCTTTATTCCGGCACCAGGGACAGACATCTTCCCGGTCGTGGAAGTATGTGTAGCACTTACGGTTCTCGTAGGGGCCGAAATCTGCAATAAGAACAGGATTCACATACTCGATATCGTAGTCCGGATTCGCTATATAGACACCATCGACCATTGCCTCGAAAATCTGTTTCAGTTTGTTTCTCTCTGCCCGCAGCTCCTGGTCTATCTGCTTTTTTCTGGTGATGTCCCTGGCTGTTCCGGCCATAGCGAACGGGTTCCCCCGCTCATCTTTCAACAACGTCGTTGCCATTGAAGTCAGGAAGGACCTTCCGTCCCTGGTTACATGTCCGACTTCCCCGCTGTGAGTACCGTGCTTCCTGACCTTTTCGTTGAACGGTAATACTTCATTCTCATTCTGTTCTTTTGTGTGAAAAAGGGAAAGATGGCTGCCAATCAGCTCCTCGGAATTCTGGTAACCGTGCATTTCGCACCAGGCATCGTTGACGAACGTAAGAGTACCATCCAGTTCGGCGATCGCCATACCTTCGACCGACTGTTCAACCACGGTTGAAAGTGCTTTGATCGTCTCAAGGGACCCCTCCAACTCATCTGCTCTTTCCATGTTATACAGGGCGAATGCGATATCTTCAGCCAGCACCTTGAACAGGGATTGCTCCTCATAATCCGCTACCAGATCGGGTGCACAGGTGGCGTTAAGCAAGCCATAGATCGTCCCGTCATGTTCCAATCGGATCGATCTCGATGAATAGCCTTCATTTCCCCCGGCAAGGGGACAGTCGCCGCAGGTGACAGAAGTATCTTCGATTGTATAAGCTCCATCTTCCTTTATTGCCTTCTCGACACAGACGGGCATTTCGCCACGTTTCAGCCTCTCCATCAATGAAGCGAATGGTTTGCCAAAGCCTGCCTCGGTACCTGCAGCGCATATGCCGGAATCATCCAGAAGGATGATCCAGGCAGCCTGATAGCCAGGGAGCTCAACGAGATTCTCGCAGATTCCCTTCAGTAGTCTGTCTCGG
This sequence comes from bacterium, assembly GCA_025774615.1. Classification (GTDB taxonomy): domain Bacteria; phylum Blakebacterota; class Blakebacteria; order Blakebacterales; family Blakebacteraceae; genus Blakebacterum. Next base: position 6,145 of record JALGVQ010000030.1, read on the forward strand.
TCACTCTCTACGACGATCAGTCGGTTGATCTTGCGAATGGTTTGGAGGATGAGATTCAGGTGTTCAATCTTCACCACCCTCAACTCTTTCCCTGTCACGTCCTCTCCGGAACTGAGGGTACCGACGATGCCGCCATCCTCATTCCGGAGAACGGTGTTGTGCCACGCGATGGTCCTACGCTCTCCATCTTTGGTGATTATTGGAGTGTGATAATACTCAGTCGGTTCGATCTCACCCTCTATCAGGCGATTGAAAACAGAATGTACGTCAGCTCGTATATCTTCGGACACAAATGTATCAAACCAATTGCTGCCGATTATCTCATTCTGTGTATATCCCAGGATGTCGCAGCCCTTCTGGTTGATCAGGTCCACATTCCCCTCGGAATCAAGGGCTACGAACATGATCCCGGCGATATTCAGGAACTGCTCAATCTCGATCTTTAGTGCATTCCCTCTTTGAGCCTTCATGGCATTCCACCGCCGATCTGCCTTGCATCAATGATGCAGCAACTTTGCGCGATTATATCTTCTCAGGAATCCCTGGTACCAGCACTTTCACCTGCCCGGTGGATATCATCCCTGCCCGGTTCTGGAGGCGGCATCCCAACCCCATGCCTTATGCAGATTCAATATTCAGTGGTTATATCAATAATCCGCTTCGCTGATAGTGGTAGGTACTTTATGCAATCTGTTGCGGATACTTGAGATATCTGGTGGGCGATACCGGATTCGAACCAGTGACTTCCTGCGTGTAAGGCAGGCCCGGGCCAATATGCCCCAACCGGTCCCAACCGGTCAGTACCGGACAAACCGGCTTCAGTAAAGGCTCTGTGACGAGTCAGCGATCGGCCCCAACCGGTCCTGACCGGCCCCTACCGGAACAGAGTTTGGCGCATATCTGGCGCACGGAAGTATTCCTACCTCGATAATCACAAACTCAGGTAATGACCAGACCAGGCTGTGGGTCGATATCACGGAGGGAAAGATGTTCCCGAGTTGCGGAGGTTCGACCGGAAATTTGGCCAACCATCCGTCTCGGCTCTGTCTCCATCGGCCGAGAGCGCAAAGAGGGAGAACTCCTTGCCGACCAGTATTCTCCCGTCTTCGGTCAGTATCGGTGATCCGAACCAACTTGCTTCCCCCATCTTGTAGCGCCAACGAATCGAACCTCCTGAACCAAATGAATAGAGTCGGGCACCGTAGAATCCCCCGTCAGTGACAATGGCATACAGACTGCCGCTCTTGCCCAATGCAGGGGATGTCAGGATGGTACCTTCAAGTCTCTTTACCCATTTCACCGAGCCATCCGGATGAAATGCGTATAGTCTGCTCTTCTTGTACGGAGGTATTCCCCCTGTAGGTCTTCCCATCCATTCGGGACAGACCGGCACAAAGATCGTGCCATCTGGCCCAACAACGGGATCGGCGAACAGATCCATCCATAAGATATCTGACCTGGGCACCCCGAACTTCCAGCCGAGGGTGCCATCAGAATTCACGGCGTAAACTGTCGTATCCCCTGTAACAATGATCCGCCCATCACTGGCTATGACCGGGGATGTATCACAGTATTGTGGAAAATGAAACTCCCACAGAACGCTCCCAGGGGATTCGACGGCCAGCAATCGACTATGGCGTTCTGGTGAACCTGTATGATCGGTGACATAGATCAGCCCTGTAGAATCGATCGCAGGTGAGCAGTCCCACCCACTCTCCAGAGTCAGCTGCCAGATCTGATTGCCGTTCTGACCGATCGCCCTCAGGTATCCTTCTGTCGAGCAGTAGTACACGGTTCCGTCAGCATCCACGGCTGGGAGCGACTCGAAGACCCTTCCGGTCGGCACCTTCCATCGTAGAGTTCCATCGGGCCAGATCGAATAGAGATACTCGTCCTCTGAGATCACGTGGATTGAGCCATCAGGAGCAATAACGGGAGGAGACTGAATAGATTGTTGTGTCAGGAACCGCCACTTCAACGGTCCATTCGGATCGAGGGCATACAGGTACGCATCCCTGGAGCTGACATAGATCGTGCCGTCATCACCAATCGCCGGGCAGTATATGATCCAGCCGTTTGTCCGGTATTCCCATAGGGCAATATCGTCCAGTGGCCGCACCGGATTCCGCGTACATCCCTGGCTCAGTAGAAGGGCACAACCCACCAGGCCGATCAATGTGTTGGTGACTGAACATTTCAGGAAGTGAATCATTGGTCCTGATACCGGTAGCCGGTGTTCCGGGCATTCCCTCGGTATTTCGGCCAAGGACTGTCCGCGAGGCCGTCAGAGTCGATTTCGATGGCGTAAAAGTACCCGGCATCATCCAGAGCATAGAGGCTGCCTGACACCAGCGCAGGAGAGGATTCGAATTCTCCTCGGGCATGGTATTCCCACAGGAGAGAGCCATCGGGATTGAGCGCCAGAAGGGTGCTGGGCCCTCCGTGATCAGTCGTACCGATATATACCGTCCCATCCGCTCCAACCGCTGGTGAAGAGCTGATCCATCTCTGTGCCGGATAGGTCCAGAGAATGGTGCCATCTGGATTCAGAGCGTAAACATGGGTGTCATACCCACCGACATAGAGCGTACCGTCTAGACCGATAGCCGGGGATGAATTGGTACTGGTGGATTGAGTATGCGGGATATCGGTCTGCCAGAGTAGTTGTCCTGTGCTGGTGAGAGCGAAGACGAAATCATCTTCGGAGAATCGGGCTGCCTTGGCATAGATCGTCCCATCGGCATCCAGCGCAGGTGAAGATATCTGGTAGCCTCCGGTCTCATACTCCCACTCCAGATCCCCTTCCGGCGAAATGGCATAGAACCGCCCCCTGCGATTCCCGATGTAGATCGTCCCGTCCGAACCGATCGCCGGCGAATTCTGATTGTGACCTCTGGTAGAATTGCCGATCAGATACACCCATTTCCCCTGTCCCGAAGGATCAAGGGCGTACAGAAAACCATTATCAGAGGCTATGTAAATAGTGCCATCAGGACCGATTCCCGGTGAACCGTCGACCTCTCCCGCCGTCTTGAATGTCCATTTCACCGATCCATCGGGTGAAACCGCATATATGTTCGAATCAGTCGAGCCGAAGATGATCGAACCATCATCACTGACAGCCGGAGAGGCGTCGATCTGTCCGCCTGTAAGGACCTTCCAGATAATCTCCCCCGCAGGCGAGATGGCGTACAGACCGGAGTCCCCTGATCCGACATAGACCGTTCCGTCGTCACCGATGGCAGCCGAAGATTTGTTTGTGAAATACGTGTTCTCTGTTCCGATAGACAGGATCCACCTGCTGCGGCCGGCTACCTGTACCGACCTGTCACACACGCTCGTATTCCCGCCAGGATCTGTAACCTGTAAGCGGATGGAATGAACACCTTCAATGAAGTATTGGTGGGAATCGATCGGGCTCGGTTTCAGATCTCCGAATCCATGTCTGCCAGGTTCATAGTCCCAGTTCCATTGATACCTGAGATAGTCATCAGGATCGTCCGGGTCGGTGCTAGCCGAGGCATCAACTACAAACCACGATTCGGTCGTCCCTGTTACGGGGAGTATCTGAAAGTCAGCAATCGGAGGATTATTGGGAGGTGCCGAATAGACTTGTTTTACAGGGTTGTTCTCACATGCTGATATAATCCCGCACCCGATAACGAGCAGTCCCAAGATGATCATACCACCAATTCTGTGTGACACTTTGATCATTTAGATCTCACGAATAACCAAATGTAATGAAGCTACTCTCAGGTTGGACGAAACAGTCTGGTGGAGGTTTACGATGCAAGCCTCTGAACGGATGACGATAGGCTATGCCCCCCAACCGGTCACAACCGGTCAGTACCGGACAAAACGGCTTCAGTAAAGGCTTCTGGATGAGTTAGCGATCGGACCCAACCGGTCCTGACCGGCCCCTACCGGAACATGGTTTGGCACATATCTGGCACACGAGCAACTCCTATGGATAATCAAGCCTACCGGTGTTTTCAGGATTTGCCCGCAATGAACTCCAGCATCCGTTCGCCTGATCCACGTCTGGTGTCTCGATCGCCATCAACGTGTTTTCTCCATTACTCACGAGGATGATCCCGAAGGAAGTGAGTTGAATGAGACCCTCGGAGAGGAACTGATCGGTGGACACTCTCTCTGACACAGATCCGTTGCCGTTGAGCCTTACCACCGAATGACCACGAGGATGATATGAGATATGTTGTGAAGAACTCACCACCGGGGTGACGCTGATACGGGCTCCTGCATCATGTTTCCAGATTGGATTACCCTCGGGTGACAGCGCGGAAAGGAAGTGGTCCCAAGAAGTCGTATAAATTGTTCCATCCGGTCCGACAACCGGTGTCCCACGTACTATTCCGTCGGAACGAACACTCCAGCTATATGAACCGTCAGGCGCGATCGCATACACCCTCCAATCATCAGTACCGAGAAGAACCGTACCATCCTGAACCAGCGAGAGAGCGGTCTCAGGTTCGCCGCACTGTGTGTGTTCCCAGAGTTGCACTCCACTGTTACTGAATGCCGCTACGCCTTCATTGGTGCCGACGAATAGTGATCCATCAGGACCGATTGAGATGGGAGTAGTGACAGTCATACCGACATCCACAACAGAGAGAAGGGTCCCACCGGAGGATAACCGGCAAAGATTATCATTCTGACTAACGATCCAGATTGATCCGTCTGCCGCCAGGGCGGGTAATGACAAGAACCCGCCATCTTCCGAACTCCACCATGCTTCAACGCCCTCGGGTGTGATGGCGTGCAGCCGGGCATCATAGGTGACAGCAAACACGACACCCGACTCAGCTACTACCGGGATGCCAGCCCAGCTGATCCTCTCCCGAACGTACCATTGCACTCGACCGGATGAGTCAAGCGCATAGAGGTTGGCGTCTTTCGAGGTGACATAGATCATCTCCCGCGCGCGATCAACGGCGACTCCTGTGATCTCATCATTGGCCTGGTAGATCCAAAAGGTGTCCAGTGAGGGTTCGGTTGGAGAGGACCCGCAACCGGTCAGGATCAGGCTGGCTGTTGTCAGTATCAGGAGGCAAGACAGGTGATTCCCTGGCCCGGGCCGGTTGCTAGTCGGACGAGGTATCGCCGGCAATGTCATGTTACCGGCCAAGGTTTCCCGAGCCTCCCCGATATCGGGGCCATTGACCGGCCGCGAGACCGTCGGTATGACAGGTGACTGCAATCAGGATCCCATCGGCATCGAGGCAGTAGATCACATGGTCTCCCAGCACAGGCGCCGAGAAAAAGCCGAGGTCGGTATCGAAGTGCCAGGATAAGGTGCCATCAGTCTGGTAGGCCCGGATCGAACCCCGGTGATCAGCGGTATAGATCATGCCGTCGGATCCGATCATCGGTGACGCTGCGATCGTTTTATGGTCGGGATCATTCCAGAGTTCGAATCCGGCGGAATCGAACGCGTAAATACCACCGTATCCCGGCGCTACGATAATCGTTCCGTCCGGAGTAATAGCGGGAACAGGCAGGTGGTTGGCATAGGTGAAGAAAGACAGAGGCACAGTCCAGCGCAGGTTTCCCTGTTTGTCCAGTGAGACCATCTGTGGAAAGCTGCTCCCACCTTTCATCCCCAAATAGATATCTCCATTGTCAGCGACGACGACATGGGTCGCCCTGTCAAAACCTGGAAACGTGTATTCCCAGCGGGTTGTGCCATCAGGGTTAAAAGAGCGGAGTGATCCGGTACTGCCTGGAAAGTAGATGACGTCACCATTGCCCAGGATTGGCGTGTAGCTGTCGTTGAGCCAGTGATATCCTGCTGCTCCCGACACCAGCCACTGTCGCTCTCCAGATGGATTCAAGGCCATCAGATCCCCCTCAAGGGTGCCCAGATAGAGGGTGCCATCACTGCCGACGGTCGGTGAGCCGACGATCCTGTCCGGAATCTGAATCTGCCACAGAGTGTTCCCCGATGAATCCAGGGCATGGAGAGAGGTATCAGTGCCAAGGTAGATAGTTCCTTCATCAGTGATGACAGGGGGGCCGATATCCTCAGTGTAAAATGATCTGGACCAGATGATCGCTCCGCCTGAATCGACCGCAAAGATATTTCCGGCCGATGTCACGGCATAGATGGTGCCATCTGAACCGAGAGCCAGAGCTTCGAAATTCCCGAGCCACCGTCCCCTGCCCAGGTCGACCCGCCACTCCTCAATACCTGAGATAAGGACCTCAAGGGAGTCGATACCCGACTGTCGACCGGGATCGTAAACCATGGCTTTGACCTTGAATATCCCCGGCCGGTTGAACATGTGAGTGGTCTGTTTCGTAAATCCCCCCTGAGCGCCCCATTCACCACTGCCGTCACCCCAGTTCCAATAGACTCGAAGGTTCTCCTGTGGATCATCGGGATCGGTACTTGCGCCGGCATCAAATGTGAACTCCGTGAAAATGGACCCGCTGTCGGGTAGAACAGAGATATGAACGCTCGGTGGTTCATTGGCAGGTGCGAGAATCAATTCAGAATCAGGAGACGTAGGAGTCTTCGCACAACCGAAAAAAATAACCGGAAGGCAGAATAATGGGCTGTATCTGGAGATAATCATCTCAATGATGGGACGCCGACCTGAGGAAGGCTGTTTACTGAATTAGAGTAAACGGGTCTGAGTACCGGCCCGTACTTCCTGCAGGAGACCATACATGAATCCATTCCGTAAAGCTGACTGTCGTCTCATTCTGGTTGTCACCTGCCTGACATCGTTCTGGTCGACCTCATGCAGCTCACCGACATCTCCCTTCACAGGTAACGCTGCCCTCCACTACATGCTCTCCATCCCCGAAGTCCCTTTACCGGTCGAAACGGAAGCGAACAGAGTGAGTCCCGGATTCATGACCACCTTTGAGAAGTGCCACGACGTATATCGAGGACTCAAATACAATTTCAACTACATTCTTGAAGAGATCCTTGAACAACAGATCCCCTGTGAAACTCGCGGGGATACTCTCTGCTGGGTCCTGGAGTCCGGATACTATTCCCGAATCCTCACCGTTGTCCCACACGACTCACTGACGTTCGAGATCAGCTATCCCCGCCTTTCCTATTCATACTCGGGCTGGATCAACAAGAACATGAGATCGGGCAGCGTGGGAACGGACTACTGGTCCTTCGAGTGGTATTCTCATCAAGGATACCGGGACTGGTATTTCAGCCCCCGACTCGGCTACGTCCATATGCTGACAGACAGCCTGGGGCGCGGTGGTCGGCTGTATGAATACGATTATGGTGCTGTTCTTCCTGTCTTCCAGGAGTTCTTCGAGGCTACCTGGGATGGTCAGGGGCACGGCTGGAGCTGGGCCGGATCCTGGTAAGTGAGCTGGTGGGCGATACCGGATTCGAACCAGTGACTTCCTGCGTGTAAGGCAGGCCCGGGCCACTATGCCCCAACCGGTCCTGACCGGCCCCTACCGGAACAGAGTTTGGCACATATCTGGCACACGGACCGATCCATTTATCAGTGTTCACAAACTCAGGGAGAGATCACGGTTCATAAAGATGTGATCCTTCGGGGAGACAACCCTCTTGATCACCCTCTATTTTCAACCCTTTCAGCCAGAAGGGCGTGCAGCTTGGGAAGAGCTCGTTCCATTGCCCGTTCACCGGCACGGATCCCCTCGTCCGCACTGAGGTAGGTTAGTCCACGGGGAAGCTCCGGATGAATAATCATGTCCGCCGGCCACAGGGTCAACTTGAGGCGCATGATCTCCTGTTGGAAGATTGCCACCGATTGATTGATGATGCTGTATACCCCCGGCAGAGGGCGTTCTTCCTCCGGTCGCTCTTTGAACACGCTATCCAGAAGCTCTGTCAGACTCCCCGGAACCCATGTCTTGCTCGTTCCTCCTTCTCGAAGGCCCTGTCCCAGACGTTCCCACATGCCTCGCCGATCCGAAGTCGTAGGGTAAGGAGTGGGAACAATATCGATCCCAATCACGATATCCACTCCCATCTCCCGACAGACCCGCACCGGCATCGGCTCCACCAACCCTCCATCCACCAGGAGGTGTCCTTCCCAGCGCACCGGATGGAAGATACCCGGGATCGAGGCGGACGCGCGCATGGCATCGGCCAAGGATCCACGATCAAGCACCACCGCCTCCCCAGTATCGATGTCGCATCCGATGGCAGCAAACGGAATGGGAAGTTTTTCAATCTGTACGTTGTCGAGCAAGTCATGCAAGTACTTACGAACCTCTTTCCCCGAGCTCAGGCCCGCACGCGGAAAGGTGGGGAGAAAGCTCCTCACTACCTTTGGGAGGTCCGTGTTGAGCCACTCCTGTTCGATCCGTCCTACCGATACCCCAGCCGCGTAAGCCCCGCCTACAACCGCTCCGATGCTCGAACCCACCACAGCGGAGATGGATATCTTTTCCCTTTCGAGGACCTTCAACACACCGGCGTGAGCCGATCCGCGCGACCCACCCGAAGCAAGGGCTAGCCCGATCTTCACCTCTTTAAGATCGCTCAACAGGTATCCCTCCTGGAAAAGATGTGCGTCGTCAGAGTTCATCGTGACAAGCTCGGCCTGGTGGGCGATACCGGATTTGATTCAGTGACTTCCTGCGTGTAAGGAAAAAACATAGTTGGCACATATCTGGCACACGAGAAGAGACCACTGCGTCCAACCGATCGGGAACACCCACCGAGGTGGTACTCCACTTCCGCCAATAATTATCACTGCTTTGCATCCGGAGATTGTTCATCTCCGAACAGTGCTTTGGCATGGTCAACCATCTCACCGAACGTACTGGCGTCAACGGTAATATAGAGCCCTTTCCCCTCTGAGTAGACCGTGCCATCTCGGTCCCTCACTTCTGCCTCAGTGTGTATTTTTCTTCCATCGACCTCGACAACTCTCGGTTCGATAAAGCAGCAAGTGTCAAGGGGAAGCATCATATGAAATGTGATGGTGATCTCAGCGGCCACGGCCGAATATCCGGCCAACCAGGTCGTAGCACCCATCGCCTCGTCAAGCACCGCTGCTATACACCCACCGTGAACGCATCCAGGAGGTCCCTGAGTACCGGGGCCGAACCAGACCTTACTCATAAGACGAAGACCGGTATAGTGTGTGAAGTACTGGATGCGCAGACGATTGTTGTCCAGGTCTCCGGAAACGAAATTGCCCTGAATCACGTTTTCAGGAACATCCACAAGCAACCATGTGTCATCCTCTTCTGTCAGCCACTGCGTGAACCTGGAGTTCATTGCCGATCCTCCTTAACACACCAGACTGAGATTGATATGGAGATATCCGAACTCGCAGGGCGGGTGATATCGATCGGATATCATCAAAACGAGTATTTCACTTTGAAAAATACTTCATCCATGTCAGCCAGATTCCCGAAACTCGTCTGGCCGCTTGCCAGGATGAAACGGATACCGAAGTTCATCTCACTATTGTCCGACGGATAGTATGAGATTCCCGGCATACCTATCAGGGCATATCGTTTTGTAATATCGCCAAGGTCCGGGATCTCGGCTGCCCCGCCCAGAGTGATTTTCAACGTATCGCTACGGAAGCGTTTCTCGATTCCACCAACGATGTAATTGTGAAGGGACTCGCGGCCCATTTCATGGATGAATCCGTGGATGAACTGTCCATTGATATACAGCCCGTTGCGGAACGTGTAATCGCCACCGACGACGTAGCGGGTGAAATGTTCCTCCGGAAGTGACTGGCTGCTCAGCAAACCACCTCCAGCTGCGGACAGATCTATCGTGGTGTGAACGGCCTCGGGGAAATACACACCCATTTCTGCCCAGATCCCCACGTTACCGATCGCACCACTGAAATCAGCTCCTAGGACACTGATGCGGGGGAAGGAGAGTACGGTATGGATGTCTGCTGTAGTGCCTGATGTCGGAGTGAGAACGAGCCGAGTAGCCATCGGCAGGTCACTCCGTCCTCTGTAATAGCTGAGGGAGACATCGTAATTCAGGATGGGCCTGGCGATCTTAACGGCAGCAGAGGCACCCTTTTTCAGAGTATTGTCAGGCAGGGCAAGTTCATCTGTAATGTTCCCAGGTGTCAGGCCCCCTGGGAGTTCGAAAGGAGCACTGAGAGCTTTTCCCCACTCCGGAGGAGGTAGAACGGCCGGTGTAAATGCCGGGATAAAAACCGCCGTCAGGGTCACATCACCCAGATAATATGTGGCGAGCATGCTGCTTGTTCCCAGATGTCGGCCGAAATCCCATATGTCCTCCATGTCGTCCGGGTTCAGGTTGTCTGTTGGATTTATTTTGTCAGCGCTACCCCATGCGATCCGTTGCCTTCCGATCCGAAGATCCAGGTCGGGTAGAAGGAAACTGTAGAGATCGACATATGCCTCACGCAGGAACAGATCCCAAGGGTTGGACTTCCGTTTATCAAGACCCATGAGATCCGCACTACTCCTGGCCTCTGTGAATCCCAAGCCGCGAATCCAGAACTGTGCGAAAACATGTGCATCGCCCACGGGACTTGCATCGATCTCCAGGTTCAGACGGTTTTCGTTCCAGGTGAGTTCACCGTCATTGGTTTTGACCCTCCAGTCCGTCGCTATGTAGCCCCCGATCTGGGCCAACGTAGAGTTGGGAGTCGCAGCCAGCGTTATCACTATGCTCAGGATTGCGATTAATAAACGCACCGGATCCTCCTTGTAAGCTCCTACGGTCTCCGCATGAGGAATCGCGGTGTGAACATGTCGCGTGAAAGACCTGAATCGAATTCAATATTCCTCAGGTACATGATCGTACTGTGATTGACCTTCAGATCCTTCATTTCGATCTCTCTGGCTATCCAGTAGTCCCCGACTTTATCCAGTTCCCTTCTTTCCATGACCTTCCAGAGGTTCTCACCACGATCGTAATATTCGGTCCGAGTGGGATAGAATGCAGTTTTTGAAATCCACATCCTGAGCAATCCATAATCAGTCTCCATTCCCTCCCGAGGAAGAAGGTTCAACACGTAACTCTCAGGGGTTTCTTCATCCATACTCGCTGTGTAATCCTCTGAATATGAGATGCTCCCCATATCGTTATAGCTGAAATCCGTACCGGCGAAACTCTGGTTCCTGACGTGGCCTGCGATCCTGCGGACTTTGCCGAATGCCGGCAGGTATACGTACATCACATCATCTGGCAGTGCCAGGAAACCGACATTCCGGATATCCGCGGGTTCAAGAAATTTTGCCAGACGCCTGTCATCCCCCAACTGCCACATCTTCAAGGTCCGCTTGCGCTCAGTCCCATCCAGTTCGATGAGGATCAGTTCCATGTCATATATCTGATCCCCCGGGGCATTCAGGACCGAGTCAACCCGGGCCATAATCGCCTGTGGCTCAAGGGAAACCTCCTGTGCATATGTGAGGGGACAAGCATCAGGTATGCAGAAGAGGATGACAAATACCACAAAGAGGAGAGAGGTTCGCATGGTTCACTCCTTCTTGCTGGTTGAAGGGCTCAGGGATTCTGTTTTCTCCGCATGTTCGTA
>JALGVQ010000031.1 GCA_025774615.1 bacterium
TACGCCCTCAGGTACCGGGGTGTGGAGGACGCGGCTGCGCTCACCTTCTTCGGTGATGGTGCGTCCTCAGAGGGGGATGTCTATGAGGCCATGAACTTCGCGGGTGTCTGGAACGTCCCTGTCGTTTTCGTCTGTCAGAACAACCAGTGGGCCATCTCAGTACCCCGTTCCCACCAGTCGGCCGCTTCCACTCTCGCCCAGAAGGCGATCGCGGCTGGTATCAGAGGGATCCAGGTCGATGGCAACGATGTACTGGCGATGTATGCCGCCACGAAGGAAGCGCTCGAGCGTGCCAGGTCCGGAGAGGGCCCGACACTGATCGAAGCGATGACCTATCGCCTGTTGATGCACACAACAGCCGACGATCCGAAGAAGTACCGTGACGAGGCTGAGGAGCAGGAGGCGTGGACGCGTGAACCGCTGATCAGATACCGGGCCTATCTCGAGGAGAACAGAAAGCGCTTGAAGAGGAACTGGCTGCTGAGATCGAGGGTGTGGTACAGGAATTCGAAGCGATGACCGATTTCCCGCCCGAGATCCTCTTCGACCATGTGTACGGCACGAATCATGATGAGATCGAGGCGCAGAAAGCACAGTTCCTGGCCAATCTGAACAGGGAGCAGGCCGATGCCTAAACTGAATATGGTACAGGCCATCAACCTCGGAATGGACCAGGAGATGGCCAGGGATGACAGTGTCGTGATGCTCGGTGAAGATGTCGGTGTCGACGGCGGTGTTTTCAGGGTGACCGACGGTCTCATCGACAAGTACGGCAAGGAGCGGGTGATCGATACCCCCCTGGCCGAGTCGGGGATCATGGGTACCGCAATCGGGATGGCTCTCGCCGGCCTGCGACCGGTAGCCGAGATGCAGTTCTCAGGCTTCTCCTATCTGGCTATCCCACAGCTGGAAGGGCACGCCTCAAGGCTCCGTCAGCGGACCCTCGGACAGCAGACGGTTCCGCTGGTCGTGCGCATGCCATACGGCGGAGGGGTGCGCGCGCTGGAACACCATTCGGAGAGCCGGGAGGCCACATACGGGACCTTCCCCGGGCTCAAAGTGCTCATCCCTTCCACTCCGCGGAACGCGCGGGCAGCGATCGTGGCTGCCATCCGCGATCCTGACCCGGTGATCTTCATGGAACCGAAGCATATCTACCGGGCCTTCAAAGAGGAAGTGCCGGAGGAGGAAGAGGTAGTGGAGATCGGGAAGGCACAGATCGTGCAGGCGGGCAGCGACCTGACCGTAGTCGCTTTCGGTGCTATGATGAGACCGACCCTCACGGCAGTCGAAGAGGTGCAGAGGGCTCGTGGGACCTCGATCGAAGTGATCGACCTGCTCACGATCTCGCCGATGGATTCGGTAACAGTGGTCGAGTCGGTGAAAAAGACGGGTCGTTGTGTTCTGGTCCAGGAAGCGCCGAAGACATTCAGTGTCTCATCGGAACTGACTGCCCGGATCAACGACCACGCCCTCATGTACCTCGAGGCACCGGTACGCAGAGTCACCGGTTACGATGTGGTGACTCCTTACTTTGGCAGGGAACTGGATTTCATTCCGAACGCGAACCGGATCAGGCGGGAAATCGAGGAAACAATCGATTTCTAATCCCCTTTCAGGGAACAGGAGGCCGAGGTGTACGAGTTCAAACTACCCGATCTTGGCGAAGGCATTCAGGAGGGCGAGATCCTCAAGTGGCACGTCACCGAGGGCGACGAGATCGCCATGGACGCCCCGCTTGTGGACGTGGAGACCGATAAAGCCGCAGTAACCATCCCCTCCCCTGCCGCCGGGAAGGTAACGAATCTCGCCGGTGGTGTCGGTGACATCGTGAATGTCGGACAGATCGTCGCGATGATCGGTGATGGAGAGGGAACTCCGGCTGTTCCACCGGCACCAGCGGTAGAGGCAGATGTCGCAGCAGCGGGTGAGATCCTGCCGGAGCCCACTGCCGAAACGGCCGCGCCGGCTGTCGCCGGAACGCCTGCCACGTCTGAACCTCCGGTTCATCCTGGAACGGTTCCGGCCGCCCCGGCTACCCGCCGCCTGGCCAGAGAACTGGGAATCAACATCAATCTGGTACCGCCCACCGGCCCTGCAGGACGGGTCACTCCTGAGGATATACGTGCCTTTTCCGAGGGTATGGTTCCGGCGACTGAAGCGTTCGAAGTCCCCGAGGCTGCAGAACACCGTGCCGAGGTCGAGATGGCAGCCGCGGCAGCATCCTCGATCCCCTTCCTCGACATCGAACCCCTTCCCGATTTCAGCCAGTGGGGCGAGATCGAAGAGGAGGACCTCCGTTCGATCCGCAGGAAAGTAGCTCACCGGATGGTCACCTCGATGATACTGGTGCCGCACGTCGCCCACATGGACGAAGCGGACGTCACCATGCTCGAGGAGTTCCGTCAGAAGGAGAAGAAACGTCTGAGCGAGGTGGAAGGCCCCAAACTCACCATGCTCCCCTTCATCATCAAGGCAGTGACCGCGGGATTGAAAGCGACTCCGGCGTTCAACGCCAGTCTCGATCCCTTCCGTGAAAAGATCGTCCACAAGAAATATATCAACATCGGTATCGCGGTGGACACCGGCCGCGGGCTCGTGGTTCCGGTGGTGAGGAACACCGACTGCAAGAGTATCTCCCAGATCGCGGCCGACATCGAAGATCTGGCGAACCGGGCACGTGAGGGCAAGCTCACGGTCGATGAGATGCGCGGCGGCACGTTCACCATCACCAACGTCGGCCCTCTCGGAGGTACCGCTCTCATCCCCACGATCAATTACCCCGAGGTCGCGATCCTCGGGATGGGGAAGGCACAGGATAAACCGGTCGTGCGCGATGGCGAGGTCGTGATCCGCAGGATCCTGCCTCTTACCCTGGCATTCGATCACCGGATCGCCGACGGCGCCGACGCGGCGCGATTCGTGACCGAGATGATCCGACAGCTCTCCGATCCCGCCTTGCTGCTTCTGGAGGCATGAGATCATGGTAATGGGACAATTCAACGCGGAAACGGAACTGGCCATCATCGGCGGCGGACCCGGCGGGTACGTAGCAGCGTTGCGGGCTGCCGACCTTGGCAAAGAAGTTCTCCTGATCGAAGAACGGGAGAGCCTGGGCGGAGTCTGCCTCACCGAAGGGTGCATCCCTTCGAAGACACTGATCAATGTGGTCGACCTGGCAAACTCGGCAAAGAACGCCGGGCAGATGGGACTCACATTCCGTGATCTCACCATCGACCGGGAAGCCCTGCTGGCATGGTCGGACAAGATCGTGAAAACGCTCACCGGGGGTGTCAGTTCGCTGGTGAAACGTCGCGGCATCGAGGTAATCCATGGTCGGGCCCGCTTCACCGATGAACACAACCTGTATCTCGAGGGCGCCGGCACGGTCCAGTTCAAGGAGTGCATCATCGCGACCGGTTCACGGATCAACGAGCTGCCGGCGGCCTACGATCTGCCGGTCTGGTCATCGGCCGAAGCGCTGCGTCTGCCCGAGATCCCGAAGACCCTGCTCGTGGTCGGGGGAGGCTACATCGGGCTGGAGATGGGTCTGGTCTATGCCGGGCTCGGATCGAAGGTGACCATGGTCGACCTCTCCCCCCGTTTTCTGGAAGGGGCGGACCACGACCTGGTGGATATCATGGTGAAACACTGCCAGAAATGTTTCGAGGAAGTGAAGTTCGACTCGAAGGTCACGGATATCGAAGAACGGAACGGCGGATTCGCCGTGAGTGTCGAACATGAAGGGGAAGTCACGACCGGTCAATACGATCGGGTCCTGGTCGCGATAGGCCGCAAGCCGAACACCGATGATCTCGGTCTGGAGAACACCGCCATCAAACTGGACGATCACGGCCTGATCCCCGTGGATGAGACGATGAGGACGGTCGCTCCACACATATTCGCCATCGGTGACGTGGTCCCTGGTCCGGCACTGGCCCACAAGGCCAGCCGTGAGGGAAAGGTCGCCGCCGAGGCAGCGGCCGGACACGTTTCGGCTTTCGACAACCGTGCCATCCCCGCTGTCGTCTTCACCGATCCCGAGATTGCCTGGACAGGTCTCACCGAACGGGATGCTGAAGCGCAGGGAATACCGGTGAACATCGGACGTTTCCCGCTCCGGGCACTCGGACGGGCCCGCACCCTCGGTCGTGTCGAGGGTCTGGTGAAGGTCATCGCTGATCCGGAGAACGGGCTTGTCCTCGGAGTCGGTATGGTCGGACCGCATGTATCTGAACTGATCTCAGAGGGAACTCTGGCAATCGAAATGGGCGCCACCCTGGAGGACCTGATGGTCACCGTGCACCCCCATCCCACCCTCTCGGAAGCGATCATGGAGGCAGCTGAGGTCGCGGCGGGATCCCCGATCCACATTCCACCCGCTACATAGCGTCATGTCACGTGACAGCGCCATACATCAGTGATCGGTTCGTACGATCACGATGAATCCCTCCTGGAGGCCACGCGGGATGATGGACAATCCCACGTCAGGGTATACCGTCACCCTGGGACCGCCGTGGTTCTGGGCAGGGGAAGTGATCCGGAGAGGGAACTAGACCTTACCGCCTGCCTCGCCGATCAGGTACCTCTGACACGCCGACGGGGTGGCGGCTGCGCGGTGGTACTCGACCCGGGAAACCTGATCGTATCAGTAACACTCCCCCTGCCGGGCCTCACCGGTATCAGCCGGGCATATGATGATCTCACCCGATGGATGATCGATGGACTGGAACTGGCCGGCGTGAAGGATGTAGAGCGGGCGGGCACGAGTGATCTCTCACTGGAGGGAAAAAAGGTCGGCGGCTCCTGCATATACCGGGCCCCGGGACTGCTCTTCTACTCGACCACCCTGCTGGTCGATCCCAATCTCAAGCTTGTCGAACGCTACCTGCGTCATCCCCCGCGGGAACCGGAGTACCGGAGGGGCCGCTCTCACCGGGAGTTCATGCTGTCGCTCACAGAGGTAATGGAATCGGATGATGCCGCAGGATTCCAGGAACGGCTCACCGAGTCGCTCCTGGCAGATCCCCCCTGCTGATCCTCCTGTCTGTTCGTATCAGTAACCACCCCCGAACCGGAGGGAACCTGAATCAAAGAGCGGATCCCCGCCATGGCAGTCCTCGCAGGAGAAGGCATCGCGCGTGATGCCGTGACTCAGTTTCAGTGTTCCCATCTGGCGCATCCACCGGTCTTCGACGTTGCCCCTGTTCTCCTCATCGAGTGGATAATCCCTCGCCCAGCCATCCACACCGAAGTAGTACATGAACTCGTCCATCATGTAGAGGTCGAAGGGGAGTTCATACATCCGCTTCACCATGATGTTGGCGACGGCGGTCTCCATGGCCTTCCTCGGGTCCCCCTCACCTGAATAGACCGCATAATCGAAGGGGAGGATCATGGCGCCGAACGGCCCCCGGTTGGCCATATCCTCATACATGCGGGCGTTGAAGAGCTTGAAGGGGTAGATTTTGCTCTCCCCCATCTCCATGATCGGCCTCAGGTTCTCCTCGATCATCGATGTCCGCTGCTCGAGCATCTCCGGGGTGAGCTGGGAGAGGGTGTCGAATACCCGTTCCAGATAGACATCGATGTTGATGTTCCTGCCTTCGAAGGCGCGCTCCGCACCCGCCCGTATCGCTGCCCGCACCTCCGGGTCGTCGAACCTCGTCATCTGGTTCATCAGCGGGTTGTATTCAGGCGCTTCCCCGGGGGGACTTCCGAGCGCGTTCGCGAGAAAGGTACCCTGCCCGTTCCACCAGAGGTAGGAGACGGCCATCCGCATATCTCCACTCCGGAAGATATCGGTCGGAGTCCAGAGCCCCTCTTCATCATTCCAGCTCTGTTCGATCCAGTCCCGCAGCACGACGTTCTGTTCTCTCAGCCCGGTGATATGGCACGTCTCACAGGCGATGAAGGAGGTGTGCCGATCGAGATCGGGTCCCATTCCTTCTCCCCTGCTCAGATGGGGAGTGGCCGAGTGGCACATCTCGCAGGAGACCTCCATATCGGGCAGGTCGTTCGAGACGAGGTCGGTACCCCACTGACCCCGTGCGATCTTGTGGCCGATATTCCCGTGACAATCGAGGCAGGTGAGGCCGGCAGCGGCGTGGACATCATCCTCAGGACCGAAAGGATTGGCGCGCTTGGCAGAGTCGTGGAGCAGTCGCTGGTTCTCATAGCCGATGGCCTCGAGGCCAGGATTCCACTTGTAGGTATCGCCACCCATGTTGTGCTGGTGACAACGCAGGCAGGCCTCGGTGGTCGGCTGACCGACCGTGAGGGCGGCACGCATCGAGCGGTCCTGGTTCCAGCGGGTACCCACCTCATCCTCCACCACATATTTCTCGTTCATGTCGTACGAGGCGCTGTGGCAGATGAGGCAGTCGATCGCCTCCCAGGCATTGGCAGGTGTCTTCAGGCCCGGAAGCATCGTCTCCGTCGCAGGGCCGTACAATCCCCCGATGTGACACTGCCCGCACCCCTCACTGCGCATGACCGTTTCACCGTGAGCGTGCTCCGGTGTGGTGGGAACCAGGGCGGCCCAGCCGGTGAAACTGAAAGAACCGGGTATCCCGCACGCCCGGTCGATCTTGCCTACGGGGATCTTGCGGTTTCCCGGCCCGTTCACCTCCCGGCCGTCATATCCCCAGGTACTGAATCCCTCATCCATCCGGTGGAGCATGTAATGAACCGTTCCGAGAACATCATCGATCGTGTCCACCTCGCGCACCGCTGAACCGTCATGGACTTCCATTGTGCGATGGCACTCGAGACAGGTCCGGGGACCTTCATACGACATGATCCCGGCCTCCCGGAATCGGGCCACATGATCGGTGGAATAGCCGCGTCGCATCCATCCCCACTCATCATACGGCTGCATCTGTCGTTCACTCTCGATATCGGCAGCAAGGGTTTCAAATTCGTCAGCGCTCAGGTTTTCGGCCGCGAACGCGATCGGCGGCATATCGACACCCGCATACCAGCGGAATCCAGCCGGATAGACGACCTTCCAGGCAAGAAGGATGAGCAGGACAGCAGCTGCGGATACAATCAGGAGACGGGGAGCGCCTCCCGTTCCACGCCGTGAGGAAGAACGGTCTTTGCGGGGCATTCCAGATTCCTTTTCAGGCGGGCGGGCTGAAGGAACCACCTGGCAGATATGTTCCTTCACCGGATAACATGGCCGACAGGTATCAGCCGTGCAACTGTAAATTATCTAATTTAAGAAGATACTAAATTATTCAAGGAACCTGACGAGTCCTCCCCACCGTTCGTGGACCTGGAATCCATGCCGGAGATAGAAATGCCGGATATGGAAATGAGTGCGCACCACCCTCATCCCCCGTCCCGCCATCCGGGAACAGAAATCCTCCAGGAGGGCGCTGCTGATTCCCCGATCCATAAGGCTGGGGATCACCACAATGCCGTCCAGGTAAGCGACGTCCTCCGCCTCGATCCGGTAGCGGATTCCACCCACTACCTGCTCCCGGGAATCGAAGATGAGCAGGTACCGGTCCCGATCTGAAAGGGACACCTGGTATCCCGCCCGGACAAACACTCTGTACAGTTTCCCTACTTCTGCCGGTTCGAGGGGGGAACGTGCCGAATAGATATCGCCCTGTTTATCCACGATCTCTGAGCGGACGATCACCTTCTTTTTCTCGAATTCACTGACCTCGACCACCTCGAACATCCGATCGTCCGCGGCAGCCGGAAAGACGAGATGAGAGAAAACGAGCCGATCATCAGCATCCTCGAGCAGCGACTGAAGATCGGAGAGCTCTACCATCTGGGTCGGACGACGGCCGGTGTCGTGGAACATTCTCATGAGGAGAGCATCCATGGCCTCACGCACTGCACCTGAAGCGCGCCTGAAGTAGGTGTGTCGATAGAGCCAGTAGCGGGAGATGTCGGGCAGCCGGTCGAGCCGGTAGAGTCGGTACAGTTCCCTGACCTGATCCTCCTTCGCGGATGGGGTTGCCTCCGGGTTCCGGAACTCCCACTCATGATATCGCTCAACAGCACCGCGAAGGCTGAGTGGAGCGTACCAGGCCTGCGCCACTTCAGCCAGAACCTCCTCGACAACCTCAGGAAGGTCACTCAGTCCGGGTGACTGCTCCGCTGCAATCTCATCGAGCAGATCCCGAAGGAAGGCCGCCCCGTCAGTCACGCCGAGTGCTTCTATGCAGGCATCAAAGATCCACCGCGTCTCGAGCCGCGCGTGTACGCGCGGATAATTATTAACCGTCTGGAGGTAGAAATTCCGCAGGAGTGGTTTCACAATTGAGAGCGGCCCGCTGCAGGGAGACCATCCCGCGATCGAGAGGATCCGGCTGCCACGGCGGAAATCAGGCTCCGGGACGACAATGTTCATCGGTGAGAGGTCGCCGGGTACGATCCGTTTTCCACTGTAAAGCCACCCTCTGAAAAAGGCAGCCATGGCCCTGATATAGAGCGTCCTCCATTCAGGAACCGTCGGGAGTCCCCCCTCCTTGTACCGCCATCCCGAGTATTCACGGATCCGCTCCCAGACACTGAGTTCTCCGGTATACTGCAGCGAGTACGCTCCGAGTTCCGCTCTCGAACAGCCGAAAGCCGGAACGACCGGTGAACCGTACGGGTATCCCCGCAGGGCGATCAGCCAGTAGTTGGTGGCCACGATCGATGCTTCATCCGGATCGCGGCCGAGCACGATGAGTACGTCGAAATGTCTTCCGCTGATGGTGTTGATGCTTACCCGATAGAGTCGATGTTCCTGCAGTGAGAGTGCCCGCGACACCCATATCCCGTGTGGTGGGACATCCCTGATGGAAAACGTCGCTGCTTCGAAAGCCAGGAAGAGTGTCTCGGAGAGAAACGTGGTTCCGACCAGGACCTTCCTGAGTTTTTCCACCTCACTCCCTGATATCACTTCCTGAAAATCGATCTTCCCATCCCATTCCCCGGGCGGCTCAGGGGGGGTGACGCCATTCAGGTACTCTTCGAACCAGGTGCTCAGCTGATCGAATTCCGCTTGAGCATCCGCGGCCAGTTCAGGATCAAGATCATGGAGAGACCACGCAACGAGTTCTGCCCTGATCGCTGCGTAGAATTCGGGATTATGGCGCGCAAAACCACCCAGCAGCCTGAGGACATCACTCAGTATCCGCCTGGTCGACTCATCGGCAGGCCATTCGAGATGAACCCGATAGGAGTGGAGCCGCTGGCGGAGGGATTCCAGCTTACGCCGTTCAATGCTCGATCCGGCGATCAAGGCTATGGTCTCATCATCGAGGAAGGAGAGACCCGACTGCAGGAACATGGGCATGATCACGCTGTAGTCATGTACCGGTTCATCGAGCAGCAGGATCCGATAGGCGGCTGCCCTGACCTTCAGGATGGGGTGACAGGCCAGCGCTCCCAGCCGGTGCCGGATGAGATCCGCTATCTGGGGGATCGCCCGCCGCAGATGCCGATCCAGTTCACCCACGGCCGCAAGCGCCTCCTCCGACTGACCGAAGAGCGCCTTGACGAAGAGCGCGTTCAGGATCGCGAGTCTCGAATCCCGGAAAAGTGAGGCTCCGGGCATCTCGGGCACCTGATATCCCTCATCATCCCTGACCGGCAGCCGCACCTGTGCCGAGACATCTCCCATCGGAAGGTCCCACCCCTCTCTGCACGGGGCGAACTGGATGAGATCGGGATTGCCCATCCACAGGAGGGTCATGCGGGAGAAGAAGCCCAGATCGATCCTGTTTCCTTCGACCGAATAAACCAGATCACCAACCAGGATATTTTTTCCGTCTTCGAGGCGACGCAGTGGCAGGGTTCGCATTGTGAGACGGTTGAATAGTCCCTCTTCAGCCACCACGATATCACCATCGAGGATTCCGAGATCGCGGAAGAACCAGTGAGGGATGTGGATCGTGAGTTCACCGACGGTCAGGTCGACCGACTGCCTTTCATAGAGCCGCTCGATAGTGTCGCTGAAGTTCTTCTCGATGCCCTTGCGTTTATACGACCCTTTCGGTGTGAGTTCGTCCCTCTCTGATTCGAAATCCCTGTCAAGCAGATCAAAATTGATGACCCGTTCATACGGGGCGAGATCCCTGTTCGCCGAAGCGATGATCTGATGGAAATAGCTCTCGATCTCTTCACGGGTATCCGCCGCCCTGAATACCGGATCGTCACGGTCGGGTACGATCAGCAGAACGTTGTAATACCGCCCATCCCCGACCAGGAACGTGCGTTTGATGCCGGGAACACCGGTGAATTTACGTTCCACCCGGAGGGGGGCGATCGTCTGTCCCCGGCTGCTCTTGTAGATATCCTTGATCCTGTCGATGATCTGCAGGTATCCGCTCGAAGTCTGAGCGAAGAGATCGCCCGTCCGGAGCCACTCACTCTCCCCTGACGGCTGATCACGATCGACGTCGACCTCACTACGCTCGTTGCCGCCTTCTTCATCATCCTCCTGATCGAGGTAACGAGCGATGTAGGGACCCGCTACATGGAGCTCTCCCAGATCGCTGAAGCGAGTAAACACGCCGGGAAGCGGGATACCGACGGTGTTGTCCTCGTACTCCCCCGGCGGGGTCATCGTGATCCCACCGGTCGCTTCGGTCATGCCGAAGCCACTGCAGAGATCGATTCCCTGCTCCTCGAAAAAACGGAATACGCGAGGATCCTGGTACCCCGCAGCCGACAGGCCCCACCTGAGCCTGTTTCCGACAACACGACGGAAGGCCTCATCCCCGGCCCCCTCCCCTGTGGCACTCTTCATCTGCTCCAGACACCGCTCATGGATCTGTTCCCACCGGGCCGGAATGCTGATCAGCCCGGTAGGCTGAACCTCGGGAAGAAGTGTGATCAGCCTGTCGGCAGCGCTGCTTCCCGCGAAGACATAGGTGCCTCCCCAGAAGATCATGCCCTGCAGTTCCAGGAACCGACCGAATGTATGGAAGAGAGGAAGGTAGCTGAGGAGCACTTCATCCTCACCGACACAGGGCAGCGCGGCTGCCCTGGCGAACCGTTTGGTGATCATGTTGAACTGGGAGAAACAGACGCCCTTCTGCCTGCCGGTACTGCCGGAGGTGAACATCACGGTCGCTGTATCGGTCATGCCGAGGAGGGAGCGCTGACTGAGGATCATCTCGACCTTATCAGGTCTGATCCCGGCCAGTCTCTCATTCATGCTTATGCAGTCATTCTCACTACAGACCGATTCGAGATCGAAGAGGTAGATCTGGAACGGCAGGTCGATGATCTCCCTGACTGCCAGAAGGCGTTCGAATCGCTCCCAGGTATCGGTGACCGCTATGTTCACTTCAAGACGCTGGAAGATATCTGTCAGCTCATCCACATCGAGATGCGTGTTGAGAGGGGAAACGGGGATGTCGTACAGAAGGCACGCCAGATCACTGCAGGCTCCATCAACACTGTTCTCCGCATAGATGGCGACCGTCGGTTCACCTCCCGAGGAATCGATGAAGGAGGCAGCCATCGCTGATGCGCGGCGTCCGACCTGCGCGTAGCTCCATTTCTGGACGCGTTCGCCATCCATTTCCTGGAAGAGTGTGCGATCGGGGTGCGCTTTTACTCTCTGCTCGAAGATCGTTCGAAGATTCATCCCGGAAAGAAGGATTGCGGGGAACGTGGTCTCCGCCCACCTGATGCGCGCGCTCCGGTCAGGCAGGCTCTGCAGGAAGCGACTGTGTCTGGTCCAGTCGAGGTACTGGCGCCACTGCTCGACCGGGACCTCCGCGGTGAGATCGTCGGTGATGATCCGCTCCGCCTGATCGAGCAGAGCAAGGGCACTCCCTCGATCAGATTCTCCACCCGCGTTGGCAGGATCGTGGAGTTGAAGGGTTTTCAGAAAACGATCGGACATGGTGTCAGGATGGATATCGGTAACGGGAATTAATCATGAGGTCGTGTCAACAGCAGTTGCAGGAAGACTCGCTCTCCTCTGTCACTTTCTGTTCCGGTTCGTCGACACAGCAGCAGGCGGATTCAATGCCAAGTGCCCCGCTGATGACCGCTGCGGCGCATCCCACGCCAACCTTGACATAGATCGCATCGGTGGGACAGTTGCGGGCACAGGCACCGCACTCCATGCAGGCATCGCGATCTCCGATGACGGCAATACGGTCATCCACCGTGAACACGGCATGCGGACAGACGATCTCACAGAGCGCGCAACCGATGCACAGCTCCTCATCAAGTGTGAGCGTGACCACATCTTTGAGGTATGTCAGTGTTGCCATGCCATCAATCCTCACGCAATGAGCCGTGATGTGAACCAGAGGATGAGCCCGACTGCCGCGGCTCCGATCTGTAAAGGTACAGCGATCCGCATTTCCTTCCTGACACCTGATAGCGATGTGTAGGTGGATGAGCCGGTGAAATTCATCCCCAGAAACGCGCTCAGCGCCGTCATCATCAACAGCCAGGCACCTGCCTCCAGGCGCCCGGAGAGTGTAGTCAGACCGCTCCCGAGCCAGAGCAATATAATGCCGGCCGCGACCAGTCCCGTCCAGAGCCCTTTGAGGGAGAACGGCCTTCCCGGAAGCCAGGGAAGGAGAAGGGGCACGAGGACCGCCCCGGCTACAACGCCGGCAAAGAGCGAGGCCGACGCCAGGAAGCCGAAGGTCGAGACATTCGCCCAGTAGTCACCAGGACCGCCCAGACCGCTCAAAAAGTAGAAGGCCGCCATCACAGGGATCATGTACCGGAGCGCCCCTGTCAGTTCGATCGGTATGAGTACGATCCGCTCACCCAGTGGGAAGGACTTCGTCCGCATTGCCGGAGTCGCCTCCATCCCGGCGGTGATGAATGCGGGGATATCGCGTGCAAGTACCGGACCGTAGAGGACTTTGAATCCCGACCCCTTCTTCACCTCATGGGCGGCCACTCCCGGCGCGCCGAGCTGCGGGAGGAGGAGACGGCGATGCTCGACGATCTCGGAGAGTCGGGCAGTTGCGATCTGATGGATGAGCTCCCCGGTACTGAATGTCCCCTTCCCCGCGGCGCACCAGACATTGACCCCCTTCGTATCCAGGACCAGGATCCAGAAATCATGCCCGGGCAGAACCCTCCGAACGCTGTCGAAGGTCAGTTTGAAGTTGGCCGTCACCACTACTTCGGATGAAGCATCGGGGGATCCGAGGGCATAGAGCCCGGGTGGAATGGTGTACTTCATGCGGCCTATCCGCCACCGGACCTTCCAGGTCTCCAGCCGATCCCGCAGGGAGAGACCTGACTCCACACAGGGGACCGGCCCGACTGGTGTCGCCATCTCACCGGTGATGAAATGCGACCTCTTCGTCACTACGACTCCTTCCTGACCACTTTCCCCGCAGCATCGTAGACCGAGATCTTCCCATCTTCACCGGTAATCGCCCGGTAGAGGACATCGCCTTCAGCGTCTACTGCCACGACTCCCGCATCGGTCCGTTCCAACAGATATACCGTGCCGTCCACTTCGAGCCGTATCCGCCCGTCGGAGAACATCGTCGGTGAGGGTGATCTGCTGCTCTTCCGCAACCGGGTTCTCACCTGTCCAGAACTCGATCGAGTTGAATATAAGCATATCCGCGATGAGTGAGATCTCGTAAACCGGCACGATAACCATTGCCAGGAACACGACCTCTTCCACCCAGGGGTTCTCGAAGATCTTGTTGAACTTGTTCACCTTATTGGTGAGTGTGAAGGATCCGGTACAGGCGCTCAGGATCAGTATCACAGCCAGCGCGGGAATCGCGAGTCGCTTCATCATGCATCTCCTCGGTTCAAACAGGCATCGCTTCCAGTCGGACCGCCTGTCAGTCTCATCATGAATGGTATTACCATCGATACGACAAATAACAGCATCGTGCCGTTTTCGATTCCCCGACGGTCGGATGACGGCTATCTGCTGGCGGCTTCGCCGCATCTGGTCTACTTTTTCAATCAATTGAAGGGAAACCATCATGAGCAGCGGCATCGAGACCATACGGATCGGCACCCGCGGATCGGAGCTGGCCCTCCGGCAGGCCCGGAGTGTCGCCCGGGCCATCAGCGATCTGGATGGAGCTCCGGATCTCGAAGAAGTCATCATCTCGACCAGCGGAGACCGGATCACCGACGTTCCCCTCTCCCGGGTATCGGGCAGATCATTCTTCACCAAGGAGATCGAGGAAGCTCTGCTCGACGGGACGGTCGATGTTGCCGTCCACAGCCTCAAAGATCTGGCCACCCTGCTTCCTGATGGTCTCACCATCGGGGCGATCATTCCGCGTGAGGACCCCCGTGATGTACTCATCAGCCGCGAGGGGCACGATCTCGATGACCTGCCCGATGGCGCGCGCATCGGTACAAGCAGTCTTCGCCGACGCGCGTTCATGTCCCGTACAAGGCCGGATATCGAGCTGGTGGAACTCCGAGGGAACGTACCGACCAGGTTGAAGAGACTTCAGGAAGGGGAGTTCGACGCCATCGTGGTCGCCGCCGCGGGTGTCAAGCGGCTGGACATGGAAGAGTCTATCACTGCCTGGCTCCCCCCCGACATGTTCCCGCCCGCTCCGGGACAGGGTGCTATCGCGATCCAGTGTCGGACGGGAGACGAGGACATTCTGCGCTGGGTACGCCCCCTTGACCATATTCCCACTCATCGTATGGTAACCGCCGAGCGGGCTCTGCTCCGCCAGCTCGGAGGAGGATGCCAGGTTCCAGTCGGCGCATTCACACTCCTCGATGACGGGATCATCGAACTCACCGCGGCCATCAGTTCGCCCGATGGAGAGCGGGTGGTCGAAGGATGTCGACGGGCACCGGTTGAGTTCGCGGAAGAACTGGGGATGGAACTCGCTGACGAACTCCTGCAGAAGGGCGGCAGGGAGATCCTGGACGAGATCAGGGATCTCTCCGAGGAACGTCCTCTTGCCGGAAAACGCGTGGTGGTCACGCGTCCGAACATCCCCGATGACATGCTCACCGCCCGACTTGAGAACCTGGGCGCCACCATATTGCACTGGCCGATGTTCACCATACATGAACCACAGGACCCCCGTCCGCTCCGGGATGCGCTCAACAACCTCGACCGGTATGACTGGATCATCTTTTCCAGTGCGCGTTCTGTGGACGCGACATTCGATTTTGAGGACCTGCTCCCCTCCAGCTGTCCCGCAGACCTGCAGGTCGGGGCGGTCGGCAGGGCCACGGCAACCGTTATAACCGCCAGGGGCTGGCCTGTTCACCTGGTACCCGATACGTTCAGCGGTGAATCACTGGTGGACCTGTTCAGGGAACGGAGCCTGCCCAGAGATACAAGGATCCTCTTTCCCGCAAGCGCTATCGCCCGAGAATCAGTTCCGGAAGGTTTGCGGGAACTCGGAACGAAAGTCGACCAGGTGATCGCCTACGAGGTCGGACCGACCGCTCTGGACACCGGGACATGTCTCACCGATATGGAGAGTGGTGGTATCGATGCGATCACCTTCGCGAGCCCTTCGGCTGTCAGCGGATTGATGGATCTCTTCGGCTCCGAACAGTTCGACATTCTGCTGAAAGAGACGGTGACGGCAGTGATCGGCGCCACCACAGCGCAAGCATTGGAAGAAGTTGGTTACACCCCCGACGCGGTAGCGGACCCGAGCACACTGGAGGGGCTCGCCGGAGCCGTAGTCGGTCCACTGATCACTGTTTCCGATACAGTGAACGAAGTTTCCGATACAGTGAACGAACATGAGAGAGAAAGGTCAGAGAGCTGATGTCATTCCCCGACCACAGACCGAGACGGCTGCGCCGCAGTGAGGGGTGGCGGCGCATGGTTCGCGAAACGGCCCTTTCGGTCGACGACTTCGTCTACCCCCTCTTTATCGTACCCGGCTCCGGGATCCAGAACCCTGTGAACAGCATGCCTGGTGTCTCCCAGTTCTCGGTGGACCGCGTGGCAGAAGAGGCTGCGTCCGTTTATGGACTGGGGATCCCGGCCGTCATCCTCTTCGGTGTGCCTGAGGAGAAGGACTCAGTGGGGAGCGCCGGTTACGACCCGGAGGGGATCATCCCCCGCGCGATCCGCGCCATCAAGGCGGAGGTGCCGGAGCTGCTCATCTGGGGGGACGTCTGTCTCTGCGAATACACCGACCATGGTCACTGCGGCGTACTCACCGATTCGGGAGAAGTCGACAACGATGCCACCCTGCCCCTGCTGTCGAGAGCAGCGCTTGTCTACGCGCAGGCTGGCGCTGACGCGGTCGCGCCAAGCGACATGATGGACGGCCGGGTCGCCGCCATCCGCCTGACCCTCGACAGTAACGATCTGAGCCACATCCCGATCGTCAGTTACGCCGCCAAGTACGCTTCCGCCTACTACGGCCCCTTCCGTGACGCTGCCTACTCCGCTCCCGCGTTCGGTGACAGACGCGCCTACCAGATGGACCCGGCCAATGCCGAAGAGGCTATCAACGAAGTCGCGCTCGATCTCGAAGAGGGCGCAGACATCGTCATGGTGAAACCGGCCGGCCCCTATCTGGACATCATCCGGAGAGTGAAGGACACCTTCGGTGTACCGACCGCCGCCTACCAGGTATCGGGTGAGTTCAGTCTGATCAAGGCTGCGGCCGGGAATGGCTGGGTGGATGAGCGTCGGATAGCGCTGGAAGCGCTCACCGGGATCAAGCGGGCGGGCGCCGATATCATTCTGAATTATTTCGCCAAGGACGCGGCCGTCTGGCTGCGGGAGGGATAGTGGCGTGACCGAACGCGATCATACCGGGAGCAGAGGTCATTTTGAAGTTGCCTGCCGGGTCATACCCGGAGGTGTGAACAGCCCGGTGCGCGCCTTCGGCAGGGTGGGAGGCGATCCCCTTTTCATCAATAGCGCAAGCGGTGCAACCATCCATGATGTCGATGGTAATGCCTACCTCGACTACGTCGGATCGTGGGGTCCCATGATCCTCGGGCACGATCACCCCGTGATCAGGAAAGCGATCGCGGACGCTCTCACGCGGGGCACTTCATTCGGAGCTCCGACCGCCGCCGAAGTGGAGATGGCGGGAACTATCGTGGGGATGGTTCCTTCGATCGATCTGGTCCGGCTGGTCAACTCCGGCACCGAGGCTACCATGAGTGCCGTCAGACTTGCCCGGGCCGCTACCGGCCGATCGAAGATCGTGATGTTCCGTGGAGGTTACCACGGACATGCTGATTCTTTCCTCGTGGAGGCAGGATCGGGGGCGGCAACGATCGGAGTGCCATCGAGCCCCGGCGTAACAGAGGGTACAGCCGCCGACACGCTGACCGCGGAATATAACGACATCGAAAGCGTGACCGCCCTGTTCGCGGTGCATCCCGGCGAGGTTGCCTGTGTCATCGTCGAACCGGTCGCAGGCAATATGGGGTGTGTTCCCCCTCTGCCTGGATTTCTGGAAACCCTTCGCTTCCACTGCGACAAGGAGGATGTGCTTCTGATCTTCGATGAGGTGATGACGGGATTCCGGGTCGCCCCCGGTGGCGCCCAGCAGCGGTTCGGCGTCATGCCCGACCTCACTACACTCGGAAAGATCGTTGGCGGCGGCCTTCCCATCGGAGCTTACGGAGGTCGATCGGACCTGATGCGACAGATCGCTCCGGACGGTCCCGTGTATCAGGCAGGGACTCTCTCGGGTAATCCACTCGCCACCGCGGCCGGGATCGCCACCCTTGAATACCTGGTGACCCATCCTGAAGTGTACGAACACCTCGAACTGCTGAGTGATCACCTGGCTGAAGGCTTTACGTCACTGATCTCTGAGCACGGCTACCCGATCACCTGGAACCGCATCGGCTCGATGGGTTCGCTCTTCTTCCATGAAGGCCCGGTCACCGGATGGGCAAGTGCCTCAGTATCGGATGCCGACCGGTTTACCCGCTGGTTCCACGCCATGCTCGGTCAGGGGATCTATCTGGCGCCAAGCCCCTACGAAGCGGGATTCCTCTCCACGGC
>JALGVQ010000197.1 GCA_025774615.1 bacterium
GGGGGGGTGAGCCAGGTGGAACAGTTATTGCGCGATCAGGCTTTCCCTCCAGGAGTATCTTCGATCGAAGCGGTAAACGATTGCGAGGGGAGCCGGAGTGATGAATCAGCGTCCATGTCGAGTCCGTCCCGCTGCCCATTGGTGAGGTGGAACGCACCAGCCGCAGCAATCATGGCGGCATTGTCGGTGCACAGTCGTGGACTGGGAAACGCCACATCCACACCCCTGCGGCGGGCAAGTTCGGTGAGCTGGCGGCGAAGCTCCCGGTTGCTGGCAACACCACCGGTCACACCGAAACGGGGCGCCCCGGTCTCATCGAGAGCGGCTTCCATACCCTCAACCAGCGCCTGGACCGCAGCCCGCTGAAATCCCTGCGCGACACTTCCCCGCTGTGATGCACGCTCATCTTCCGGGATACCCCGCCAATGAGTCATGACGGCCGTCTTCAGGCCACTGAACGAGAAGTTATGTCCCGGGCCGTCGACCTGGGCCACCGGGAACCGGAGAGCACCCGATTCGGCCGATTCAGCGAGCGAGTCGAGATGGGAACCGGCAGGGTAATCAAGCCCGAGCAGCACACCGATCTTGTCGAACGCCTCACCAGCGGCATCGTCCACCGTGGATCCCAGCCGGCGATAGACGCCGAGATCTTCCACCATGTGTATCTCGGTATGGCCGCCGCTGGCGATCAGCACCAGATAGGGGGGACTCCACTCCGGATCCTCAAGCAGAAGACTGAAGAGGTGACCCTCCAGATGGTTCACCCCTATCAGAGGCAGGCCGGTACCAAGAGAGAGAGCCTTCGCGACCGAAAGGCCGACCAGCAGGGCTCCGATCAGGCCCGGTCCCCTGGTGACGGCTATACCGTCGAGGTCCTTCCAGGCCACACCGGCTGTGGACATCGCCTGCCGGATCGAAGGCAGGGTGAGTTTGAGATGTTCCCTCGACGCCAGTTCGGGCACCACCCCTCCCCACTCCGCGTGTATCTCCTGGCTGACGACGACATTGCCCAGAATTTTTCGCCACCCCTGTACGACCGCGGCAGCTGTCTCGTCACAGGAAGTTTCGATGCCGAGTATCACAGGAGTTTCGGAAATGAGTCGATCTGAATCCATTATCCGATACCCATGACTCAGTACTCGGTAACTCTGAAGAATGGCGGCTCAAGAAGCTTGAGTGTGATACCTCGCGGCAGTTCAATCCGGGGTTCGACCAGGGTGAGGCCGTCGGGAAAAATCAGACGCATATCGAGGAGAAGCCTGATATCCTCCCTGGTCAGTGTTTCGAGAAGCCTCGTGCCGCCCTGTACAGTAACGCTCGCCGATCGAGGTTCGGCCAGGAACCGTTCAGGTCTGTCGGTACCTATGAAGGTGATCGGGATATCCTCGAAGATCCGCTCTCCCAGCTCCTGGATATCCTGAATGATCCTGACGATTGCGGGCTCGACCGTGATGTTGTAGATGAGCGGGATCAGAACCGGTACCTCAATATCGACAGGATCTCTCACCCTCCGGAGCCTCAGCGTATCGATCTCCACTGATGTGAGACGTCCCAGATCACGGGCAGGCCCGGAGAGTGTGACTGAATCGGGTATCGCTACTATTTCACCAACACGTGTATAGCCGGAGGCTGCCTGGATCTCGGCAGGAGTTCTCACCGGGAGCCGGACCTGCTCCAACCGGTCAACCCGGATAAGAATCTGATCGGGGGGAAGGACCTCCAACACCTCGAGGTCGAGCGCCTCAGGGTAGATCACGTTCTCTACACCCAGGGTCAGGGACCCGCGTGATCGGATGTCACTGGCATCCACGCGCACGGCGAGATCACGCAATGGCAGGGTCAGGAGTCTTTTACCATTACCCCTGAACCGGACCGGCCACGTTGCGGGAATCTCATCCGCAATCACATACCCCTCGGCGATACCAACCACCTGCAACGGTATCTCAACCGTCCGCTCGTATGAATCCTTCTCGGTGGCGATATGGAACCAGAGGAGCAGAGCAACCGTGAGAGACCCGATCTTCAGTCCCGTATTGTTTGTCAGTCTGCCGCGTTTCATCGGTCGGTCGGACTGTGTCCGCTATTTCTTGGAAGGGGCTGGTCCAATATGGCTACCGACACTTACCTCACCGTTGTCGATCCTCAGATGGTACCCGCAATCCGGACTCGAGCAGACCCAGGCCTTGTACTGGATGCTCGCGCCATCCCTGCCGTAATCAGAAAGGGGAATCAGGGTACCTGCGTTACACTTCAGGCATTCAGGAAAAACTGCTTCCATGAGAGCTGTACACCTCCCGTCCTCGCAATCACAATGTTGCCGGGGCGGTGGGCAACCGGCAAAGGCGGAGGGAGTATAGAGAAGGGGCGCCATGTGGTCAACCCCGCAACCTTGACCAACTCTTTCCCGCAGCCTTGAAAGGAAAGAACAGTCAGCAGTTACAGTACACATCCCGCAACCTTGTCAGTCCGAGCACAGGACAGCCGGCTTACTTGACAGTCGACTCAGCTTGGTCGTAGGTTTCCTGCGACCCCTCGATCTGGAGTGAATGTCTGCCATGAATGCCGCCCTGCTGTTGCTTCTCTCCCTCATCGCCCTGCTGGCCGGTTACATCTTCTACGGTCGCTTCCTCAGCCGTCGCCTGGGCATCGATCCGGAGCGCCCCACCCCGGCCCACACCCGCGAAGACGGTATCGACTATGTCCCGGCTCGCGCTCCTGTCCTCTTCGGGCATCACTTCGCCTCGATCGCCGGGGCTGCGCCCATCATCGGGCCGGTGACCGCGGCTGTTTTCGGCTGGGTTCCGGTCGTGCTCTGGGTGCTCATCGGCTCGATCTTCCTGGGTGGAGCACACGACATGTCGAGCCTGGTTGCGAGCATCCGGCACCGCGGCAACTCGATCGGTGAGATCATCGAGGAGAATATCGGCATCACCGGTAAAACCTTCTTCCTGATCTTCGCCCTCGCCACGCTGATCCTGGTGATCGCTGTATTCGCGGCCATCGTGGCACGGACCTTCACCGAGAACCCGGCCGCCGCGTCATCTTCGATCCTCTTCATCCTGCTCGCCGTAGCGTTCGGACAGGTACTGCGCCGGATGAGACTCCCCCTGGGTGCTTCGACCGTCGTCGGTGTCGTCCTCCTCTTTCTCTGTGTCTGGCTTGGCCTCGAGTTTCCCCTGCAGGCACAGAGCACCCTCTGGCTCTGGCTCCTGATGGGGTACATCTTCGTAGCCTCAATCACGCCCGTCTGGGCCCTTCTACAACCACGGGATTACCTCAACTCCTTCCTGCTCTTCGCGCTCCTTCTGGGAGCGGTAGTCGGGATCGTGATTCAGCAACCCATCATCCGGCTTCCTGCCTTCACCGGCTTTTCCAACGATCAGCTCGGTTTCATCTTCCCCGTGCTCTTCGTGACCGTTGCCTGCGGAGCCATCTCCGGATTCCACAGCCTTGTCGCAAGCGGCACCACAGCCAAACAACTGAATACCGAACGGGATGCCCGCATTGTCGGTTACGGAGGGATGCTCACCGAGGGGCTCCTGGCCATCATCGCCCTGACCACCGCCGCAGTCCTCACATCAGGGGATTACGCTGCCCGGTTCGCAGCCGGACCGATCACCGTATTCAGTGAAGGCATCGGCGGTTTCGCTTCCTCCCTGGGAATCGACCCGGTCGTGGGAACCTCCTTCGCAGCCCTGGCCGTTTCGGCCTTCGCTCTGACGACCCTCGATACCGGAACCAGACTCAGCCGGTACGCCTTCTCGGAACTGTTCACACACACGACAGCCGGCGCTGAAGGTCACACGCCTCCTGCATGGACCCAGAACCGGTGGATAGTCACTGCCCTGATCGTAGCGGCGAGCGCTGCTCTGGCCCTCTCGGGTCAGTGGCAGGTGATCTGGCCGATATTCGGCAGCGCGAACCAGCTCCTGGCGGCTCTGGCCCTGCTGGCGGTGAGTGCCTGGCTGGCCCGCAAAGGCCAGCGGGCTCTTTTTGCCCGGATCCCGATGTACTTCATGTTCGCCGTCACGCTCAGCGCCCTGATCACATTCGCCTACAGCAACCTTATGGCAGGTAAACTCTTCATCGGCTTCCTGAGTGTTCTACTCTTCACGCTGGCCGTGGTGCTGGCGATCCTGGCTTTCAGGGCCCTGCGGGACGGGCCGCCACCTTCAAAGGGTAAGGATCTGGAATCTGATGGGAGAGAGAGGTGAACACAGGAATCCTTGACGGGATCACCGGAGGACCGTGTTAGCGGTGACGGCCATCCAGGCGAAACCTGACACGAGGCAGCTCCCACTATAGTGCAAAATTGCGTACAGTTGAAAAAATCTGCCCAGTCGGGTAGACTGTCGTCGATTCATCCCCCTGCCGAAAAACAGATAATCGTCCCCTGACATCGTTCCCCCGGTATCGCCCCCCTGTCACCCTTGCACGGGGATCAGATAATGACCAAATCCGGAACACCTGCTCCGAAGACAAAGCTCCTCCAACAGATGCGTGAAGCGCTCCGTGCCCGGAAATACAGCAGTCGCACAGAGAAGACCTATGTGATGTGGGTCAGGCGGTTCATCCAGTTCCACGAACTGAGGCACCCATCCGAAATGGCTGAGCCGGAGATCAATGCATACCTGACCCACCTTGCTATTCACGGTAACGTGAGCGCTTCGACCCAGAACCAGGCCCTCAGTGCGCTGTTATTCCTTTACCGGCATGTGCTGCACCAGCAGATTGGCGAGCTTGGTGAAGTGATCCGGGCCCGCCGTCCACGGCGGCTCCCGGTCGTCATGACCCGTGATGAGGCCCGAGAGGTC
>JALGVQ010000198.1 GCA_025774615.1 bacterium
GGAGACCTCCTTCTGTGCCAGAAGTCTATTCGGAACACGGGGGTTCGCAGCCATGACGCGCCGTAATCTTCATCACCTGCTCTCTTGCCTGGCCATCCCGATTCTCATCGTTGCCGCTGGATGCGGCGGGAATCGACCTGAAGGTTCACGAGTTGCCGACCTGATCGTGACAGGCGGTCATATCTATACCATGGAAGCCGATCAGCCGTGGGCTGAAGCAGTGGCCATCCAGAACGGCAGGTTCGTTGAAGTCGGTTCGCGCGCGAAGGTGAACCGTTGGCGCGGTGCCGGTACCCGCACCCTCAACGTTAAAGGCGCCTTCGTGCTTCCCGGACTCATCGATGGGCACACACATTTCAATTCGGCCGGTCATCTTCTGCTGGGCGCCAACCTGCTGGCGGTGAGTGATGAGAAGGGACTGCGCGATGAGCTGAGGGCCGTGGCGGACCGGATGCCGGAGGGGAGCGCAATCACCGGCGGCATGTGGGGAGCGTATGAGTCGTGGTCGGCCGGTTCCACGGGAGAAGAGAAGGCCGAAGCAGGGGAGAAGGACGACCTCTTCAGGCCCGACAGGAGCATGATCGATCAGGTGACACCGAAGCATCCGGTTCTGGTCAATCGCTGGGACAACAGCATGTTCCTGGCCAACTCGCTCGCGCTCGAGATCGCCGGTATTGACAGAGATACCCGCGCTCCCCGGGGGGTGACGATCCACCGTGATCGCCGCGACGATCCGACCGGACTCTTTGAAGGGAACGCAACCGCGATCCGTCGCATGTTCCGCGACCTGCCTCCGGCGTCACACGACCTGCGGCTCGCCGAGTCCCGTATGGCACTGCTGGACATGGCCGCATCAGGGATCACACAGATCCACGACATCACTCCCCCCGGCCAGTTGGAGATATTCCAGGAACTCTACGCCAACGGCGAACTCACCGCGCGAATCAGGCCCCGGCCGACGCTGGAGAAGGCCGAATACCTGGCGCGGATCGGCATCAGGGAGGGGCTCGGGGATCCCTGGCTCCGCTTCGCCGGATTGAAGGACTTCGTCGACGGGATCATGGGAACCTGGGGAGCCATGTTCTATGAACCGTACGATGACCGTCCCGGGCAGAACGGGGTCTGGAGGGTCAGGATGACACCCGACCCGGGGATGGAGGAACTGATCCGCCGGGGTTTCCAGGCCGGTTTCATGCCGCATGTCCATGCCATCGGTGACAAGGGGGTCGACACGCTCCTGACAATGTACGAGCGGGTGATCGATGAACTCGGCCTCACGGATCACCGGGCCCGGGTCATCCACGCCCAGGTAGTGCATGACAAGGACTTCGCCCGTTTCGGCGAACTGGGGCTGGTCGCCGAGATCAATCCCTACCACCTCTCAGATGACATGCGCTGGATGGATGAGCGGATAGGGGACCGCTGCCGGGGTGCCTATGCCTTCCGGAGTCTGAAGGATGGTGGTGCCGTGCTCGTCTTCGGCAGTGACTGGCCCGGAACCAGCGCGGCGATCTACCACCAGCATCCGAAGTACCTGATTCACGCCGCTGTGAACCGCACAACACTGGAAGGCGACCCTGTGGGGGGTTGGTACCCTGAGCAGAAACTCACCGTGCATGAAGCGCTCGAAGCATTGACGATCAATGCGGCCTGGGCGACCTTCGAGGAGGATGAATTCGGTTCGGTCACGGTCGGAAAATACGCTGATCTTACGATCCTCGATCAGAATCTGATCGAGATAGATCCGCTCGACATCCTGGACACCGAAGTGCTCTACACCATCGTGGATGGAGAGATCGTCTTCTCCAGCAAGGATCGTTAGCCTGCCTCATCTGCCAGTCGGGTAAGCAGGTTCCACACCTCGGTGACATCCTGCTCGCTCGACCTCAGGTGTCCGATGACCAGCCTCAGGGTATACGCGCCCTTGAGCTTGGTGTGACTCAGGAACACCTCACCTGAGGCGTTGGCCCGGTTCATGATTCCGCTGTTGAGTTTCTCGATACGCTCTTCCTGTTCCTCCCGGTCACTCTCTTCACCATCAGCACCCTCCGGCAGGAAGCGGAAACAGACGGTCGCGAAGTTCACCGGTGCCATCAACTCCACACCAGATTGTCCTTCGATCGTGGTGGCCAGATCACTCGCCAGCTTCATGTGGAACCGGAGTCGTCCGGCAAGACCTTCCGACCCGAAATAACTCAGCACCATCCACAGCTTGAGAGCGCGGAAGCGTCTGCCCAGCTGGATCCCATAGTCCATCAGGTTGGTCAGCGCCTCATCATCATCCTGTTCGCTGGAGAGGTATTCAGGCATCAGACTGAAGGCTGCTTTCATGACTTCAATGACTTCAGGGTGGCGCGTGTAGAAGGTACTGCAGTCGACCGGTGTGAAGAGCCACTTGTGGGGGTTGACCACCAGCGAGTCGGCCCGTTCACACCCGGCGAAGATGTCACGCTTCTCCGGCACGATCGCCGCGACGCCACCGTAGGCGGCGTCCACATGAAGCCAGAGCCGGTGTTCCTCGCAGATGTCGGCGATTTCGGGAACCGGGTCGATACTCGTGCTCGAGGTCGTCCCCACTGTTGCCACGACCCCCAGGGGATGATACCCCTTCTCGATATCACTTCGGATCGCTTCCCGCAGCAGGTCGGGACGCATACGGAAGATTTCATCGGTGGGGATCTTGCGCAGCTGCTCCATCCCGAACCCGAGGGTGATGGCAGCCTTCTCGACCGAGGAATGAGCTTCTTCAGAAGCATAGACCGTCAGGGGAGGCAGGTCGTCGCGACCGGCGGCCCCGAGGGTACGGATCTTCAATTCGGCATGGGACTCACGGGCGGCGGCCAGACCGAGCATCGTCGCGATGGAAGCGGTGTCCACGATATGTCCGTGGAACCCTTCAGGCAGGCCGAGCATCTCCCGGAACCACTGCAGGACCCGGATCTCGAGTTCGGTCCCGGCAGGGCCGGTACGCCAGAGCATGACATTCTGCGCCACTGAAGCAGCGAGGAGTTCCCCGAGGATGGCCGGCCCTGAAGAGGTTGAGGGGAAGTAGGCCATGAAGCGCGGGCTGTTCCAGTGGGTGAATCCCGGGTAGAGAATATTGTTGAAATCCTCCAGCAACTCGTCGATCGATCGGGGCTCTGCCGGCGCTGAGTCGGGAAGCTGAGCGCTTATCTCTCCCGGTTCGATCTGCGGCAGGATCGGCGCGTCGGGACCCTTTTCGAGGTACTCCGCGATCCAGTCGATGATCTGGTAACCCGCGGCGCGGAAAGATTCGGCGGGCATGTCGCCGAGGAGGTGCTGTCCGGTTCCCGGTCCCCCGGAAGATGGGGATGGCGATGGAGAAGATGGCGAGGTCGGCATCGAGATTGTTTCTCCTTCGATGTCTCATGGTGTCGCGATATTCGCACTGCTGCAGGGCGGAGCATCCACCCACCGGCGGGGCCAGTGCAAGTCTTATTGTTACGTTTACGTATTGAGAAATCGGACGCAGAGAAGGTGAAGATGTCGACTCTCATCTTGTATGAACAGGTGAGTGTCGGGTATTGTTTCGGTGTCCGAATCGGGTGGTTCAGCGCAGGGTGGCCGAACTGAGTGAAGAGGGAAGAACGGTAGAAGAACGATAAAGGAGCCAGGTCGTGGAGAAGAAAGCTGAGCGGAAGGAACAGAACGGATCGTTCTCGCGCAGGAATTTCCTGGAGGTCGGTGGTGCGGCTATCGCCGGCAGCGCGCTTGCGGTGACACCTGCCGCCGCGATGAGTGGGAATGGCGCAAAACGGGCGGGCGCAAACAGCATCAAGACGTACCGGACGCTGGGACGGACCGACTTCATGGTATCTGACATATCCGTAGGGGGGGTTCCCCTGCGTGATACCGCGGTGGTAAGGCATGCCTACGATCAGGGGATCAACTACTTCGACGTGGCCGAAGGCTATGGTCGTGGCGCTGCCGAGTCAGCGGTCGGTGAAGCGATGGCCCACATGGAGCGCTCAGAGATCTTCATCACGACCAAGATAGGAATCAGCGGCAGTGATACCGAAGAGACGGTCCGCGATCGGTTCATGACCTGCCTCGGAAGAATGCAGACCGAGTATATCGACGCCTTCTACATGCACGGCCCGGGGTCGGTAGCTACCCTCGATACACCCGCCTTCCATGCTGCTACCGACAAGCTGAAGGCCGAGGGCAAACTGAGGCATATCGGTATCTCGTGCCACGGTGCCGGACGCGGCAGTTCCGACACAATGGAAGAGATCCTGCTGGCCGCAGCCACTGACGGCCGTTTCGACCTGATGCTTTTCTCCTACAATTTCCTGAACCGGGAGATGGGGGACAAGGTCCTTGCAGCCTGCAAGGAGCATAACGTCGGCACAACCGCGATGAAGACAAAGCCGGGCACTCTGAAGCCGACACCGCTCGATCCTGACAACCTGACCGATGCCCAGCAGCAGTCTGTTGATCAGACGGTGAGCCGGGGACGCACCCGGGAACAGGCGATCGAGTCTCTCCGGGGACGGATCCAGAGGCAGGAGGAAGGTTGGCAGAATACACAACCGTTCATGGACAAGTTCGGCATCACAACCAAGGACGAACTCGATCTCGCGAGCGTCCAGTGGGTGGTACAGAATCCCGACATGCACACCACCTGCATCGCGGCCAACAGCATCGACAACATGAACAAGTACCTGCCGCTCTCCGGCTCCACCCCGGCAGACCTGAATCTGGCCCTGCTGAGCGACTACGGCAGGGTGATCAGCGATCGCTATTGCCGGCAGGGATGTGACGCCTGTACTGGAGCATGTCCGGCAGGTCTACAGGTAAGCACTGTAATGCGTTACGCTTATTACTTCGAGAATCAGGCGAGAGAAAAAGACGCCATGGTGCTCTACCGGGAA
Organism: bacterium; assembly: GCA_025774615.1. GTDB lineage: Bacteria > Blakebacterota > Blakebacteria > Blakebacterales > Blakebacteraceae > Blakebacterum. The sequence goes on from JALGVQ010000198.1 coordinate 4,896, forward strand.
CTGGACGGGAACGACGCCTCCCACTGCCTTGGATGCAGCGCGCCATGCAACGGCTCCTGCCCCTGGGGACTCGATGTCCAGGCGAACATGCTGGAGGCCCACGCCAGACTGTCACTGTAAGAGAACTCCGGGATGGGATAATTACCTTCCCAATCGCTATTTGCCTGGGGATGGAGAACCGAAAATCTTCACACTCCCAGCAGGAGTGTGTACAGCATTGATGTAACTATACGATCCGGACGAACGCGGAATATCAGTCTGGTTCTTTTGAAGCTCCCCATGTGCCACCAGCTATGAAGGGCGCTCCAGAGACGGTTTGCCATTCCCCGTAGTAGATTCCCTTCGCAGCCAGTTCGAATTGACCGGACATCGTGATGGTCGTGGCACAGGTATCCCTGCCCGGGCAGTACCGGATCATTGAGACTTCACCGACAACTCTGCCATCGACCTGGATGACGAGAGACCCTTCAATGTCCAGCCGATACATTCCATCCCATTGATCAAGGTCACCTGCCACAGTGGCCTCAATCGAGCAGGCTTTGTTTTTATCAACACTGAGTGAGACCGTGCCCCTGTCGTACATGAACTTGAAAACACCTGTCCATGTTCCGTCATATGTTGTCGGTTCCGGGGCGACTGAACTTTCGCACGATGATGCTGATGTCATAATCATGATAAGGAAAAGCGCGATGTATTGTACGATTCGGGCGCCACACCTGGTCTTGTGGTGATGCAATGTGGTTCCTCCTGAACGTTATATGGTGAGTAGAAAAACCCTCACCCCTCTCTGACTTGTTGATCCATAACACTTTCTGACGGCTCCTGAAGGCTCTCAGGTCTGGATATGTTCTACTGATGTCCAGTCCGGGTAGAGGTTATCGGTAAACATGTTTCTCATTGTCGACAGCTTGAATGCGAGGGGCTGATTTTTCTGGTTCCAGACCCCAATTTTAAAAGGACCGATATTAGTGGGATTACCCAGGGTAGTAACCGCGGTCCGCTGTGATCCCAGGACTACATCGTTAGTTCCCCCCATATCCAGGATCCTGAAACTCCGCCAGACATCATTCCACTCGACCACCCCGCCTGCGAGAGCCTTGTAGTTGTCGGCATTCTCATAGTCCCATGAGTAGACCCGGTAATAATCGAAGGGAGAATTATCCAGAGCCGCATATATCGCCCCGGTCTTCTCTGAAATGTCAAATGTTGCAACGGAACAGTCCATATCAAAGCTTGTTACATCTATATGATTGTAAATGTACTTATTAAACGTACCTGTAGTTATATCAATCTCACCAAGTATTATCGGCCCCAAAAGTATTTTATTACTATCTATAAATCTCAATTGTGACTTGCCGGCCGGCATCGAACAGACTTCTGTGACCGTATTATCACTGAGATCCAGATGACAGATCCGGAACAGGGGTTCCACAAGTGATTTGAAACAGAAAAACACACTGCTGCCATCAGGTGACAGTTCCGGGAATGCGACATCTCCTGTCAGGTCCGTTACCTGCTCAATGCTGCTTCCAGGGTTCTGGACATCATTGATCAGGTGGAGATTCGGGCTTCCGCTCCGGCTGGATACAAAAACAATCTTCTGGCCGTTATCGATCCAGACAGGCTGAGAATCATCATGAAAGCTTTCCTGCGTGAGATTGACCGGTTGTTCGGAATCGAACCGGGACATGAAGATGCTCCAGGTACTGGTCCGATCAGATGCCCACACGACAGTGCCCGGCAGATTGATGCCTCCGGAGTCATCAATTTTAAGGGTGTCATTCGAGCAACTGTTGAGAAGCAGTGGCGTGGCTGCCAGTCCGGCTCCAGCGAGCGGCAGGAATTCTCTCCTGGTCATTCCCGAATGGCAACTGCCATTCATAGAGGGAGGAGTAACGGGCATTCTAACCCTCCTGTGTATATGTTCCAGCTCTCAGATAATGTCAGCCCGGTACAAGCGATATCCGGGCCATTTCATGTAAGAACGATCAACTCATGCTGACGTTCACAGGAAAATCCACATGAGTGAACCGATTCAAATCTCCTGAAAATGAGCGGGTGATATGGATGACACCTGAATAACGTTCGAAATCGACTGTTGGTTTTCTCTATTCCTGCAATTATGCCGGGAGGGGGGAGTCCCGGGAT
>JALGVQ010000199.1 GCA_025774615.1 bacterium
GTACCGCGGGGTTCGGACTCGAAGGGAAAAAGGTCGTGGAGATCGGCTGTCATGACGGGACGCGATCGTTCGCGCTGGCCGGTCTCGGTGCCGGGGAAGTGACTGCTACCGATATCCCGGAGTACTACCTGAATCAGAAGGAGCACACGACCCTCTCGGACGATGAGATCGAGGCGGGCCGGCAACTCCAGATTCTCAGGTTCACCGCCGGGGTGGAGGTGTGCGAGCGGGTATTCGGATGGCCGGACCTGAAGGAGCGTGTCACCTTCAGGGAAGATGATATCTGCGCCTCGGATCTTCCCAGTGAGGAATACGATCTGGTTGTTTCCTGGGAGGTCCTCGAGCATGTGGAACGGCCGGATGATCTCTTCCGGAGTATCGCACGGATTCTCAAACCGGGCGGAGTGTCATTCCACGAGTACAACCCCTTCTTTTCGATGAACGGCGGTCACAGCCTCTGCACACTCGACTTCCTGTGGGGTCATGCCCGTCTCTCTACCGATGATTTCAGCAGATATCTGCAGGAATTCCGGTCGGGTGAGGAAGAGGTGGCCATGCGCTTCTTCACCCGGAACCTCAACCGGATGAGCCATGATGATCTGCACACTTCCGTTCAGGAGGCAGGACTGGAACTCATGACGTTCCTGCCCTGGTACGACCCATTCGATGAGCGGCACCTCGATCGGGATGTTATCGAGAGCGTTCTGGCTCTCTATCCATCGGTCACCCCGGAGGATCTGCTGGCACGAAACGTTTGGGTTCTTCTGCGAAAACCGGGTTCACCATGGTAAGCGGCTCAATCACGAACATCATCCGCACGATGCGCCAGACTCCTTTGATGGGTGAATTTCTCGTATTCACAGCCTCGACCGTTCTGTTGCAGGCCTCGCGGTTCGGCGTCAGTATGTACAGCGCCAAACTGCTCGGTCCCGAAATCTGGGGTTCCTGGAACATCCTGAATCTGGCCCTGGTGTATCTCGGCGTCTTCCATCTGGGTCTGATCAACGCGATGAACCGGGAGGTTCCGTTCTTCCGCGGTTCGGGGGATGATGACCGGGTCCGCCTGGTCGAATCGGTGACCCTTGGAGTCGTACTGATCTCTGCCGTCGTCGTATGCGCGGGGGTGATACTCGGTTCGACGCTGCTGGCTGGTGATGCCCTCCGCGGCCCGCTATCGACCCTGGCGCCGCTTCTGGCTGTCTCACTCTTCTCCGTCTATCTGCAGACCTCTCTGAAGTCGAACAACCGGTTCTACAGGATGAGCTGGCAGCAGCTGGTATTCGCCGGACTGCTGCCGCTTCTGGCGATACCGATGGCGCGCCGATTCGGGCTCTCCGGTTTCATCGGTGGGCAGGCGATCGCCATCGCCCTCGTTGCGGCGGGGATGGTGAGCATCTGGAGATTCAATCTGAAACCCCGGATCGATGGCAGGGAGATGCTTCGCCTCATGCGGATAGGATTCCCTATCCTGGGTGTAGGGATCCTCTACGCGCTGCTGACGACTGCGGACCGTCTGGTCATCGTGGCCATGCTTGACAAAATCGAACTCGGGTACTACTCACTGGCGATCATGGTGGTCGGGATCATCGGATTGATCCCCATGCTTGTAGCTCAACAGACGTATCCCCGCATGGCAGAGACCTGGGGGCGGACGCGACAGGTCGACGATGTCATGCGATGGGTGTACCGGCAGGTGGTGATGGCTGTGGGGATCACCATACCTGTGGTGGTGATCGTCTACCTGGCGGCAACACCGTTCGTCATGCGGTTCCTGCCCGATTTCGCGCCCGGTATCAGGGCGATGAAGATCATCGTGATCGGGCCGCTCTTCCTCGCTCTGGCCGGCGGGTTCGGCAACCTGCTCAACACCCTGAACAGACAGACCTGGTACCTCCTGGTGCAGGGTATCGCCCTGCTGCTGAATGTCGTGCTGAACATCACATTGATCAGGGCTGGTCTCGGCATCACCGGGGTGGCGATAGGCACTACCATTACCTACGCGCTGTACGGGACGGTTCTCGCGATCGCGGGATTACGGGTCGCGAGGCTGGAGGAGTCGACTTCCACAGAGAGAGGTGCGTGAATGCCGGCCCTCGATGACATTCTTGCCTATCCGGCAGGACGTGCCGCTCGGGGTGAACCGGAATTTGAAGAAACCTACGTGCGTCTGCTTCAACGATTCTCCGGAAAATACTACCGGTACCGGCCCCTCTTCGCACTCCTGGAGAAAATCACCGCTTCCCTCAGGCGGACCGGCGCTGTCGATATCGTGTTTCTCGGTACCCCCTTTCTCCACCTGATGCTGCATGCGCGATCGAAGTATTCGATCGCCTCTCTGGTACAGGATGAGCATGAGCTGCGCACGGCACGGCGGCACTCGATCCCCCTGCATATGGCATGGAAGTGGAAGGCAGACCTCTACCGGGCGTATACGGCCCGGGATGACACAACACGTCTGGCACTGCTCGAGCGGACCGTAACTGATATCGGGACGGTCCTGCGGCGCGCGTCCCCGCAGGCGGTGGTGGTGAAGAACGACTCGCTCTTCCTGGAACGGGCTGTGATACAGGCCGCGCGTTCGGCGGGTATACCGACCGTGACGATCCAGCATGGCCTCTTCCAGCGGGCGGCCGGGTCACATATCCTCGATGGCCATCGGACCGACCATATGCTGGTATGGGGTGAGTGGTTCAGGGATATCTATCGGGAGAATGCGATCGTGCCGGAGGCACGAGTCCATGTACTCGGATATCCGTACCCGGTCACGACGAGTCCCACAGCGGCGGGAGCTGTCCCGTGTACCATCTGTCTGCTTGGTCAACCGTGGGAGCTGAACGACGCCTCCCTGCGCGAGATGAAACACCAGGTCATTTCAACATTCATCAAAGGATGTGCCCGCCTTGAGATCGACCTGGTCTACCGGCCCCATCCGGCGGAGCATTGGGATGATCTGCGTGCCTCATTCCCTGCCCTTGACCTCACCCGTGAAGGCGAGACCCTTACCGGGGCGATTGACCGCTACGATCTTTTTCTCAGCTGGACCTCCACGGCTCTCCTCGAAGCTGCTCTACATGGGAGGAGCGCGGTCCAGATCCGGTCAGACGCCGTCCCGGCGGATGATTTCTCCGAAGTTGGAGCGTGCTATTCGATCGAGGGTGATGAGGCGGGGATCACACGGTTCCTGGAAGGGGTGAAGCGGTCAGAATATCCACCGATGCCCGTCAGCGGTCGCTATATCCACCTCAGCGAGGACCCTGGAGAGGATTTCTCCTCGATCATGCGGAACATCTCAGAGTTCCGGTAAGCTCCCCCCGTGCCGGTCATATCCTGCCCAGCATGATGCGCACTCTCAGGAACAGATCATCAGCAGGTCTCTGCCGGAATACGCTGCCCGAGAGGGCGTACCGCAACCGGCTGATGAAATCGGGAGCGCGGACATTGGCCAGGAAATCATCGAGCCTCTCCCGGTCCTCCCCGGTCATCTGATCCCTGAATACGCGGGATAATTCCCGGGCCTGTGTGCTGATCAGGTACCGGTCACTGTCGCTGATGAAACGAGCCTTCGATCTCCAGTAGCGCCTTCCGAAGGGGAGGCCGACCACGTTGTCGGCGTGCTGTCTGCTCAAGATGTGTGACTGGTCATCGAATACCACCGTTCCGAATGCCGACATGACCTGGTAGATCCACCAGTCGTACAGCACGACCTGATCCAGGTCGGGCTCATTGCTGGTCAGCAGATCGACCGCTTCCCTGTTGATGACCATGGTCGCGCCGGTGGCGATGTTCTCCACGAGCGCATTCCGGAAAGAGGGCCCCTGCCGGGGCAGCCGGGTGGTGGATATCTGATTGAGATCCTCATCGGAGATGGAGAGGCGGCTGCAGTACATGGCCGGTCCGCCGTGACACCTCTCTTCGAGCAGATCGACCGCCCGCGAGATCTTGTCGGTCTCCCAGTGGTCATCCTGATCGCAGAACGCAACATACTCAGTCTCCGCGGGAACGGAGTCGAGCAGGCTGAAGAAACTGTGATTCACACCCAGGTTCGGACCGAACTGAACATCGACCTGTTCGTTCTCTTCTGACCATGAGCCGATGATCGCAGCGGTATCGTCAGACGATCCGTCATCCCGTATCGCGATCATGATATCACTGCGGTCCTGGGCACTCAGGCTTTCGAGAAGGGCAGGGAGGTATGCGCCTCCGTTATATGTCGAGAGGATTATGGAGATCATGAATGTCCCGACCCGTCGTTTCGGAGGTCGAATGGCAGAGTCTATGCGACCGGGTGAGGTTTTGGCAAATGACAGTGGTCTTTTCTTCGTTGTACCCTGTGTTCACCGATGATGAAGATAGAACAGACGATAGTGATACGGGCCGACGCATCCTCCACGATAGGCTCAGGCCATGTCATGCGCTGCCTGGCGCTGGCCCAGGCCTGGCGTGATTCCGGCGGTGATGTCTGTTTCCTCAGCAGTGAGCTCCCCGATCCGGCTCGGGCGCTCCTGCATGATGAAGGGATCGACATAGTTGAGATCAAAGCTGTCAGAGGCTCCCCGGAGGATGCTCTGGCTACCAGGACTCAACTCGAGGAGACCGCCGCGGGGGCGCTCGTTCTGGATGGCTACAGTTTCAGCCGGGAATATCAGACCGCCCTCAGGCAAGGGCGGATCCCCATGCTGGTGATCGATGATAACGGCCAGATCGGTGGGTACGACGCCGACCTGATCCTCGATCAGAATCTCGGAGCGGACCCTGTCGCGTATGAAGAACGTCCAAGCGAGAATGCTTCTTGGAACGGAGTATGCGCTGCTGCGGCGCGAGTTCCGGGATCGTGAGCCTGCCCGCAGGACAGTCGCGACAGGGGATTTTCGTGTTCTTGTCACTCTGGGTGGTGGTGAGACAGACGGATTGATATCGAGCGTACTGGGTGCGCTCGATCACATCGACGCTGAACGGATCCATGTAGTGGTGGTCGCAGGCGGCACCAGAGAGTTCTTTGAAGAAGTAACGGGTCTAGCCGGCAGGTTGCACGTTGCGATCGATGTGAAACACCATGTTCGCGATATGCCCTCGATGATGACAGAGGCGGATATCGCCATCTCGGGCGGTGGAAGTACCTGTTGGGAACTTGCGTTCATGGGAGTGCCGGGACTGACGATCATCCAGGCCGAAAACCAGCGTCTGATAGCCGAAAGACTGCATGCTGCCGGGATACTGGAATGTCTGGGACTGGAGGCGGAAGTCAGGGAAGATGACATCGCGACAGCAATCGTCGCGCTCCTCGCATCTGAGGAACGACGCGAAGAGATGAGTCTGAGAGGACATGCTCTGGTGGATGGGCAGGGAGCGATGCGAGTGACTGAGGAATTACATGGAATCGTGGAGTCTCGATGAGATGAAGATCTTCTTCATGGGAAACAACTGGGTCGGCTGGCAGACGCTGCAGTGGTTGCGGGAGCATGAAGATCAGATCGTCGGTCTCGCGATCCACCCGGAGGGGATGAGTAAATACGGCACGGAAATACT
>JALGVQ010000032.1 GCA_025774615.1 bacterium
CGTCTTCGGGCTGGTCTCAACCGCCTTCTGCGTCGCCAGTTCGATGCTGGTTCCGGTGCGTGATGTTTTCAGGGGGATCGAGAGCCAGATGTTCTTCGACATCTTCAATCCCGCCACATTGCTGCTCGCTCTGTTCACCGGATTCTATTTCGCTGTCAGAAAGAAGTCGGGAACCACGCGATCGGCCGCGATCGCCACATTCTGCGCGTTCATCATAGCCTTTATCCTGCTGACCTACATCGGGACCGCGCTGCGCGGTCCGAACTGGGATTTCTACTGGCCCTGGCAGGCCTGGCCAATACACCCCATCACCTACTGAGGATCGAGGGGCGAGGAAGCGATGATGAGGAAAATCGGTCAAAGAGAGATCGTTTCGTTACTGACAGTCGCCGGCCTGATCCTGGTCGGGGGAATCGTGGCCATAGCCGTGGACACCACTCCCGAATGGAAATACTACCAGTCTGAATTCCGCTGGCTCGTGGCTGAAGAGATGGGGGATGTCGACCGTTCGCAGATCCCGCGAGGGATCCAGCAGATATACGTTGAGGATCTCGATCGGGTGGATCGCTGTACGAGCTGTCACCTGGGTATCGAGTGGAAGGGCTTCGAGTCTGTCGAGCAGCCATGGACCACACATCCCCGTCCCGATCTCTTCAAGTCTCATCCGATCGGTGAGTATGGGTGCACCGTCTGCCACGGGGGACAGGGACTCGCCCTGACCTATGCGGATGCCCACGGATTCGTCGAGCACTGGGAGGAACCGGTGCTCGGTGAGATTATCGGGAGCGAGTACGATCCCAGAACACCACCTCCACTCCACGAAATCAGATGCAATTACTGCCATCGATATGAACGTACGACTCCCGGCATGTCCCGTATCAATCACGCCAAACAACTGGTCCGTGACAAGGGATGCAAGATCTGCCACATCATCAACGGGTCGGGTGGTTCGCTGGGACCAGACCTGACGTTTGAAGGGGATAAGCACGCCGAGGGCTTCGATTTCAGTAACCTGGTGTCGAACCAGCAGACGGTCTTCAACTGGCATATCAAGCACTTCCAGTCTCCCCCGACGATCGTCCCGAACTCGATCATGCCGGAGATGAATTTTCAGTCAAGAGATACCCAGGCCCTGGCGATGCTGGCGATGAGCTGGCAGGATAACCGCGATCTGCCGTGGTCGTATTTTCCGGGGATCGAACTCAGCGATGAGATGACTCCTGAAGAGATCGACAGGGACCGGAATATGCGCTCGGGTGACGGTGCATTCTTCGTTGAGAAGAGCTGCTTCGTCTGTCATAGCATCAAGGCGTTCGATATCCAGTCACCGACCGACAAGGGTCCCGACCTCTCCCTCGCGCCTGATGATGTCCGGGCCCGGTTCAACAAGACCGTCGAGGAATTCCTGTTCGATCCCACCGGCACGATGAAGATCATTCTCGAGAGCCAGATCGTACTGACCGACGAGGAGAAGTGGGACGCGATCAACAGGATCATGAGAGCTTACGATATCGTGAAGAATCGAACTGAGGGTATACCACCCCGGTGAATGAGGGGTGTCCTGGTCGCCCTGCCGATGATCGCTCTGCTGGTGAGCGGATTCGTTGGTTGCGGCAAGGCCCCGCCCCGGGGTGGAGCGAGGGGTGGTGGCACGCGGGGGACCGGTTCAGAGATCACCGACGCGGCGCTTGCCACCTATGTGGCTCCCGGAGACCTGGATGAGTACTACCTCTTCTATTCCGGTGGTCACAGCGGGCAGATATTCGTGGCGGGAGTGCCCTCGATGCGCCACATAGCCACAATCCCCGTTTTCACTCCCTATCCGGGTACCGGGTACGGATTCGATGACGAGACACGTGAGATGCTCGGCGAGTACAGCTGGGGAGATTCTCACCACCCCGGACTGTCGGAGACTGACGGCGAATATGACGGCCGCTGGCTCTTCATCAACGACAATGCCAACGGTCGACTCGCCCGTATCGATCTGAGGGATTTCAAGACAAAGCAGATTCTGAAGGTCCCGAACATCTCGGCGAACCATGGAAGTTCCTTTTTGAGTCCCAACTCCGAGTACGTCACAATGGCCACGCGGATGTCGGTGCCGTTCCCGCAGGGTACCTATGCGGATGTCACTGATTACGGCACGACCTACAAGGGTATCGTCGCCGGGATCAAGATCGATCCCGACTCGGGTGAGATGTCACTCGGGTGGGAGATCGTCGTTCCCCCCTTCAACTACGATCTGGGTGACGCCGGCAAGGGTCCGAGTGACGGGTATTTTTTCTGGACCTGTTACAATTCAGAGCGCGAGTTCATCGAGGGCGGTAAGCTGGAAGTGACAGCCTCACAGCGCGATCGGGACTACATTCTCATGGTCGACTGGAGAGCCGCCCAGCAGGCGGTCGACGCGGGTCGCGCACGGACGTATGCCGGCGCACCGGTCCTTGATCCGGATACTGTTTCAGGTCTCGCCTGGTACATCCCCCTGGCCAAGTCGCCTCACGGTGTGGATGTGAGTCCCGACGGGCGATGGATCGTCGGGTCGGGTAAACTGTCTCCGACCACCACGGTCTTCGATATCGAGAAGATCAAACAGGCGATCCAGGACGGGGATTTCGAAGAGACTATCGACGGTATTCCGGTCCTGACCTACAACTCGGTGCGTGAGGCGGAGATCCCGGTCGGACTCGGCCCACTGCACACCCAGTTCGACGGCAAGGGATATGCCTACACGTCCCTGTTCGTCGAGAGTGCGGTCGCGAAATGGAAACTGCCTCCCTACGAAGCCGGCGCCGACATGAACCAGTACGTGGTGGACAAGATCCCTGTGGCTTACAACATAGGTCACCTGGTGACTGCCGAGGGTGATTCCCGCTCACCGGATGGCAACTACCTCATAGCTCTCAACAAGCTGTCGAAGGGACGTCACCTCAGTGTAGGGCCGTCGATCCCCGAGTCGGCTCAGTTGATCGATATATCAGGCGACCGGATGAACCTGCTTTACGACGCTTTCACCGAACCGGAACCGCATTACGCATTGATGATCCGCGCCGACAAGATCGATCCGATCGAGGTCTACAGGCGGGACGATCCCGAATGGCCGCAGAATCCGGACGCGACCTGGGCAGTGGAGGACACCAGGGTAGAGCGCCGGGGCAGGACGGTGGAGGTGTGGATGCTTGCGGTGCGGTCGTTCTTCTCACCCGACGTGATCCGGGTGAACCAGGGTGACCGGGTGATCATCCATGTGACCAACATCGAACAGACACGTGACGAACTCCACGGTCTGGCGATCAATGATTACAACATCAACATCGTCATCGATCCGGGTGAGACGAAAACGGTGACGTTCACTGCTGACAAGAGTGGAGTGTTCGCTTTCTACTGCACCAATTTCTGCAGTGCGCTCCATCAGGAGATGCAGGGATATCTGCTTGTCAGATAACCGTCGATACCGGTCGGATAGCGCAGGCTGTCCGGCCGGTTGTCATGAATCGAGGCAATGATGTCCGAAAAGTACAAGCGGATCATAGCCATACTGGACAGGCCGTTGACGACCAGAAGCAGAATCCTGGTAGCCACCGCAGCGCTGATCCTGATTCCGACCTTCTTCGCTCCGCTGTGGCGCATGAGCTTCATGGCACAGCAGTATCCAGAGGGACTGGATCTCTACATATACAGCCACAGTCTGGTCGGTGGGGATCAAGGCAATGACCTCGTCGAGATCAATGTCCTGAATCACTACATCGGTATGGCTGAGCTCAGTGAGGAAGACTTCTCTGAACTGAAGTGGATCCCGCTCGTGATCGGTCTGATCGGTGTCCTCACACTCAGGGCGGCGGCGATCGGGTCGCTCAAATCGATACTCGATACCATGGTGATCTGTATCTACTTCGCCGGGTTCTCCCTGTGGAGTTTCTGGTACAAACTGAACTACTACGGGAAACATCTCGATCCTCGTGCGGCGGTGGAGGTCGCTCCATTCACACCGCCGGTCTTCGGATACAGGATGGTCGGTCAGTTCGAAGTGTGGTCTTATCCCGCCCTGGCCACATATCTTTTCGTCGCCTTCGGACTACTGCTCCTGGGCGGCTTCTGGTTCACCTGGCATCGGCCGGGTGAGAAAATGCTCGATCCGATACGGACGGGCAGTGGAGGTGAACAATGAGTAAAGTGATAATCCCCGCCATGGCCTTCTGCCTGCTTGCCGGTTGTGGCGGCGGCAGCAACTCCTCAGGTGGATCAGCTCCAGCGGAGGACGCTCCCCTTCTTTCGGTCGAGGCACCGGAACCTCTCGCGGTACCTGAACCGAAGACGGTCCAGTCAGAGACGGACTGGGAAGCAAGGGTGCACAACAAGGAGATCGAGATCCTCCAGCTCATCAACATCATCAATCCCATAGCGGTGTACATCACCGAGGGATTCAATCAGTATGGTGACCGGTTCAGTGAGGTGCTCCAGGAAGAGTGGGCGGATACCCAGGTGCAGTTGACGAAAGCGCTGACACTGTTCGATTCCTGCAAGGAACGCAAGGAAGCAGGATCGTTCGAGAAGCAGCTCTTCCTCGACATGGAGGAGGTATGGCAACTCCTGGTTAAAACGGGAGTGGCCGGTGTCCGGTCAAAGACGATGGTGGATGCCGAGTTGAAGAGACTCATCGGTTAGCTACGCATTGCGGGGAGGGGAGATACTCCTGCTCCCCGCATGACAGTTCAGAGGAAACACCATGCCGATCACGGCACTTCTCGCGCTGCTTCTGGTCAATCAGACACCCTCAACGGATGTGCCTCGAGCAGTACATGTTGTGAAGGCAGGGCAATCGATTGCGCTGGCTCTGCAGAAGGCCGCTCCCGGTGATACCATCCGCGTGACCACAGGAGAATACTATGAGAACCTGGTGATCGATGTGCCAGTAGTTCTGACCGGTCCGGTGAACCGGACCGTACCGGTCGATCCTTCCGATCCATCTCCCCATTCCCGACCGATCATCCGTGGTGGATATGAAGGCAATGTCATCCACATCATCGCCCCGGGAACAGTCGTCGATGGGCTACAGGTGAGTGAAGCCGGACCACAGCTCACAAAGGATTACGCCTGCATCCTCGTCGAGGCCGATTCAGTGAAGATACGGAATTGCGTCATAACCGAGCCGCTGCATGGGATATACGTCAAAGCGGGCATTCACGCCGTGATAGAGGATAACGTCATCAGGGGGCGACTCGATCTGATCGAGTCAGATCGCGGCAACGGTATCCATCTCTGGAACACGAAGAGGAACTTCGTGCTCCGGAACGAGATCGTCGATGTCCGGGACGGCATATATTTCTCATTTGCTGATTCGACACTGATCGAAGGCAACCATATACACCAGGTCAGATATGGCCTTCACTATATGTATTCGAACTACAACTCGTTCCGGGACAACCTGTTCGAACGGAATGTGGCCGGTGCCGCCCTCATGTATTCACATGATATCGAGTTCACCCGGAACACCTTCGCCCGCTGTCGTGGGTTCCGAGCCTATGGTATCCTCTATCAGTCGATGGACCACGTTACAGCGCGCGATAATCTGGTCCTCGACAACAGTCGCGGTATATTCATGAACAACGCCGGCAACAATCTGATCGAAGGAAATGATGTGGTGGATAACGACCTGGCGATCCAGCTCAACGGTGGCTGCGATGGCAACATATTCGTCGGGAACAACTTCATCAATAATCTGAGTTCCCTGCTGCTCGATGTCAGTGACCGGGAAACAGCCTGGTCGGACAGAGGGAGAGGGAATTACTGGAGTGATTATGATGGCTACGATCTGGATCGGGATGGGATAGGAGATATTCCGTACAGCATCCAGAATGTCTTCCAGATCCTGGAATCACGGGTTCCCGAAGTCAGGTTCTACCTGCTGAGCCCGGCGGCCCGGATACTCGAACTTGCTGAGAAATCCCTGCCGATCCTGAATCTCGGTGATGCCCGGGATCCTCTACCCGTCATGAGACCGATCGTCAACAATGAAGTGCCGTGGCAGATGGTGGCCGGCAGCAACGCTCAGGGGAGCGTGATCTGGGCAACTGTCTATTTGATTCTTACCATTGCCCTGTTCGCCCTGTTGATGTTCTGGAGCCGCAGACAAGTTTCTGTGGGGAGCGCTCCGTGAATCCCTTGATCACTCTTTCGGGATTCGAAAAGCGGTTTGGAGAGGTGCGCGCCGTTCATCCACTCGATCTGGAGATCGTTGCGGGCGAGTCGTTTGCCCTGCTCGGGCCGAACGGTGGTGGCAAAACAACCATTCTCCGGGCCCTCGTGGGTCTTCACACTCCCACTGCAGGCAGGGTGATCATCGACGGGCACGACATCGTCGCGGAACCCGATTCGGTCAGGGATCTCATCTCCTACGTACCCCAGAGGGTCGGTATGCCCGGTCTGCTCACCGGCAGGGAAGTGGTGACGTTCTTCTCTCAATTGAAGGGAACTGCTGATGAGAGGATAGGTGAGGTTCTCGATCTCTTCGCGCTGACCGAGAGCGCTGACCGATATACCCGGGAGTTCTCCGGCGGGATGATGCAGCGGCTCGGGCTTGCAGTTGCGTTCCTTCAGGACGTCCCTCTCTACATCTTCGATGAACCGACCCTTAATCTTGACGCGCTCGGTATCGAGTGTCTTCAAAATCTCCTGAAGGCGAAACAACAGAACGGAACGACAGTGGTGTTCGCCTCGCACAGTCTCCACTATGCCATGCAGCTTGCGGATCGGGTGGCTCTGCTTGTTGAAGGACGTCTGGTGAGGGTGGAAGAGGTTCCGCTCTTCAGGGATACGATCATCCGGGAGATGCGCGTGCGTGTGGTGCTCGATCATTCCACCGATGAGATGATCGTAGCCGCCCGCTTGGCAGGGGCTGAGTCTCTCGACCAGAACGGGAAACAGATCTGGTTCCGGGCGATTCCCGAAAAACGGCTCGATGTGTTCCGGGCCATCGAGGGGGCAGGGGGGAATATCAGGGAGATCCACACGGAAACCCCTGATTGGGAAGCACTGATCAGGGATTATCTCGACTCTGAAGAGGAGAGTGGATGATGACCGGCGTCAACAAGGGCAGCAGAATCACGGTGGCCGGGATCCTCTGTATCCTGGTGTCATGCGCGGGTGAAGTCCAGCCACGGGTAGAAGCAGGGTTGGATTCCTGTGATTACTGCGGGATGATCATCGACCAGGTGAATCAGGCATGTGGTTATGTGCTCGATCGACAGTTCGTGACGTTCGATTCACCTGTCTGTCTGCTCTACAGTCTTGAGTCGCTTGAAAAAGAGGGCTCCTCACTCCCTTCAGCGATCTGGTTTGCTGACTACGGGGACGGCACCTTTCACCCTGCCGAGACCACATCGTTCCTGCTGACCAGCCATATACCAACGGTCATGGGCATGGAGGTCGTGTGTTTCGGCAATCAGGAAGCCGTCGTCAACGTGAGCGAACATGAAGATGAGATCATCACCGACTGGCTGGGATTCCGGACCCTGCGTGGAACGCCTGATGTGATCGTGGAACTGCAGGTCGGTCCGGATGGGATGGTACCTCAGGTGGTCGAAGTGAAGAAGAGTGAGCTGATCCTCTTCAGGGTGACAGGTACTGCATCGGGAGAGGAACGTACCTTCACCATCACCGGATACCCTGAGATCGGGCCGATCACGATTCCTGCAGATGGTACCACAATTGAATTCCGGCTGATGGCGACCAGGCCGGGAGCTGGTTTTCCGATTACGATTGGAGAGGGTGAACCACTCGGTATGATGAAAGTGGAAGGTCCCCACACAGAGGATGAAGCAGCGCGGTGAATCAGAACATCTGGGTGATCAGCAGGCAGGAGTTCACTCTCAACCGGAGAAATCGGTGGGTAGTCTCCTTTGCGGTACTCTTTGCCATCCTGACCCTGCTCATCGCCTGGTTCGGCATGATCACATCCGGCTACACCGGATTTCAGGATTTCATCAGAACATCGGCCAGTATCATCAACCTGGGGGGATTCCTGATCCCCCTGTTCGCGCTCCTGCTCGGGGTATTCAGTTTTCTGACGAACCCGGAATACCTCGAACTGCTGACGACTCAGCCAGTACCGAGGTCCCAGGTGTTGCTCGGGAGATATCTCGGACTGGTGATGACCGTGCTGGGAGCTTCGATCCTCGGTTTCGGTCTTCCCGGTATTGTGATCGCCCTGGTGATCGGGGTCGAGGGCGCACTCAGTTACCTTCTGGTGATCTGCTATTCATTCCTGCTTGCGATAGCATTCACTGGTCTTTCGGTTCTCATCTCGCTCCTCTCAGGACGCCGACAGATTGCCCTCGGTATTGCCCTCGCGGTATGGATCTTCTACGAATTGCTCTATGGCATCCTGATACTCGGTACGACGCTCTACCTTTCACCCGCTACCCTGAAAGTGGTCCTGTCGCTCGGCCTGCTCGGTAATCCGATCGATATCGCACGGGTACTCTCTCTGCTCCAGGTGGGAGGACCGCATCTCTTTGGCCCTGCGGGAGCTACTCTGATCAAGATGACCGGCTCCTCCTTCCTTGCCTCGGTGATCGGGCTGGCGGGTCTCCTGATCTGGGTGGTGGTGCCGGTACTCATCTCCATCAGGGTATTCAATAAACAGGATCTCTGATCGGTTCGACTTTTAAGGCTCTGAATACTATCGTTAAAGTCGCCGATAGTTACTATCAACACGAGGTATGCAACTGCATGAAGTTATTGGCAACGAATCTGCTGCTTCTTGGATTTCTTGCAGTTTCGGTTCCTGGATGCGGTGAGAAGACCACCAGTCCCGACGAGATGGAAGATCCGCAGGGAACAACCCTGACCCTTTTGCCCGAATCCTCTCTGACTCCGGGATGTGTCAACTGGCCTGCTGAGAACTTTTCATTGAGCAACAGGGCGGGCCAGCTGTCAACAGGTGTGGAGACGGGTGACACAGCAATCGAATTCACACTAAAGGATATCGAGGGCACAAGCTATTCCCTCTCCTCCCTGCTTGAGACAAAACCTGTTTTACTGGTGTTCGGGTCTTATACGTGACCGCCATACAGGTTCAGGGTTCCTGAGCTTCTCGATCTGGCAAGCAAGGCTTTCGACGACACCAGTACGTTCGCTGATAACGTTCACTTCGTACACATATACATTTTAGAGCCGCACCCGAAGAGCCCCGATCTGAGTCCGTACAGCGCTACTGTTTCTGAAAGCGGCTACAGCACAAAGTACCAGCCGGTGACGTATGAAAACCGCGTCACTCATGCCACGGATATGGCCGGGTATCTGAACAATACGCAACTTATGCTGGTCGATGACATGGATCCTCTCGAGCGGAACAATCCGATGTGGTGCACGTACGGACCCGCTCCCAACAGCGGCTACCTGTTAAGCATGACGGGGAAAGTGATAGTATCGCAGAAATGGCTGGACGTATCTGCTATGGAGAATGCCATCAACGAACTCATTGCCGGAACCCGTTGAAGTACGTTGTATATGAGCTACTGACCTGATCAGAGCTTGTTATTCTAAGGGCGACCAGCCCGCCATTTTCTAACGCAGCTCCAGGTCTTTCAAGAGCCGATTCAGCGAGGAACGATGCATGCCGAGCATGTCGGCCGCGCGGGTCTGATTTCCGTCACATGCCTCGAGTGTCTGTCCGACCATCCATTTCTTGTAGAGTTCCAATGCTTCGGTCAGCGGTGTTCCGAGCGGGATCCCGCCGCTGCCCGTCATGTCATCCGATCGAGATCCGACAGGGATATCGGATGGCCGGATCACTCCGTCGGGGGAGAGGACGAGCGCGCGTTCCAGGACGTTCCGCACCTCGCGGATGTTTCCGGGCCAGTCGTATCCGTGGATCCGGTCCCAGACCTCTGCGGGCAGATCCTGGAACGGTCGACCGAGTTCGGTGCAGAGGCGCTGAAGGTGATGATCGACGATTGCGTGAATATCATCCGTCCGATCTCTGAGTGGCGGGAGATGGAGGGTCACCACATTGAGACGATGGAAGAGGTCGGAGCGGAACCTGCCTTCCGATACCTCCTCCTCGAGGTCCCGGTTGGTAGCGGTGATGGTCCTGACATCGCTTGTCCGAGTGACCGTTGAACCGACCCGCTGGAATTCCCCGTATTCCATGACCCTCAGGAGTTTTGCCTGGATAGACACAGGGAGCTCTCCCACTTCATCGAGGAAGAGCGTAGCGCCGTCGGCCTCTTCGATCATCCCCCGCTTGGCTGAGAAGGCACCAGTGAAGGCGCCCTTCTCATGTCCGAAGAGGTCCGATTCGAGCAGGGTCTCGCTGAGCGTAGCGCAGTTGACAACGATGAACGGCTTCTGAGCGCGATCCCCACCGTTCCAGATCGCTCTGGCAGCCAGTTCCTTTCCTGTCCCGGTCTCTCCTGTCAGAAGCACGGTTGCACTGGTCGCGGACACCCGTTCCAGATTCTCCATGAATGCCATCATGGTCGGAGCTTCGCCTCCCACGATCGTGAACTCCGCTATCTGTCTGCTCCGATTTCGGCTGACCTCCTGTTCCAGAACCTTCTTTTCGACAACACGATCCAGGAGCAGCAGAAGATGGTCGGGATCGGGGGGCTTGGTGAGAAAGTCGCTCGCGCCGGCCTTCATCGCCCGGACCGCGGCATCGATATCGCCCTGTCCGGAGAGGATAACTACCGGGAGGTCCGGTTCCAGGAACCGGGCTTCCTCGAGGACTTCCTGCCCACTCTTCCCGGGCATCATGAGGTCAAGAAGCGCCACGCGGGGGGGGCGTTCCTCGATCGCGCGGATCGCCGCGACACCATCTCCGACCTCTTCGACCTCCCATCCAGCGGATGAAAGGAGTGAGGCGAGCAGTTCCCGCATCTCCGCGTCGTCTTCAGCTATCAGTATCTTTTTCATCAGCAGTCCATGGCTGGAGAAGGATGGCGAAGGTTGTTCCCTGCGAAGAAGTCTCCCTCATTTCGATGGTCCCGTTCAGCAGGCGAACAAGCTGGTCAACCAGGTAGAGACCGAGCCCGAATCCGGAGGTTCTCTGCATGGTTCCCGATATCGTACCACGATCGAAGAGGTTATCCAATTTCTCATCGGGGATCCCCGGACCGTGGTCAGTGACCGTTACTATCCACCCGTCCTCATCCCTTTCGGCACCGATCCGGATGCTCATTCCCTGATCCGAGACCTTCAGCGCATTATCGACGAGGTTGCTGACAGCCTCCTGCAGAAGGATAGCGTCGGTGACTGCCACCGCGTCTTCCGGGACCGCGTTGTCGAGCACGACGTCGGCGTTGTCGGCCAGTAATGCATGTCTATCCAGGACGGTGGCCGCAAGTTCATGGAGCCGGCAGGGACTGATCTCGAGTTCAACCCTTCCAGCCTCGACGCGGGCGGCATGGAGGAGTCGCTCCACCATCTGTACCAGACGCTGTACGTTCCGTTTGATCCGTATAGCGTCTGTTCTGCTCTGCGTATCATCGACGCTCTCACTCCGTTTCACCATCAGATCGGCACTCAACATGATCGCCGACAGGGGAGAACGAAGATCGTGACTCACCAGCGAGAGGAAATCATCCTTGAGCTGGTTGAGCGCCACAAGACGCTCGGTTTCGATTTTTTCTTCCAGAAGACTCCTTTGGAGCAGTTCCCTCTGCAGTGACGTTGAAGCGAGTCCGGCCAGTGAGTTGAGCAGTGCCCGATCGTAATCGTGGTATGCCATTCCCGATTTCTTGGGCCCGATCCACAATTCGAGACCATCGAGTTCGGGGAAGGGTATACTCATTTCCGGTACGGAATCCTCATCCGGTTCCTGCAGGTTCTCCCAGGAAGCGCCCCATATTCCACACGTGTCAACGATCCTGACCCAGAGCGGACTGAATGTTCGAAGAGTCACCTCGTGGAACAGGTGGATCACCGATTCACCGGTCAGCATCTCCCCGAGTTTCTCGTTGAATTCCCTGACCGTGCGACCGTAGCTGTATTTTGTACGGAAAAAACGCCGGTCGATGAAACGCCAGTACCGCTTACGAAGTGGTTCATAGACCAGGCTGAACAACAGCGCGCAGATGGCTAATGCAGCGAAAGTCCCGGAAGTGACCGGGATGTTCGCGTCACGTTGAAGCGTATTCATCAAGTAGAGGAGAAGAGGAAGGAAGATGAGTCCAAACAGGAGGGACACGCCGAGAGTGGCGGGACCGTACATCAGTCCCTGCCTGATCGCCACGGAGATGTCCAGCAGCTGATGCCGGACCACCGCGACCACGAAGCAGACGATCATCAGCAGCATGAATGAGACCGCCAGCCAGTTCGGTTGTGCCTCCTGCGAGCCGATCAACCGCGGCAGGTAGACAAGGATGAGCGGTGGAACGGCACCGAGAGAGATCCCGATCAGTACCCACCGCACCCTGTTCCTGATGGCCCAGTCATTCGATGCGCGGTATACACTGATCAATCCGAACAAAAGGATCACGATACTGGCGGTGAGCGCCCACCAGAGCACATGCTGGCATGTTTTGACAAGCGTGAGTCCGGCCTGTGAATCACGATATATGTAGAGCAGGCTCCCTGCGGCGGTACCGGTGCCGATCAGACCGGCGATGTACCAGGCCGCGGTGCGAATCCATGACCGCTTCTTCCAGAATACCGACTCTGTGGGAAATCGTGATCCGAATGAGAGTATGGCTGGTGAGAGCAGTGGGAAAATGAAAGACCAGAGCAGACCGGGAACCAGGACTCCGATACCAGCGGGCAGGGGAGCGCCGAATTCATCAAGTGCGATCGATGCTCCAACTACAGCGAGTCCAACAGCAAGTGGTATCGCAGCAGGGTGCTGACCGCGTTCGCGGATCAGGAGACCGGCCAGAGCGAGAGCGAAAATGGCAATGAGTGAATAGACGACCATGCCGCCGGTGTCCGACCCCGATATGAGCGTTACCTGCTGGATGGCGGGATGTCCCGTAAGTGGTCCCTCGATCCCTTCGATCCGCAACTCCACTGTGTGTTCTTTTCCACTGCCCGCCAGTGCCAGTCTGACCTCCCAGGGATTGTCGGCCGGGAATCCATTGACCTCTGTAAGAACAAGCCGTTCTGCGGTATCGGGCCAGGTGGCGGGGAGATGACTGCGGTTTTCTTGCTCGATCTCTTCGATCAGGAATAATGAGCCGGTACACTTCGCCTCAAATGGGAGGTCTGCCCGATAAAGAAACCGCACGAGTCCCAGAAGAGTGACGAGGACCATGACGGTCCAGGCGGACCAGAGAAAACGCCGGGAAAACGATCGGGTGAGATCCACGATACCGTTCCCTGTCTTCAGGTGTTCTGTGCCTGCTCGAGTAGAATATCAGAGGTGATAGTACAGAGTGATATCATCCCTGCGGGTTCCCGCGCAACCTGCTCGTGTGGGAGGGTGGATACCATAGCCTTCCACGTGACCTGATGGTACACTTGGCACTTCCTCGGACCACGCCAGGAGAATCTGACCCGCGATCGGAGACACCATGATTGTTTGCGCAAGAATCCTTCGTCTGCTTGCCGTAACCATGATCCTCACACTTTGTGGGTCTCTCTCGGGAGTTCGAGCACAGGTCACCCCGCCTGAGGAGTTCCTCGGTTATCCCGTCGGGGCCGATTACCGGCTCACTACCTATGAGACCGCGATCTCATATTTCGAGCTGATCGCCGGGCAATCTGTCCGGATGGTGATCCGGGAGATGGGGCCGACCGAGATGGGACGGACGATGAAGTACGCCCTCATCTCCTCGGAGGAGAATATTGCCGATCTCGATCGATTCCGTGAGATCGCCGAGCGGTTGAGCCTGGGCAGGGGAGTGTCTCCGGAAGAGGCCGGCCGTCTCGCCGATGAGGGAAGGGCGATCGGCTGGATCGATGTGGGGCTCCACGCGAGTGAGTGCGCGCCTACCGAACACGCGATACAGCTCGCCTACGACCTCATAACCGACGAGGATCGGATGACACGTCGAATCCGCGAAAATGTCATCACCCTGCTGATCTTCGCCAATCCTGACGGTATGACCATGCTGGCGGAGTGGTACATGGAACACCAGGGAGAGCAGTGGGAGGGCCGTATGCCGTGGCTCTACAGCAAGTATGTCGGTCACGACAACAACCGCGATTCCTACAACGTCACCCAGGAGGAGACCCGGAATATATCCCGACTCCAGAACCACGAGTGGTTCCCGAACGTCGTATACAACCACCACCAGACCGCGCCCTTCCCGACCCGCATCTGGATCCCGCCCTATGGTGAACCGACCAACCCGAACAAGCCTGCCCAGGTGATCAGGTGGGAAAACCTGATCGGGGCTGCCATGGGGATGGCGTTCGAGGTCAACGATCAGCCGGGGGCGATCTCACGCATCTCTTTCGATGCCTGGTATCCGGGGTATATGACCCAGATCGCCACCACTCACAACATCCCATCCATCCTGACCGAGACCGCGCTCTACCGGCTGGCCACTCCCCACGAATATTCAGAGGATGATGTGACAAGGGCCTCGCGTGGGGGAGGTGGATATGCTGGATTCACCAGTTCAGCCTTCTACACTTCACCCTGGAAGGGCGGCTGGTGGCGGATAGGGGACGCGGTCCAGTACTGTCTCACCGCATCCAAAGCGGTGCTCGATGTCTGCTCCCGCTACAGTCGGGAGATGCTGTTGAGCAAGTACTCCATGGCTGTCGGCAACATCGACCGGTTTGCCGCCGAGGCTCCCTTTGGCTGGATCATCCCTCGCGAACAGCGTGATCCGACAACAACCGCCCGGATGCTCGACAAGCTGATGCTGCTCGGCGTGGAAGTGTATGAATCCGATCAGGTGATACGCGCAGCCGGTGTGGAATATCCGGCCGGGAGTATCGTCATCCCCACCAGCCAACCCTTCGGTGCATTCGTCAAGACGATGATGGAACGGCAGGAATATCCCGATCTGCGACAGAAGACCCACCTCTGGCAGGGGCTCCCCGGCAGAGTGGATGTGAGTGAGGCCGATCCGCTCCGGCCGTACGATGTGGCCGGCTGGACCCTCCCGCTGCAGATGGGGATCTCGTGTGTCGAACTGGACACACCTCCCTCAACCGGCATGACGAGAGTGACCGAAGTGCCCTGGCCTGAAGGGATCGTGACCGGCAGGCGGGGGGATTACATCTTCCCCGCATCAGACAACAACAGCTTCATTGCGGTGAACCGGATACTGGCAGCCGGCGGCAGGGTGGAACGAGCGACCGGACCGTTCGAACTCGATGGAGGGATCTGGCCCGCCGGTACCTTCGTGGCCTCAGGTGTCGGATCCGACGTGATGCTTGAGATATCGACGGGCACACATGTGGCGATGGTCAGAGCAAATACCTCGACTGAGACCGTTCGTCTGGAACCGCTGAGACTGGGACATTACGCGCCCTGGTCGGGCAGCATGGATGAAGGGTGGATGCGGTGGATCCTGGATGAGTACGAGTTCCCCTATGAACGGTTGCGGAACGCTGACATCCTGGCTGGAGATCTCATCAAGCGGTTCAACGTCATCTCCTTTGCCGCGATCGGAGGCAGGACGATCCTGCAGGGGAACCGGGAGGGTTCGACACTGCCGGAGTACGTGGGAGGCATCGGTGAAGAGGGGATCGAACATCTGCGGGAATTCGTCCGCAGGGGCGGGACGATCATCTGCAACGGGAGTTCATCCACCTTCATCATCGACCAGTTCGATCTCCCCATCAGGAACATCAACCGCGAACTGTCAGAGGCGGGTTTCTACTCTGCCGGCTCCCTCATGGAGATGTCCTATCCAGAGGGTCCTGTTCCGATAACCAGGGGCATGGAGGATCATGGTGTCGCCTTCTGGTCACGCGGTCAGATCTTCGAACTCGATGCTGAGCGAGCCGGTGATCCTCTTTTCAGCCGGACGCGTCCTGTCGCGTGGTTCACGACCGCTGAGAGCAGGTCTCCCTATGGCACGGAATCTTTGTTGAGCGGGTACGCGGAGAACGTGGATCAGGCCCGGGGGAAAGCGACCGTCATGCATGTCGAATACGGGGAGGGTGATATCGTCCTCTTCGGGTTCAATTTCCACAACCGGGCGCAGTCGTACTCGACTTTCAAACTCTATTTCAACTCACTCTACCTTGAGTACAACAGATAGAAGGATCGTGAGCCCTTGAGCCTGTTCCGAACACGCGTTCCCCTGAAGGCCCTTATCGGGTATCGGTCGAGGTTCATCCTGCTCTGGATCAGGAACGGATTCCGGGCCAGGACGATCCTCTTCTATCCCGAGTACCCCCATAAAAAAACCGTGCTGTTCAAGATCTGTCGGGAGCGCGGCTTCCACATCACCACGGATCCGGACCATTCCTTCGATCTGGCGATCGCCTGGGAGAATACCACCTGGCGTGAGGAGAATACCACCTGGCGTGACGAACACCCTCTGTTGACCGATATCGGAAAGGATGGAAAGGTCCTCAACCTCCATTGCCGGGATATAAGCAAGTCATACATGGGCGAGGTATTCGACCGTGTCTTCGGCTACCCGTTGAGTGTCGATCCGACAACGTTTCAGGGAGAATGCGCGAAAAAGAACGACCGCAACGCAAGCAAGAGCGGTGAGATCGTTCTCTGTCCGATCGGGGAACGGGAGGAGGGATTCGCCTATCACCGGCTCGTTCGCAGTGATTGCGGTGATGGTCTCCTGGAAGAGGTGAGGGTACCGGTGTTTGACGGCGGAATCCCGATGGTATTCGTGAA
Source organism: bacterium (assembly GCA_025774615.1). Taxonomy (GTDB): domain Bacteria; phylum Blakebacterota; class Blakebacteria; order Blakebacterales; family Blakebacteraceae; genus Blakebacterum. The sequence continues at coordinate 16,760 of JALGVQ010000032.1, forward strand.
GCATAAGTCCTCTGAATACCGTTTCCAGACCAGCTGGCTCGATGTCACCGAGAAGGCAGCGGATGAGGTCTTTTCAGATGAGGAAATCGGGAAGATCGGCGAGTTCTGCAGAGAGTTCGCTCTAGATTACGGCGAGATCGACGTCCTGCGGGATGCAGATGACGGCCGGATCTACATCGTGGATGCCAACAACACTCCCTGGGGACCGCCGCGTGATCTGCACGATCGACACCGGCGGGATATCGTGCGCCGACAGTCGGACCTCTTCACACGATCGTTCATGGGGACATGATTTTCTGATCCGCTCATCCAGGTATCAGTGACGCTCCTCCTCACCGAACACCTGTGCCGAAAAGTGATAGATCTCGGTCTGAGGATCCTTCCAGGCATCAGGAGGAAGGCCTGCCTTCAGGCAGGTGTGGGTCAGGAACTCCTTCCGGTCCCATTCCTGTTCTATCGGGACCTGGGGCAGGAGAAGCCCCTGATTCTGCCCCTGTATCATGACGAGCCCATCCCTTCCGACTTCCACTTTACGGGGCTCAAGAAGTCTGCGCATCGGTGAGAGGACCGAGACTTCGAACGTTATCCCGGATATCTCTCCCGCTGTCACCGGATCAGCATGGAACCGGGGGTCCCGGGAAGCCTGCACCGCGTTCCAGGCTACAGATTCATAGAGCGGCACCTGCGCGACCACATGCCCGATACAACCCCGGAGTTCACTCTCGTTACGCAGGGTGACGAATGCTGCTCCGGGTGCTTTCAGCCTGGGTGTCAGCTGATAGTCATTCGCATCGATCTTCGGGTCGCCCCCATCCCGCAGCCATGCGGCAGAGATATCACGGGCGATGGTGAGCAATGTCTGCTGTTCCTCGGCCGTCAATCCGGCGCTCTCCCTCCAGAACACCACCGAAGCGTAGGTGACCGATGTGCTCCAGTCTCCCGAGCGGTTCCCGCTGGTATCGTATGCGACACGCAATCCCCTGGCGTCTATCCAGGGCTGGAGTATCTCGAGGAGCAGACCGACCGCGTTCCGGCCGCAGATCGTGTCCCGGGTCTGTTCGAGATAGGCATCCCAGCCCGGCACATCCACTTCGAGGATCTGCTGGATGGCCAGGTCGTTAAGCGCCTTGAGATTGTCAGGGATGTTCTCATCGAACGGCTGGTACATGAAGCTGGTACCGAAGTGAGTGAAATCGGTGCTGATGACCAGGAGGGTCTCATCATCGAGCAGGTCGCGAATGGCATCTGCCAGTCTCGAACGCTGATTGTCAGTCATCTCCCCTACAAGCACCTCGACAAGGCGGAATTCACCGAGGGCACGCTGGAGCATCGGCAGCTGGTTCCCGGTGGAATGTTCCTCACTGTGCGCTGCGGGATTCTCCGATACGATTCCGCGCTTCAGAAGGGCATCTCGCGCCTTCTCGTCCACCGGGATTCGGCCGAGCGGCGTCTCCCAGGCGTCGACATTCAGTACGCTTGCTCCCTTCAGGGGAACCCGGTGACTCAACCCGATGAGGATCACCCGCCGGTAGGTGTGCTCCCTCAGTGTTGTGAAGGCATGGCCGGCGGTTTCGCCTGACCAGGGGTACCCGGCGTGCGGCACGATGATCGCGACCGGTGCTTCAGGGATAGCGAGTGCCTCTACCATGAGGAATCGGTCGACCATGTTCTGCAGTTCCACCGGATCGGCGGGGAACCACGTGCCGGCGCCACTGCATTGCTTCACACGTTCGTCAGATTGCATCTCTGGTTCCTGTTCCATGTTCATCATTCCGGTATCCGTTCCTGCAGGGGGATCTGGCAGGGAAACACAGCAGATCGCAAGAGTGACTAACCAGCCTTTTCCGGTCAAATGATGCATCGGACTCGTTTCTGCTCCCCTATTCAGGTTTGATGTGACTGACCATGGCGACCGGTTCACCCTCACTGATAGGGGGAGTGGCGATCACGTAGTTCACGATCCCGGAAAAGGGTGCGCGCATCTCCCCGACTACGTTTCCGAAGAAATCCAGAAGTGTGCCGAGCAGGGCACCTTCGTTGACGGCATATCCGTCCCTCACCGCGGCCTGGAAAATGCCGGTGATCGGACTTCTGACTACCTCATACCTGTCGAGCCACACGATGCCGGTCTGTAAGCGAACCGTTCCCGCGACCATCTTCAGATAGCGCATGAGATTCCAGACGCCCTCTTCGGCCATCTGTATGGAGGATGCATCGTTCAGGCCGAGTCCGCCGGTCTCGGTGGTGATGCCCGGCTTGCCTCTGGTGAGCGCGGTATTCGAGGTGTAGGTGGATTCACCGGGATCGGAGGGACGATCGTCATCGATGACTATGTGGTCGAGTCCAAAGGCGATCACCATCTCCCGTGTCACAGAATCCAGATCTTCTATACCCGTTCGCATCCAGTAGGAGTAGGGGCGCAGCGCTTCGTTCCCATCACCGCAGTGCAGGTCCACAACGTAATCTGCCCGATCGATCACTTCGGTTGTGATCGCCAGGGCGATCCGTTCGCTCAGTGTGCCATCGGACCGTCCCGGGTACTCACGGTTCAGGTTCTTACCGTCCACCGGACTGTAGTAGATCGTGCGTCCGAGGAAAGAGGGCATGTTCGCCACATGCACGATGATCACCGTCCCGGAGAGTTCGCGCGGGTCGATTTCCCGCCGGATATTCTGGAGCGCGGTCACGGGCGGGTACTCATACCCGTGAACACCTGCGATGAGTGCCAGGACAGGGCCTGGTCTCTCTCCATGGATCACAGAGACCGGTATCGTGGTACCTTCATCCACACCCTCCGGGATCATGATATATCCGGAAGCCTTCTCTCCCCGACCCGCCTCGACCGGTCCGACTGTGAACACCTGGCTTTGCGCCTGAACAGCGAAGGAAGAGAGCAGTACGCCCACCATGGTCAATCTGGATATCTGAATACGCGGCACGGTTACACCTCCTGAACGGTTCTCCATTTCCGACTCATCACCATTCTACCTGACATGGTATGCTAGTGCCCTGTCACGCAACAACCGTGGTATTCGATCGACGTCGTATCCCGACCGGCAGCGTTGCGCTTCCTCGCCATAGCCACCGCTATGCCTCGTCGCCGCGCCTTGCAGGCCGGACCCGACATCACTCTCGGTGCCGACGTTTGTCACCTGACATGGCACTAGTGCCCTGTCACGCAACAACCGTGGTATTCGATCGAAAAAGAGAAGGGAGCAGCATGACGGGTGCCATGAAGGAATGGACACCACCGCAGGAGTGGGACAGGATCACCACGATCGATGTCCACACAGCAGGTGAGCCTCTGCGCATCATCACCGGCGGTATGCCGAAACTCGAGGGCGAATCGATCCTGGAACTTCGTCGGTATCTGAAGAAGAACTTCGATCATATCAGGACGACCCTCATGTGGGAACCGAGAGGTCACCGGGAGATGTATGGCTGTGTCATTACCCCGCCCTTCGAACGAGGTTCCGACTTCGGCATCCTCTTCATGCATAACGAGGGGTACAGCACCATGTGCGGACACGGGATCATCGGCATCGGCACGGTTGCTCCAGAGACAGGGCTCGTCCCCCTGGAAGAGCCGGAGACGGTGATGGTGATCGATACCCCGGCAGGACAGGTGACCGCGTACGCCCAGGTCGTCGAGGGACACGTGAGGAGCGTACATTTTCACAACGTACCTTCCTTTGTCTCCGGGCTGGATGAGAGGGTGAAGGTGCAGGGGATAGGTTGGGTGACCTATGATCTGGCATTCGGCGGAGCGTTCTATGCGTTTGTCCGGGCAGAGGACTTCGGGTTCAGTTGTATCGTGGAAGAACAGAACGACCTGATCGCCGCAGGGATGGCCATCAAGGAGGCAGTCACCGGGAAGGGGGGGATAGAGCATCCTGCCGAAGAAGACCTCAACTTTTTGTACGGAACGATCTTCATCGCTCCACCCCGGTCAGAAAATGCCGATAGCCGGAACGTCTGCATTTTCGCCGATGGTCAGGTCGACCGATCGCCTACCGGGACCGGCGTGAGCGGTCGGATGGCGATTCACTATGCCCGGGGTGAGATCAGTATCGGAGAACCACTCATCATCGAAAGTATCGTAGATACCACCTTCACCGGAACGGTTGTGGAACCGGTGAATTTCGGCGGTTATTCTGCGGTCATCCCCGATGTGCGGGGTAGCGCCAGCATCACTGGCCGCCACGAGTTCCTCATCGATCCCGATGACCCGCTGCGTGAGGGTTTCTTCCTGGGATGAGTCCACTGACAGAATTGATGAGCGATTAAAAAAAGGCGGAGGGGTGACCCTCCGCCTTTACATCTCTCCCCACCCGCATGAGCGAGTGAGTGCATGCACTCCAACTAGTTGTTACCACCACCTGTCGCTACGGTGGGGTAACCGGCCGCGCCACTGAATACTGTGGTGTTCAGCACGGTTGCATTGGTTGTCCAGCCCATCATCCCGAACTTCATGTTCTTGGCATCGTAGCCGAGTGTGTTCAGGATAGCGGTGGCAACACCGCCGGTGTGACCGGTGTAGCAGTAGACTACGATATCAGCGTCAGGGTCGAGCATGACCAGCTTGTCAAGATCACCGATCTCCGAAAGGGAGATGTTGATCGCGCCGGGCAGGTGACCGAGAGCGTAGTGATCAGCCGAACGGACACTGATGATCACCGGATCGTTGCTGGTGTCACCGTCGTTCAGGTTGTCGAAGACAGCCTGCGCCGTGATGAGCGGTGTCCAGGAGGTGTTAGTGATCCAGCGGGCGATGGCGGCGGCGGTGACCGTCATCGGATCGTCACTCGTGGAGACCTCGAGGTCGGGTGCATCGTAGATCTCGGTGATGGTGTTGACCGTGGTCTCAGTAGCGGCCTGCAGAGAGGCGGCTTCCGTCCAGATCGTGGTCGCCACGACGGTCGGGTCATCCGACCAGTTCATCATGCCCCACTTCATGTTCTGGACATTCCAGCCAAGCAGGCTGAGAGAGGTGGCGGCGAGACCACCCGTGTGGCCGGTGTAGCAGTAAGCCACCATCGGGGTCGCCGTCGAGGGCAACAGAGCCAGGTTCGTGGCACTGGTGACGTCCCGCCACGGGATGTTGATGGCCCCTTCCACGTGACCGAGGTCGTAGGCGCTTGCTGCGCGCACGCTGACGATGGTCTTGGTCTTGGCGCCGGTCACGTCGTCGTAGACAGCAGACGGAGCGATCACGGGCGATGGGTCACCAGCCAGGTAGTCGGAGACGACCTGCTGAACGATCTCCCAATCGGACAGTCCGGCTGCAACCGGGTCATCATCACAAGCTGTCAGTGAGAACATGAGCAGGGCTGTGGGCAACAGCACCAGCATTCTCTTCCAGTTGAACTTCATTTACCTTTTCCTCCTTGTGTACTTGTTACCGGCGCTGCCGGGGGGTCTACCAATAAAGAAGTGTTGGCTGTGATCTCCTCCGCGACAGCCTTGCCGTCGGCGATCAGACTGTCGAGATAGGCCGAGGTCAGGAAGAGACCCGGCTCATCATGACAGTTGGTGCACGATTCGGTCTGGGGCGTGTTGCGGCGGATATTGTGCGGTGTCGCGTAGGTCCACGAGGGCAGAGCACTGTAGTTGGACAGTGTGATATCGTATGCCTCGTACATCTCCGGATACACCGGCACGTGTCGCAGGAGTACGTAATCCCACGGACGGTCTGAAGATTTGATCGGGTTTCCACCGATCCGGAAGTCGATCTCCGACGGGAACTGGAGACCATGTGACTTCCCGTCACTGGCACCCACATGACACTGGTAGCAGTTCTTGTACGGCTGTGAGTGACAGACGGGGCAATCGACGGTCTGCGCGTGCAGGGCGTGGTGACTGATGCCGTCATCGCCGGCGGCTGGACCGGGGTGACAGTCATCACAGGCCGGGCGCCCGAAGGCATCCCGGCGATGATCGGGGGTGACTCCTCCACCGTGCAGTTCCAGACCGGTATGGCAGTCCATACAGTTCATGCCGGCGAGGTAGTGTTTGTCGGGGGAGAGGCCGGGGTGAACACCCTTGTACTCGTCATTGATGCGGCTGCCGTGGCAGGCGGTGCACTGACCGTTCTGATTCGGTGTCGAAAGGTATTCGTGCTCGTTCATCAGGCCGCCGTTCACACTCGTGGGGCGGCTGATATGACACTGGCCGCAGGTGGCGTGACAACCGGAACAGTGGTCTCCGAATGCGGTCATCCACCCTGATCCCTCAGCAGTCAGCCCACTGCGTGTCTCAAAGGTGCTGATATATCCCTGCATGGTATAGTGAAGGCTGTTCTCGAACTCCGTCGCCTTGTTCCGGTGACAAGAGGCGCAGACGTTCTGATCGACCGGTCCGTCTGATGGATCGGCGATGAGCGTCGCGTGGGCAGCTTCCTTGCTGTTCGTACCCGCGACTCCCTCGTGACAGTCGTAGCAGGTCAGGCCGGAGTGGCTGTCACCGACGAATTCCTCACTCAGCATGAACTTCTCGTACACCTCCAACGGAGGCGCAGCACCACCTCAGCCTTCGCCCGAATTCTCACCGCCCGAGTCATCATCAGATGCGGCGGTAGCCACGAGCTGGTCCTGATTCAGATGACATGAGGTGCAGTTGTTGAGTGCGAGAGTGGATTCCGTCGGGCTCTCATCGTCACAATATGTCAGCATCGACACGCACGCCATGGCGAGCACCGCGAGCGGTAGGTACAAAGGCCGCTTTCGAAGCATACCTCGGACTCCAGGGCAGATCAGATAATACCGGAAATATGAGACCTGCGAGGGGTGGGCAGAGCCACAGGTCGAATGAGAATTTAGGACCTTTAACTATTAAGTCAAGGCTGAAATTTCGTATTTTAGAAGATACTAAAATATATACTAATATTCAGGCATCTCGATTTTCTGGCGGCTGACGATATCGAACCAGTCCCCCGGCTCGAGTACGGAATAATGAACAGTGTCGCCGTACGCAAACGTACGTCGGGCGTCGTGTATAGCTACCTTGCCGGGACCGATTACTTCAAAGAGATCGCCCATGACTACAACAGCCGTGCCCTCTGATATCCCGATACCGAGAAGTTCCGGATAGGTCGTAATAACCTCATACAGATCGGTCCACCGTCCGCGGGTGTCGATATGCTGGTCGATGGCGCTGTTCTTCAGGAATCCAAAGCTTTCTTCATGCCCGGGAGATATCATGATCTGGTTTCCCTCCGGCGCTCCGCGGGCAAGGTATGATCCCTGGATGGTTGCTCCGGCCGATGACCCGCCGATAACGCCATCCCGGGAGAGGACATTGTGGAACTCCTGATAGGTCAGGGTGTTCAGGTACGCGTCGGTCAGTCGCCACTGGCGACCACCATTAAACCAGACGCCGGTGGCCTCTCTCAGATCTTTTACGAACTCCTCGGTGTTTGCCACTGTCGGATCTATGGTATGGAGCATCTTCACCTGTTCCACCCCGCGCTCGCGCCAGGTTGAAACGACCCGTTCCTCATCGTATTCCTCTCTGCCACCCGCCGTGGGAACGACGATCAATCTGGCCTCTGATGCACCCCCTGCCAGTTCAAGGAAACGACCCCAGACATCTTCTCCGACGCGGCCGCCACCGACGATGACAAGCGCGCCGTTCTGCGGCCCATACTGAGGCACAGTAGTGCAGGATGAGACGACCACCGATATGAGGACGATCGCGATCGGGAGAAAGAGGGGGCGAAGTGTACGGCGTGACTCGCGCATGAAGATCTCCATGTTCGGTTCCACATCGTGAACGATCCGGAATGGGAAGATTCTATTACCATCATGTTTGTAATATGATTGTCCCATGTTGTGAAGGGGCTTTTCAGAATAGTGAGTCCCCTTGCGGTCAGGAGCAGACAGAGCAGGGAGGATCCTTGTGGGTATCCATACCATGATCAGGGTGATGAGGAACGGTCTTGTAATCTGTATTGCCGGTATCGGGCTGACTCTTTCAGTCTCAGCACAGCAGTACGACCCGGGGGAACGGGAGTCCGATCCACTTGTTCTCGAGAAACTGGAGTGGTTCCAGGACCAGAAGTTCGGGTTGATGATGCACTGGGGACCATACAGTCAGTGGGGGGTTGTCGAGTCATGGTCGATCTGCTCGGAGGATGAGCCGTGGTGTCGTCGCTCGATGAGCAATTACGTCGACTATGTCCGTGCCTATCACGCGCTTCAGAAGACGTTCGATCCGGTGGAGTTCGATCCGGAGACCTGGGCGGAGGCCGCCCGATTCGCCGGGATGCGCTACGTGGTGTTCACCACCAAGCATCACGACGGATTCTCCATGTTCGATACCGCCCTGACTGACTATGCGATCACCGATCCGGCCACCCCCTTCAGTTCTGATCCCCGGGCGAATATAACGAAGGAGATATTCGACGCCTTCCGGGCTGAGGGATTCGGGACCGGAGTCTATTTCTCAAAGGCCGACTGGCACTCGAACGACTACTGGGCCGAGGAGTGGGCGACACCCGATCGGAATGTCAACTACAGCATCGAGAAGTATCCTGAACGGTGGCAGCGCTTTGTCGATTTCACCTTCGACCAGCTCGAGGAACTGATGACCGGATACGGGCCGGTCGATATTCTCTGGTTCGATGGGGGATGGGTCAGACCGATCGAGACACTCACCGATGAGAGCCGTCCGTGGGGTGGTCCACGCCCGCAGGATCAGGACATCGACATGCCCCGTATCGCGGAGATGGCTCGCTCACATCAGCCCGGCCTGATCATGGTCGATCGCACGGTCCACGGGCGCTACGAGAACTACCGCACCCCTGAACAGCGGGTACCCGACAGGCCTCCTGATTTTATCTGGGAGACCTGTATGACCATGGCCGGCTCCTGGTCGTACAACGAGAACGACACCTATAAACCGACCAGACAGCTCATTCACCTGCTGGTGGATATCGTCGCCAAGGGCGGTAATCTCCTGCTGAATGTCGGGCCGAGTCCGGAAGGTGCATTCCACCCGGAGGCGCTGAACAGACTGAGTGAGATAGGTGAATGGATGGAGATCAACTCCACGGCTATTTACAATACCCGGGCGATCGCTCCTTATAAGGAAAAGAACATCTGCTTCACGGTTCTCCCCGACGGAACCGTACATGCCGTCTATCTGGCCGGGGAGAACGAGACTGCGCCACCGGCTGAGATCCATCTGACATTGTTCCGGCCGCGACGGGGCAGCCGGGTCATGATGCTCGGGGTCGATGAGCCGCTGCAGTGGGATGAGACACCTGGCGGGATCGTGATCCGGGTTCCGGATGGAGTGAGAGAGAATCCTCCGTGCGAACACGCCTGGACCTTCGTTATTTCGGTCGGGGAGTGAGATACCGGTCTCAGCGACCGGAGCCAGCCGCCTTCGCGTCGAGTTCCTCCAGGGTGAATCTTACGCTCACGATGTATGGCGATGCCCCTTCGGTCCAGTGGCCGTAGGTTGTGGTCACAATGGTTCCATCGGGAAGTATCTCGACTGCCGGATAGGCGCAGTCGGCGCTCTGGTGGTTGTCCATCAGGCGCACCCGGTACTGGCCCTCGCGATTCCCCATGATGTCATCCCAGGTGCCGACCCAACCGACCCAGTCTCCCCAGGTCTGGCTGTCGAGCGTGCGATCCCTGAAAGAGATGAAGAGCCTGCCGTCAGGAGTGTATACGCCAGTGTGTCGGTCTCCGGTGAGAGCGCCGGGAACCTCACGCGGTTCCGACCAGGTCTCGCCCTCGTCGATGGAAAAGATCACGAAAGAGTTCATCCGCCGGCTGTTCTCCCGCAGGAGGAGAGCGATGGTTTTCCCGTCGGGCGATCGGATGAACCCCGGCTCGCAGAGATGGGCGACCGGGTGACTGGTCACGACCTCCGGTTCACCCCAGGTGAGACCACCATCTTTCGAATGTGTGCTGTAGACATGGAAGCGGGGAATCTCCGTACGCACACTTCCCCCGTTCCTGAAGAATCGGCCGTCGTCGTGGAAGAAGGTGATGTAGTCGCCGTTCTTCAGCCGTCCCAGGCAGGCCATAGCCACTATACCGCCGAAATCGCCGATCGGTTCAAGTGGTGACCAGGCCACTCCATCGTCTTCCGAAACCGCCATACGGATCGGGTAGAGGCCGGAAAACATGATGAGCCTGCTCGTCTCCTGCTGGTCGATGACCCGGTAGATGGTCGGTACTTCCTGCGAGGTCGCCCAGTTCTCCGGGGTCGGAAGGCGCTCACTCCAGGTGAGGCCGGCATCCTCACTCCGTTTCATGACGACCGGTCCGCGCCCGTGGCCCTTCGGATAGACACAGATCATCGTCCGGCCGTCTTCGAGCAGGACCGTAGTCGGATGCCCCAGGTACTGGCCTTCCTCCCGGTCCACGACAACCTGCCGATGCCTCTCATCGGCCAGGTCGATCAGCGGGACCGAGTAGCCGCGGTCGACAACAGGGGGTAGGTCGAGTTCCCCGATCGCACTGGCCAGCAGATCGGCCACGATCTGATGACCTGCAGAGTTCGGGTGCAGACCATCCAGCAGGAGGTCATCGGCCGACTGATCAGATACGGTGTCGTACTCCTCGTAACAGCGGTAGATATCAACCACCGGGACGTCATGCCGGCGGCCGACCTGCCGGACCGATTCGGCATACAGGGTATTCAGTTGGTTAAAACCCCATGGATCGGTGATGTCGTACGGTTCCCGTCCGTACCGATCGAGTATTTCCTCTGACCACCGACCCGGATTGGGTGTCATGAGGATGACCTGACACCCGCGTTCCCCGAGAACCGTTACGATGTACGTGAGGTTCGCCTCGTACTCATCCCGGGAGACCCGCGGTTCGGTCGCATCGTCGGCGACATCTATCGCCGAGTCGTTCAGACCGAACTGGATGATGACCAGGTCGGGATCCAGCGCAACGATATCCCGCTCGAACCGATCGCGTGCGTCAGCTGTGGTGTGACCGCTGGCGCCTGCATTTATCACAGCAGCAGGGATACCCCGATCGATCAGTCTCTGCTGCAGGACTCCGGGCCAGACCGTCAGGGCCTGCCCATCGACCTGGCGCGGAGCAGTGGTCGAATCACCGAACGCCACGATGATGGTGGTTTTCGGTACCTGCTGAGAACAGCCGACCGTGATGCAGAGAGATGAAGTAAGAAGTACTCGTCTGGTAATGCGTTTCATGTCAGCATTTCTCCCCGGTATGTGATGCCGTCAGCCCGCGAGTCCGCCGCCATCGACCACCAGGGTCGTACCGGTGACATAGGACGAGGCGTCACTGGCGAGGTAGAGGACGGAGTGGGCGATCTCCTCAGGTGTTCCCACACGACCGAGAGGTCGCTCAAGGGCCTCTTCGAGGAGGTGATCGGGGCGGACGTCGAGCTGACGGGCCTCCTCGATGAGCATGCCGGTACTGGTGTCTCCGGGACAGATACAGTTCACGCGGATATTGTCTCCACCATGATCGATCGCCATGGCTTTCGTCAGCAGGACGACAGCTCCTTTCGAAGCACAGTATGAAGCTGCCTTCGCGCCTCCGACGAGCCCCCATCCCGATCCGGTATTGATGATGACGCCGCCTCCTTCCTGTGTCATCCAGGGGATCGCATACCGGCACATGAGGTAGACACCCTTGACATTCACCTCCATGGCCCGGTCCCACTCCTCTTCGGTGATCTCCACCACCGTAGCTCGCCTGATGATCCCGGCGTTGTTGAAGAGGATATCGAGGCCCCCGAGGTGACGGATCGTCTGTTCGATGGCGGTCTTGCAGTTCTCGGCGCTGGAGACATCGCACGGGATGGCTATCGCCCTGCCGCCCTCATCGGTGATGGCCACAGCCGCCTTCTCGGCGGCTTCTCTGTCGATATCGGCAATCGCGACTGCGGCGCCCTCCATGGCGAAGAGGCGCGTGGTTGCCCAGCCGATCCCCGAGGCTCCACCGGTGATCAGGGCCGATTTTCCCTGTAAGACATCCATTCTGTTCTCCCTGTTCCTGATTACCTGTCTGTACCGGGAGCGTCCCGGTTGTGCCGCCCGTACAGCTCATGTAGCATTCTAGTCATCTCGGGTGCCCGTTCAAGGCGCTCGTATCGAGTACCTGCTCAGGACTAATATCCCGGGTGTCCCGATCAGGTGTTCATCGGTAAGAGAGGGGATTGGCGATGCCGATCTCAGTTCAGATTGACAAAAAGCAGGGAGTCGTATTCAGAGTTATTGAAGGTTCAATAACCACAGAGGAGCTTATTGAGAGTTTTACGGCTGTATTAGAGAGTGATGATTATCATCCAGGGATGAAAACGCTTACCGATATGCGGGATGTCATTCATTCAGCTACTCCCCAGGACGTCAGGCGTATCGCAGGTTTCATCCTTGATCAGATGAGCACGATCGAAGCGTTGAAGGCAGCTATCGTCGTGTCTTCCGATGTCTCTTTCGGTATGACCCAGATGCTGAAGGCACTCGTGGATAGAGGATCCACCGATATCAGGGTATTCAGGGAGTTGGAGGAAGCGACGCTCTGGCTGTTGGAGGAGTGACGATCACTCCGGATCGAAGATGGTCTGATGTTCTCCTGTGCTCCATGACACGATATTTCCGCGTAAGCATTTTTTCCCGAAAGCCCGAACGGTTGACGATACGCATGGTGTCAGATAGTTGGGAGTGAGGGTCCTGATAGAGAGTGTGTGATACAACCTGGAAGGGACTCTTGCGTGCATTCGCGACGAAATCGAAAACATCTTCAATCTCAGGTTATCACTTTCCTCCAGAAATGGGATCGGAACATCCGGATTCAGACCCTTCTGGCGGAGCCGCCGAGATGAGCGCCCTCATGAGGAGGCCTCAGCTGCGGCCGGCGGTTCTGCCGGTTATTCTGGTCCTGATACTGGCGGTGAGTACCTCCGCTTATGCCCAGCAGCAGGAGCGGACCGGTAACATCCGTGGCTATGTCCACGATGCCGAGAGTGGTGAAGCCCTGCCGTTCGCCAATGTGGTCATCAGGGGTACGACCATCGGCGCGATGACCGCGACGAACGGCTATTTTGTTATCGTCAACGCGCCCACCAGGGTCTGCTCCCTCCAGGTGACCTACATCGGATACGAATCGTGGGAAACGGTAGTCGATAACCGTCTCAGGGACCACGAACCGCTGCAGGTCAGGATGAACCCGCAGGTGCTGGAGTTCGAGGGTGTCACCGTCACCGCCTATCGGGAGGAGATCCTGCAGACGAATGATGAGGTGAGTCAGGTCGTTCTGGCGCCCTCCCAGCTGGCAACGCTGCCCAATATCGGTGAGGTGGACATCTTCCGTTCACTCCAGCTCCTGCCGGGGATCAGCGCTGCAAATGACGGCTCTGCCGGACTCTACATCCGTGGAGGGACGCCCGACCAGAACCTGGTTCTCTTCGACGGGATGACGATCTATCACGTCGACCACTTCTTTGGATTCTTCAGCGCCTTCAATGCGGACGCGGTGAAGAACGTCCAGGTCTGGAAGGGGGGATTCCCGGCGAAATACGGCGGTCGGCTGTCGAGCGTGGTGAACCTGACGGGCAATACCGGGGACAGGAATCGTATGCAGTTCGGGATGGGTGCCAATCTACTGAGTGCCCATACCTCATTCGAGTACCCGATCTCCGACAGGGTGACCTTTCTGGTGGCTGCCCGTCGATCGTATTCCGATTTCATCGGGAGTTCGATCTACGACAGGATCTACGACACATTGACCGGGGACGATTCGGGCGGCAGCACCGGAGGGCCGGTGCAGGGTGGCAGGGGAGGGCGTCAGGGCGGCGGGGGTGGACAGGATATTTTCTCGGGAGAATTCCGGCCCGATTTCTACTTCTACGACCTCAACAGCAAGTTGACATGGCATCCAGGGGAGCGGGATATCCTGAGTGTCAGTTTCTACAACGGCGCCGACCACCTGGATAAATCACAGGATTTCGGCGACTTCTCCTTCCAGCGTCCCGGAGGAGAGTCAGGAGAGGACCTGACCCTGCAGACGGGGGACATCACAAAGTGGGGGAATCTGGGGGTAAGTGGACAATGGTCCCGCCAGTGGCAGGATCGCCTTAGAACCGAAGTGCTCATTGCCGGATCCCGCTACTTCAGTGAATACGATCGGAACTCCACCCTGCAGTCCTCTTTCGGATCACAACAGGACAGCATCGGTATTTCCCGTGGTTTCGCGACAGCCACCGAAGAGGATAATGAGGTCAATGACATAACCCTCCGGATGGATACCAGCTGGCAATTGTCCCGGGCTCACCAGGTCGAGTTCGGAGCGGGACTCTCACGATTCGATGCCCGGTATCTGTCGACGCTGAATGACACCATCTCCATCATCGACCGGTCAGAAGATGCCAATCTCTACATGGCGTATCTACAGGACACCTGGCGGGCCGGCCTGTGGAAGATCACCTTCGGTCTGAGAGGGTCTGATTATCAGCTGAGCGGGGGCCTGCACATCGAACCACGGGCTTCCTTCACCTATCACCTCAGCAATCGTCTCCAGGTCAAGGGCGCCTGGGGTCGTTACACCCAGTTCGTCAACAGGATCGTGAATGAGAACGTGCTCGAGGGAAGCAGGGATTTCTGGGTTCTGGCCGATAATGAACTCGAACCCGGCACCTCAGAGCATTACATCGCAGGGTTGAGTTACGAGACTGACAGGTGGCTCTTCAGTGCCGAGGCCTACCGGAAGGACATGGATAACCTTGTGGAGTTCTCGCGGCGTGTCCGCCGGCTCGATGATCCGGGTAATTACTTTTTCCTCGGCAGTGGCAGGGCGGAGGGGATCGAATTCCTCGCACAGAAGAAGAGGGGGTTCATGACCGGATGGGTCGGCTACACACTCGGGAAGGTGGAACACCAGTTTCCTGACCTGAACAACGGGCTGGCTTTTCCCGCCGACCACGATCGCCGGCATGAGATCAATGCCGTCGTCAGACGCACGGTCGGCGAGTGGACTTTCGCGGCGACCTGGACCTATGCAACCGGAAGGGCGTATACGGCACCCGAGAGTCAATATGCCATACGCCTTCTGAATGATGAGTACCTGAGCTACATCCATGTGAGCGGGAAGAACGAGAATCGTCTGCCCGATTACCATCGCCTTGATCTGAGCGCTTCACGGCGGTACGAAGTCAAGAACTGGATCTATGAGGTCGGCGTCAGCCTCTTCAACGCGTACAACCACCGTAATGTCTGGTACCGGGAATATCAGCTCGATACCACTCCGATCACCGTGACCGATGCCCTCATGCTGGGTTTCACACCAACGGTCTATATCCAGCTCAACTTCAAGTGAGGGTATGGAGATGAAACTGAGAAGAACAGTACAGAATTCGCTGGTGATCGGCCTGATCTTCTATGGGATCTCAGCCTGCTCTTCAACCTCACCTGTCGGTCCGGAGAGCGATCTTGTGGTGATCCGGGCATACCTCTACGCGGGAGAGCCGATAACAGACATCCAGATCACCGGTACCCTGCCGCTTGGAGTCGATTCGATGGCGGCTCCGTCGATCAACGATGCCGAGGTATATCTGCTCAAGAGTGGCACGCGGTTCGATCTGGTTCCGAGTCCCGGCGACAGCGGCTACTATCATTACGATGGAACCGATCTGACAGTAGAGGAAGGAGATCACTTCGAGATCGGTGTGGTCCACTTCGGCCGGACCGCAACCGGTGCCACCGATGTGCCTGTCGCACCGGAGAATGTTGCCAGTTCCTCCGATACCCTGGTGATCCTGGTAGATTATTTTTCCAGCGGAGATGATGTTGTCACCTTGATCGAACTCACCTGGGACGAGGTCGAATCGGCTCTCTGGTATGTCACGGTCGAGAACATCGAGGCCGATCCGGAACCGGTCACAGGGGGCAGGGGAGGGTTCTCAAGCGGTAAGGGAATGCTGCTCATATCACCCCCCAGACCGATGAATGAGTATTCGATACGGGGACAGATGCTTACCCACTACGGAGTGCACCGGGTCAGGGTGTACCGGATCAACCAGGAATACGCCGACCTCTACGGCTCGCGGCAGCAGGATACCCGCGACCTGAATGAACCGCTCACCAATATCAGCAACGGGCTGGGAGTGTTCAGTGCGTTCAGCAGTGTTAAGTTCACCTTCACCGCCATCCCTGAGTGAGCCGGAAATTTCTGGAGTATAGCTGGACTCCTCTCAGTACACGCTGAGAAAAGCCTCTCTACTTCTTTCCATGCTTCTTCATTGCCGAATTTACCGAACGACCTTTAACCTTCACGTTGGCAACAGAACGACGATACTTATCCCTTGCTTTTGTATCGATCGTCACCGTTTCACCCTGGATAAGGTCAGTCAACGCCTGTTTGGCTTTCTGATAACCTGGCTGACGTTTTTCCGGGGTATCCACATTCGCAAGACGCACCGGGTTCTTCCGGCTTGCGGTCATGAAGGTATCACCATCTATCACCTTGGTTACACGTTCCCGTCTTGGCATATCCAATCTCCGATCAATGTCTGTTCCGACTGCTTCAAGCAAGTATAAACCAGAGGGAAAGAAAAATCAAGCTTGACAAATGCGATATACGCTATAGCATTATAGTTAGTTGATAGGAGGAATTTCCATGGATAATAGAGAGATACCAGAGATTCTGAAGCAGCTCAGGATGAAACTCAACCTGAGTCAGGAGGATCTTGCCGCAAAACTGGGCGTCGCATTCTCGACCCTGAATCGCTGGGAGAATGGTCGCAGTGTTCCGCAAAGCAAGGCGAAACAGGCAATCTCGGCACTGATGATCGAGGTCGGTTACGACGATTTGGACGCCACAAGCAATGGACGCAAGCGAAGGCGGGCATCGAAAAATGATGTGCTCACGACAACGTCAATGGAACAGATGTTGTGGAGTGCGGCCTGCTCGATC
>JALGVQ010000200.1 GCA_025774615.1 bacterium
CTTGCTGAAGGTCTTGGTCACATGTTCGATCTCGACTGCGTTCACCATCTTCTCCCGTGTAGTCGCTCGATCAGACAGATATTGGAGTACGTGCAGATATCAGGGAATATACGGATATCCAGGTGACATTGTTCAAGGTCTCCCTGCTCAGAATCATATCGATGATACCCGAGAGACAGGAGATTTTTTTCGTGTTGGTAGTCCCCGTTTAATTTAGTACTCTGACTCCGAATTAAACTGCGAACAGCAATCTTTCAGGTGTAACAATAATGATCAACTTCACAGGAGCCTCGAACCTCGGTGTCCACGCGATGGCCTACATCGCAGCACAGACGGCCGGATCACCGGTCACGCTACGAGAGATCACCGATCATCTCAAGTGCTCCGGGGCTCACCTGGCAAAAGTCCTCGCCAAGCTGACCCATGATGAGTACCTCGAGTCGAGCCGGGGAGCGGCCGGCGGATACCGACTGAAGGTCGATCCAGTGAATACAACGGTCCTGGAGATCGTCGAGGCGATCGATGGCCCGCTCCCGTGGGCCGGATGCCTGCTCGGAGAACCGGTGTGCGAACCGGGAAGCTGCGTGTTCCAGGGACTGTTTGATGAGATGCGTGAACGGTTCGCGAGTTACCTGGCGGAAGTCACGCTGGCCGACTTCAAGGGATTCTCACGATGAGACTCGCGGACCTCACCACCTGGCTCACCGGAACCCTCGGGGTAAAACAGTTCAGATCGTACCGTGTCCGGCTTCTGGTTCAGGGCTACTTCGCGCTGGTCTCCATCCTGCTGGGGATCCAGTTCGCCCGTTTCATCCAGGCTGCTGAAGCCGGTGTCGTACCGCTCCCCTACCGCCCACCGGGTGTGGAAGGGTATCTTCCGATCAGCGGCCTCATGGGAGCAATCGACTGGGTCTACCAGGGAACGCTCAATACCGTCCACCCGGCAGCGACGACACTGATCCTGCTCTTCGTCGGGATGTCGCTCATCTTCCGACGGTCTTTCTGTTCCTGGATATGCCCGGCAGGACTGCTCTCGGAATCGCTGGCCCGCCTCGGGCAGAAGATATTCAAACAGAATGCGCGAGTTCCCCGTTGGCTCGACATCCCCTTTCGCGGTCTGCGTTACCTGCTCCTCGGCTTCTTTCTCATCGCGATCCTTTCCATGACCCCGGCCGATCTTCGTGGATTCATCGAGTCGCCTTACAATCAGATCTCCGATGTGAAGATGTTCCTCTTCTTTGCCGAGATCGGAAGTGTGGGTCTTATCTCGATCGGACTGCTCGTGGTGGGATCGGTGTTCATCAACGGCTTCTGGTGCAGGTATCTCTGCCCCTATGGAGCTCTGGTCGGGCTCGGCGCGCTCCTTTCACCCTTCCGGATCCGCCGCAACGCCGACACCTGTATCGACTGTGGACTCTGCGACCAGGTCTGCATGGCCAATCTGCCGGTGGCTACCAGGGAATCACTCAAGGGAGTGGAGTGCACCGGCTGCATGGATTGTGTCGCGGTCTGCCCGGTACCTGAGACGCTCTCGATGCGCACAAAGAAACGGGGGATGGGAGTCGCGGGATACGCCCTCGGCGTTATTCTGCTCTTTGTGGCTGGCTATGTGGGCGGCAGAGTGACCGGTATGTGGGAGAGCGGGATGAGCGACCAGGACTATATCGAGCACATCTCCCGCATCGACGACCCATCGTATGGCCATCCAGGCCAGAGGTAGAACAAACCTCTCTCCGCTCTACCTGTTCCTGCTCAGCACGCTGGATGCCTCTCCCGATTACTTCTGAAAAAGGTGCACATCCTGCTGAGGGAAAGGAAGGGAGACACCCACCCGCTCCAGTTCCTCCTTGAACTGACGCGTCAGGTCCCATTTGAGCGCCCAGTAGTCTTCCTTCAGACACCATGGCCGCACCAGGATGTTCACCGAAGAATCGGCCAGCTCCCCGACCACCAGGGCTGGTTCGGGATCTTTGAGGACCCGTTCGTCGGTCTTCATGATCCCACGCATGGTTTCGATCGCCAGGCCGATGTCATCTTCATAGCCGATCCCCATCACCATGTCGACCCGACGGTTATCGTTGGTCGAGTAATTCTTGATCGTCTCACCGTATACGTTCGAATTGGGGATCTCGATACTGACATTATCTGCGGTGTTCAGCCTCGTGGAAAAGATCCCGATCTCGCTGATGGTACCGGATACGCCCCCCACTTCCACGAGATCGCCGATCCTGATCGGCCGGAATATCATGAGCATGACACCTGATGCAAAATTGGAAAGAGTACCCTGCAACGCGAGACCGATCGCGAGGCTGGCAGCGCCGAGCACGACCGCGAGAGAGGCGGTCTCGATCCCCACGATACCCAGAACCGCGATGATGACGAACGAGAGCGCCGCGTAGTAAACCAGGTTGGAGAGAAACGGTACGAAGGTGGCATCGAGCCTGGAGTGTTCGAGCGTATTCCGGACACCCTTTCGGAGCCAGCCGGCTGCCATCCGACCGATGATGAAAGCCACCAGAGCTCCGACCACTTTCAGACCCCAGGTCGAGATCTGCTCGATGATCATATCGACAATACCGGAAAGGGTGATTCCTTCCATACAGGTGCCTCCTCAGGCCGGGCCATGGCAGGATATACGCGCAGGCTCGACAGGATCGTCTCTGGTTTTATACAGAATGTGGCGGAGGGCCGGGGACTCGAACCCCGAAGGGCTTGCGCCCGGCGGCTTTCAAGGCCGCTGCCTTACCAATTAGGACTAGCCCTCCGCACAGATGTTATGGGGGAACACACGCTATCCAAAGAAGAAAAAACCGTTTCAGGCAGATCCCATGCGACCCGACCTACTCAGCCTGGAGAGCCTTGATGGGATCGACCCGTAATGCCCTGGTTACCGGTACAACACTCGCAATAACTGCGATTATCAGAATGGATAGAATGCCACCGGCGATATTCAACAGATTCAACGGACTGATCCCGAAAGCAAAACT
The DNA here is from genome assembly GCA_025774615.1 of bacterium. GTDB lineage: Bacteria > Blakebacterota > Blakebacteria > Blakebacterales > Blakebacteraceae > Blakebacterum. The sequence continues at coordinate 2,988 of JALGVQ010000200.1, forward strand.
CCTAAGAGCTGATGTGAATGAGATGGCACCAACAAGGCCTGCTACTGTGCCGTATACAGCCAGCCTGATCCCCCGTCCAACCACGAAAGTCAGGACGTCATTCCGCTGGGCACCAAGAGCAACTCTCACTCCGATCTCGTGCGTGCGCTGGACGACATAATAGGAGATCACTCCATAGGTGCCGGCCAGGGTGAGGAATAGGGTGATGATCGTGAACAGTCCGACCAGCAGTGCGGTGAATCGGCGTCGTTCAAGGCCTGCTGCTATTATGTCATCTACTGTCCGGAATTCGGACAGTGGCATCTGGGCATCCAGCTGGTGAATTGCGTCACGGATCGATGATACGAGCAGGGAAGGATCTCCGGAACTACGTACGACGAGATTGGAATCCTGCCATGGATTGATCGGAAATGGAGCATATATCTCCGGAAGAGCCGGATAGGTGACCGACCATTGACGAACATTCTCGACGACGCCAACGATGGTCGCCTCCCAGGAGGGCTCCTCACTGTTATCGCGCAGCATACGTCCGACAGCGTTTTCTTCAGGCCAGTAGTGATCTGCAAAAGCCCTGTTCACGACTGCCGGAATCACACCCTCGAATGATTCACCTTCCTCCTGGTATCTTCCTGCCAGAAGTGGGATTCCCATCGTTTCGAAATAACCGGCAGAGATATACGACCGTTCCACGAGAGGTCTGCCGACTGCAGGATCGTATGTCTCCCCCTCAACAAGCAGGTCACCATTGTTGCCACCCTCGAATGGCAGCTTGGTGGTTACCGCAGCTGCTGTGACTCCTGGTATTGCCTCGATCTGTGGGATCAACTGATTCCAGAAAGTAGCTTTCTCTGCATCTTCAGAATATTCAGACCCGACCAGGGCAATCCCGGTGGTGATCACCCCTTCATGATCGAATCCCTGAGGTTCATTCAGCACGTTGATGAAGCTGACCAGGAGCAACAGGGCACAATTGAGCAGGATGAGAGTTATCGCCAGTTGAGAAACCACCAGACCGCCCAGGAGACGGTTCTGCTTCGGATTCCCGGAACGATTACCCTGCCCTTCCCGCAGGGCGTTCACAAGTTTCCCTTTGGCCGTTGACAGGGCAGGAGTCAATCCGAAGATGACGCCTGTCAACAGAGTCATTCCTACAGCAAAGAGGAGTACCCATCCGTCTACAGCGATCTCCTCAACGCGGGGCACGTTGGCAGGTATCATGCTCCGGATACCTCCAACTGCCCAGAAAGCGAATACAACTCCGACGAATCCTCCCAGAATGGACAGAAGTCCACTCTCGGTCAGAAACTGACGGATGAGTCTGGGCTGCCCGGCACCCAGTGATGCCCGGATCGCAACTTCTGTTGTTCGGGTGGCTCCTTTGCCCAGCAGCATACTGGCTACATTGGCACAGGCTACCAGAAGCACAAGCCCCACTACGACCAGCAGCACGAGCATGTTGGTCTGCACGCCACCCAGCGTTCGACCCATTACCGGCTCAGCCCTGAAAACCTTGCGGGCATTCGTTGTGGGATACTCCTCGGTGAGACGTGCAGCGATCGCCTCCAGGTCCTGCGTTGCTGTCTCGATGGATATCCCATCCTTCAGGCGACCGACCCCCGCGATCCAGTGACTGCCCCTGCCCCGGCCCGGTTCTGTCGGATCCAGCACCAATGGGATGAGCATCTGTGTCTCGTATGCACTTACCCAGGTACGCGGGAACATGAACTGTTCCGGCATTATTCC
>JALGVQ010000033.1 GCA_025774615.1 bacterium
GGTGGCTGAGGCAGTCGACGCGATCCTCGACGTCATCACCGGCCTCGAAGCCGCCCTCGCGGGCGGAGTGCTGCACCGCGACATCAAGCCCTCCAACTGCTTCGTCAGCCCGGACGGTTCTGTGAAGGTTGGCGACTTCGGGCTTTCGGTCTCCACTATGGCCAGGTTCGACACCTTCATCACGGTCTCGGGTCAGATCATGGGCACTCCGGCCTATGCGCCGCCCGAACAGCTGCGCGGTGATACCGCCGATCTGCGTGCCGATATCTACTCGGTTGGAGCGACGCTCTTCACCCTGCTCACCGGTCGGGCTCCCTTCGAGGGTGAGAACGTGGTGCAGATCGTTGCCAACGCCATCAACAACCCCCCGGAACCATTGACCGGGTTACGGGAAGATGTGCCGTCCGAGCTTGAGCGGGTGGTGACCCGCTGCCTCGCCAAGGAACCGGATGGGCGCTACACCGACTACATGGCACTGCGTAACGCGCTGCTGCCGTTCAGCTCCAGGGAGCCGGAACCGGCATCACTGAAGGCCCGGGCAGCAGCGGGCTGGATCGATTACCTGGCTGCTTTCCTGGTCCCCTATGTCATCCTCATGCTCGCCATCGGCAACGAACAGTTCCATCTGGGTTTTCTCATGGAGCGGACGCTGCCATCGGCGATCTACTACCTCACCTTCCTCGGCTGTGGCCTTCTCTACTTCACTCTTGCTGAGGGAATCTGGGGCGGCGGTTTCGGCAAGCAGTTCAAGGGATTGCGAGTCGTCAGTGCTGACGGCCGGCAACCGGGCATCGGACGGGCACTGATCAGGATCCTCGTACCCGTCCTCACCATCGAAGGCATCCGGATGCCCCTCCTGCTGGCGACGATCTCCTCCACCGGGGTCGATGACATGACAACGCCCGAGATCGTGATCTTTTCGGTCGCCACCGGCCTCTGCCCCCTGATCCCGGTATTGTTCAACCTGACCGCGCGCCGTGAGAACGGATTCGCCACCCTCTGGGACCTCGCCAGTGGTACGAGGGTAGTGGTGAAGCCGAAGGGTGTCGTGCGGCCATCGATCAAACCGGTAGTCAAAGCGGAGGCTCCCGCCGAGAATGCAGAGGCGCTCGGACCCTACCTGATCACCGACGAGATCGTCCCGGGAGAATGGATCGCCGCCATCGATCCGGTGCTGCACCGTCGGGTCTGGCTGCTGCAACGGACCTCATCAGAGCTGTCACTTGCTCGACGTGATATCGCCCGGCAGGGTCGTCTGCGCTGGCTGCAGAAGGTGGAGGCCGCCGACGTCACCTGGGATGCCTATGAAGCGGTCCAGGGAATGCCGTTCTCCGATCTGATCGCCGACGGGAATCGTGTGCCCTGGGCGACCCTGCGCCACCTGCTTCACGACCTGGCGTCGGAGCTGTGGTCGGCAACCGGTGATCAGACCCTGCCGGACGAGCTGAGCCTCGATCACGTCTGGGTCACCGCGCAGGGGAACGCCGTCCTGCTCGATGAACCGTGGCCTGGTACCGGGACCGGTGCCGAAGGCATCCCTGTCGGCGATCTCACCGGTCAGCAGCAGTTCCTCGACGCCATCGCCGCGTTCGTGGATTCGACCGGTCTCCCGCTCCATGCCAGGCCTGTGTTGCGGAATCTGAAGGACCGGAAGTTCGAGAAACTCAGTTTTCTCACGGGTACCCTGCGTGGGCTTCTGGACCGACCAGCCGTCGTCAGCAGGGGGATCCGGGCCGGTTCGATTTTCATGATCCCGCTCTATACCGGGATCATGGTCTTCGTCGGTACCCGTCAGGGTGCGGAATGGCTCTACGAGATAACCGGAGACTCCACGGCGATGCTCGCCCTTTCCACTGCCATGTTCGTATTGACATGCAGTGCCCTGATCCAACTCCTCGAACTGCCGTTCCACACCACCGGCGGTCACTCCATATTCAGGCTGGCAGTGGTCGACGCCAATGGTGAACGAGCCGATATCCCGAGAGTGCTGATCCGCTGGGCGATCGTCTGGTTTCCGCTGCTCATCCCGGTATCGATCGCCGTTCTGCTGACCGGCTGGAGAGACAGCACCCCTGCTCTCATCTCCACTCTGGCAGTACTGCTCCTCTGGATCGGCACAGCAGTCCATGCCGCCCTTCATCCCAACCGTGGTCTGCACGACCGGCTGGCGGACACCTGGGTGGTGCGGCAATGACCAACGATCAGATGAGATCACCCGAATCGACCCGACGTTCAGGTAACCACAGAAACACACCGGAGAACACGATGCTGCTAACAACGAAGAGAGTCATCCCGTTCAAGAACCTGGCGCTCACACTCCTGCTCGTTTCAGTCACCGCCTGCCAGGGAGCCAGGATCTCGATGGAGGAGATCGACGGGGTCCTCCATGTAACGAATCCCGACGAACCCCTGCGGCCGAACATGCAGATCGGATTCGAGGAACTCTTCCGTATCGGTGGAGACGAGACCGCCGGTGACGAATACCTCTTCTCCTACATCGGCGGTATCGTGACCGGGGCGGATCACCACACCTATGTGCAGGTCATGGGGGAGGACATCGTCAAGGCGTTCGACGATGAGGGGCGGTACATACGCACCATCGGCCGGCAGGGTCAGGGGCCGGGTGAGCTCTCCTTCGCCCAGGGGATCAATTTCGGACCCGATGGCAATCTCTGGGTCCCGAGTCGGGGATCGGTACGCATCGTGATCTTCACCCCAGAGGGAGATTTCGTGAAGAACATCCCCTTCAATATGATGCCGCCGATCAACATCCAGACGACCGCGGACGGGTTTATGGGACTTCATTCCGAATCAAGAGGATTGGGCGGTAGCATGCTCGAGATGGACTTCCTGCTGCGACGCTTCGATGCCGAAGGCGATACCCTGAACACCCTCTCCAAGTCGACCTTTGAGATCGATTACCTGGACATGCAGATGGGGAAGTTCATGGAGTACGCCCCCCTCTTCGCCCAGGACCAGGAAGGGAGGGTATGGCAGTGCCGTTCCCGGAGCGACCTCTACCGGCTGAACGTCTGGAATCCGGACGGGACCCTCAGCATGGTGGTCGAGAAGGATGTCCCGGTGATGCCGAAGAACGAGGAAGAGATCGAAGAGGAGCGGGAACTCGTCCTGGGGATCATGCAGCAGATTGCCGGCGGGCAGATGCCACAGGGCGTCGATTTTGATTACGATCCCGATCCGAACCGGGCCTTCCTCGGCTATCCCTACTGCGATCCCGAGGGATTGATCTGGGTCCAGGTCGGTCTGCCCGATTCGTGGGATGGCAATGCCTTCGACCTTTACGACGAACGGGGCCGGTTCGTGCAGCGGATCGTGATCGAGGGGGTGAAGGTCCCGACCTACCTGCAGTTTGTGGGTGACCGACTCTATCTGGCGGAGACCGATCCGGAAGGGATCCCGCAGATTATCGCCTACCGAATCGACCGGTAAATTGAAACGTCTCCCCCTGTTCAACGTATTTCAGTATGAAAGAGAGACCGACCTGACCCGTATCTTTCTTATGACGAATCAATACACCCCGATAACACCGGAGAAAACCATGCAGCATTCAGCAAAGTGGAGGATCGCATTCAGAGGTCTCGCGATTCTGGTATTGGTCGCCTCGGCGACCGCCTGCGGCGGTTCGAAGGCCACCATGCAGGAGATCGACGGCATCCTGCACGTCATGAATCCCGCCGATCCCCTGCGACCGAACATGAACATCGAGATCACGGAATACATCCGCATAGGAGAGGACGATGGAGAGGATGACTACATCTTTCCAGGAATCACCGGCTTCATCGCCGACGAGACAGGCAGCACTTACCTGCTGATGCAGCAGGATGATGACGTTCGCGTCTTCAATCCCGATGGTGTATACAGCCACCGTATCGGTCGACAGGGACAGGGGCCGGGCGAACTGTTTCAGGCCGCCACCATCAATTTTGGACCGGATGGCAATGTCTGGGTCGCGAATGCCGGGGCACCAAAGATCACCATCTTCGATCGCGCCGGACTCTACCTGCGCGATATCCGTTTCTCGCTGATCCCTCCCCTGATGGTCCAGACCACCTCGGATGGATTCATGGGACTCTATGTCCAACCCCGCCAGATCGTACCGAACGAGGTATTCGAGATCACGTACCAGCTGCGACGATTCAGTGCCGAGGGAGACACCCTGAATACTCTGTTCAGCACCAAGATCCAGATGGATGTCTCCGATCTGCAGCTGGGCGGGTTGCAGGATCAGATCCCTTTCTACACCATCGATGATCAGGATCGTGTCTGGCAGACCCGGGCCCGGACCGATGTGTTCGAGGTGAATGTCTGGAACCCCGATGGTTCGCTCGATCGGGTCATCGAGAAGGAGTTCGAGCGGATCCGGAAGAGCGAGCAGGAGATCGAGGAAGAACGGGAGATGGTCATGCGCCTGATCACCGCCCAGGCCGGGGGACAGCTTCCGGAAGGTGTCAATATCGACTTCGATCCGGAACCCTTCCGTCCCGCGACCGGTCTGCCCTACTTCGACCCGCGCGGCTATGTCTGGGTGCAGGTCACCAAAGAGGGAACGCACAACGCGAACGAATTCGACCTCTTCAACCTGGAGGGTGAGTACCAGCGCCGGGTATTACTCCCCGGAGTGAACAATCCGGTCTGGCTCTCTTTCTCCGGTGACAGGCTCTTCGTACAGGAGGGGGACCCGGAAGTCACACCGCAGGTTATCGGATACACGGTCACGTTCGACTGATAGGGATCGACCGACTGTCCGATCCGCTTTGCTGATGGTTGATAGACGCCTCGCGACCGCTCGTCGCGGGGCGTCTTTCTTTCAGGAAACCTATCAGCCCTTCATGTTCCGTTCGAACACCGATATCAGCTCATCGATCTTCTCTTGCTGATCCCCCGCCGACCCGGAGGTGAACGCTGAAGAGACACAGTGATTTACATGCGCCTCGAGCAGGCGACCGGAGACCTTGCCGAGCGCGCCCCGAACCGCAGATATCTGCTGGATGATGTCGACGCAGTACGCCTCCTCCTCGACCATCCGCTGGATACCGGCAACCTGTCCGATGAGCCGGTTCATCCGGCGTCTGATGTCATCCTTCACCTCTGGTGTATTGAGGCTGGAAGGATCACCCGAACCGGCCCGGGCCGCAGATTCACCATTCGAAGTCATCGATGTTCTCCCTTTCAGTCCGTGCTCTTGAGGTTCAGCCGGCGCAGTCGCGCGCTGTTGCTCACCACGTTGATGCTCGAGAAGGCCATCGCTGCCTCGGCGATCAGCGGGTGGAGCATCCCGAGGATGGCAACGGGGAGCGCGACAGCGTTGTAGAAGTATGCCCAGAAGAGATTCTGCCGGATCTTGCTGAAGGTGGCTCGACTCAGCTTCACCGCCTTGACGACCGCTGTCAGTTCTCCCTGAACGAGGGTGATATCAGCCGATTCGATCGCGATATCGGTGCCGGTACCGATGGCGATACCCACATTGGCCAGGGCGAGCGCCGGGGCATCATTGATACCGTCACCCACCATTGCTACCACTTCACCCTCACGCTGCAGTCGCGCTACTTCCTCCGACTTGCGGTCGGGCATCACGCCGGCAATGACCCGATCGATTCCAACCTGTGAGGCGATTGCACGGGCCGTCCGCTGGTTATCGCCGGTGATCATTACCGGTTCGAGTCCCATTTTCTTGAGCGCGGCGATCGCTGCCGGGGATTCCGGTTTGATCGGATCGGCAACGGCGATGACCCCGATCGGGATCCCATCACGGGAAACCACCACCGCGGTCTCACCCCGCTCTTCAAAGACATCAAGGTGAGGCCGTACCTGAGAGTCCTGTTCCTCATCACTGCCGACCAGAGCTGTCGAACCGACCGTGACACGGAGTCCATCCAGGACACCAACCATCCCCCGGCCGGGTATCGCTTCAGCATCCTTGATAGCGGAGAGCTCGACTCCCCGCTCTTCCGCGGTTGTGACGATGGCCCTGCCTATCGGATGTTCCGAATGACGCTCGACCGAGGCGGCAATACCGAGCAGTTCTTTCTCCTCGAGATCACCGGACAGGGTGGTGATACCGGTTACCGTCGGGCGTCCCCTGGTTATGGTCCCGGTTTTATCGAGCAGGATGATCCGGACATCTTTCAGGGCCTGTATCGCCTCGCCGCTCCGGATCAGGATGCCGTTTTCAGCTCCCAGACCGCTTCCCACCATGAGCGCGGTAGGAGTGGCCAATCCGAGGGCACAGGGACACGCGATAACGAGCACGGCGATGGCGGCAAAGAGCGCCAGACTCAGCGGATCGAGTGAGGAGTCCACCCAGGGGAGGAATCCCTCTGCCCATCGCACAATATCACCCAGCAATCCCGGCAGAAGCATCCAGAGCAGAAAGGTGCCGACAGCTATTACTATGACCGTCGGCACGAAAATGGCGGTAACCCGATCAGCGAACTGCTGAATCGGCACCTCACTTGACTGCGCCTGCTCCACCAGTCTGATCACATTGGCCAGAAACGTGTCCTCACCCACTCCGGTGGCCCGGACCCTCAGTACCCCGCCACCATTGATCGTGGCTCCGATCACCGGATCACCGGGGCCCTTCACGACGGGCATCGATTCCCCCGTCGCGATCGATTCATCAACAGATGAGAAGCCGTCGATGACCTCCCCGTCAGTGGGCACCTTCTCACCCGGTCTGACGATCATCACATCCCCGACCACCACCTCTTCGATTCCGACCTCCCGCTCGATCTCGGTCCCATCTTCGGTTGTCACTATCCGGGCTGTGCGCGCTTCGAGGGTCAGCAGTTTCTTGATCGCCTGCGATGCCCTGCCCCGGGATCGCGTCTCCACGAAGCGTCCGGTCAGATGAAACGCCATGATCATCGCGCCCACGCCTGCGTAGTTGAGCACGACCGGAAATGACAGGAAATGTCCCAGGACGCTGGCTACGCCCGTCAGGAGGGAAGCGCCTGAACCCATCGCGATGAGCACATCCATGTTCGGCGCGCGATTGATCGCCGACTTCCAGGCCCCCCGGAATGTAGGCCACCCGGCCCAGAGAAGCACCGGTGCTGCCAGCACGAGCATGCCGATATCGAATACTGTCTTGCTCGGCCAGGCGACATGGAAGAACATCTCAGGAATCATCCAGATGATGATCGGAACGCTCAATCCCCATGCCTGGACCATTCTCCGCCGTGCTTCATCCATCTTCAGCTGGTCGGCCTCCATCAACTCTTCACGCCTCTGGCCTGCATCCGCAGCCACGGTCTTCAACGTGAAGCCGGCCCGATCCACCGCATCCATGATATCGGCGAAATCGGGAGCGTCCTCGCCCACGGTGATCCAGGCCTTCTCGGTAACCAGGTTCACCTTCACATCCATAACACCGGGCACACCAGAGATCGCTTTCTCGACATTGCCCACACAGCCGGCGCAATGCATCCCCCTCACATCACAGGTAATCTGCTCTTCCATCATCAGCTCCTTGGCCTGTTCATATACTATACTGGGGTATAGTATCTACACAGTGATACGCAATAGCAACCTGATAGTTCGCAATAGTTTCAAAAGTGATACCGGAAGCGCGCCTTGCAGAGAAGGAGAGGATATGCCATCTTCGTCCCGCTATTGAAACCCGACCCCGGACGGCCACTGTCAGGCCGGCTCACCAGCGGAGGGGATGTCCTTGGACCCGAGCGCACCTGAATCCACCGGGGACCATACGGTGAAGCGCTCCCCCCTCTTTGTGATCCTCCTGACCGTTTTCATCAACCTGGTCGGCTTCGGGATCATCATCCCGCTGATTCCTTTTTACGCCCAGGATTTCGGTGCCTCCAAATTCGAAGTCGGGCTCCTCTTCGCCTCATACAGTCTGATGCAGTTCCTCTTCGCGCCGCTCTGGGGCCGGATCAGCGATCGGATCGGCAGGCGCCCCATCCTGCTTATCAGCCTCTTCGGTACCTCCCTCTCGTTCGTGGTCTTCGGTCTGGCCAATTCACTGGCAGTGCTTTTTGTCGGCAGGATCATGGCGGGTTTTTTCGGAGCCGTCATCTCCACCGCCCACGCCTTCATTGCCGATGTGACCGAACCGAAGGACCGGGCTCACGGAATGGGTCTTGTCGGCGCGGCCTTCGGACTCGGCTTCATCTTCGGACCGTTCATCGGCGGCGTCATGGCCGATCTCTGGGGATACGCGGCACCGGCCTACTTCGCCGCCGCGCTGGCGTTCATGAACATGATTCTGGCCTGGTTCGTACTGCCTGAATCGTATCCGGCTTCAGCAAGAACCGAGAGGGATCCCGCTGACCGCGGAGGACTGGGTTCCAGCATGCGGCAGGTCAGGAATGCCCTGGTCAAGCCGCACGTGGGGGGGATCCTCTTCCTTTACTTCATAGTCTCATTCGCCATGGCCAACATGGAGACCACCTATGCCCTGCTGACCGAGGAACTGTGGGGATGGGGAGCGAAAGAGAATGGTCTGATCTTCGGCTACATCGGACTGATGATCGTTTTCACACAAGGATTCGCCATCCGCCCGCTCGCCCGACGCTTTGGTGAGGAGCGCCTCGTTATCACCGGGATCGTTCTCCTTATACCGAGCCTCGGTCTCATGCCGTTCTCTCCCGGGCTGGCGATCCTGATGATCCTGAGTGGGATCATGGCATTCGGCAGCGGCATCAACACGCCGAGTCTCAACAGCCTGATTTCCCGCAGCGTTACCCCTGAGGAACAAGGGGGGATCATGGGCATCACCCAGAGCCTGGGAGGTCTGGCCCGCGTCGTCGGTCCCCTCTGGGGTGGATTCACCTTCAGTCTCATCGGACATAGCGCCCCATACTGGACCGCCGCAATCCTCATGGGGGGAGCGTTCCTGCTCGCCATACGTGTTTTCAGGAAGCGATCCCCTCACCCCCCGGCCTGACAACCAGAAAGCCCTCTGAACCCGTAACGCTTCTGTCTCTGGCGGCACCTACGTTGTTGCCTGTACCATGCTGGTGTCATGTCAGGTGACAAACGTCGGCACCGAGAGTGACGCCGTACTTGACCGGCAAGGCGTGGCGACGAGGCATAGCGGTGGCTATGGCGAGGAGGCGCAACACAGCCGGTCGGGATACGGCGCCGCTCGAATGCGACGATTGTTGCGTGACAGGGCACAAGTGAACCGAAATGAAGGAGAGCGCCTGAGATGTCACCATCAGAGAAGAGCCTGGACACGCTGAGCATTAATACAATCAGGATGCTGGCGGCTGATATGGTGGAAGCGGCAAACTCAGGACATCCGGGTGCCCCCATGGGAACCGCGTCCATGGCCTATCTGCTCTGGACACGGTTTCTGAAACACAATCCGGATGACCCCGAGTGGCCCGACCGCGACCGGTTCGTGCTCTCCATGGGTCACGCAAGCGCCCTGCTCTACTCCCTGCTTCACCTGACCGGGTATGACCTTTCACTCGATGACCTGAAGAACTTCAGACAGTGGAACAGCCGGACACCCGGACACCCCGAATATGGGGAGACCCCTGGCGTGGAATGCACCACGGGGCCCCTTGGTCAGGGGATCGGTATGGGTGTTGGTCTGGCCCTGGCCGAGCGGATCATGGCTTCCCGTTACAACGAGAAGCGTTTTCCCCTCTTCGACCACCACACCTGGGTGTTCTGCGGAGATGGGGACATGATGGAGGGGGTATCCTCCGAAGCGGCCTCACTCGCCGGCCACCTGAAACTCGGAAAACTCATCCTGCTCTATGATGACAACCGGATCACCATCGACGGTTCAACCGACCTCTCTTTCTCCGAGGACGTACGCAAGAGGTTCCAGGCATACGGCTGGCACGCTCAGGAACCTGTCGACGGCGAGGACCTGACAGAGCTGGAGGGAGCGATCGGCAAAGCCCGCCGTGACCGGCGTCCTTCTCTTATTATCTGTCGTACCACGATCGCCCACGGCAGTCCGAACAAGGCCGGCACATCCGGGGCGCACGGTTCCCCCCTTGGGGCCGAGGAACTCAGACTCACGAAACGCAACCTCGGCCTGCCCGAGCAGGAATCGTTCCACATACCACCTGATGTCAGCCGGCACATGGATGGGATCGAGCACGGCAGGGAAGCACAGGATACATGGCAGAGCCTTCTGGCGCGGTACGCTGAAGGCTATCCGGAGAAAGCCGAACTGCTGACCCGGGAACTCTCCGGTGAACTCCCCATCAGGTGGCAGGAGCATCTACCCGTGTTCGATGCCGGAAGCAAAGCAATCGCCACCAGAAGCGCGTCAGGTAAGGTGATCAACGCCCTGGCCCCGGTCTGTGAGAATCTTGTGGGAGGTTCAGCTGACCTCGCGCCTTCGAACAAGACCGCGATCGAGGGAGAACCTGATCAGTCATATGAGACACCGGGTGGACGATATCTGCGCTTCGGTGTTCGGGAACACGGGATGGGCGCCATCTGCAACGGGATCGCGCTCCACGGAGGATTGAGACCCTTCGCCGCGACCTTCCTGGTCTTCAGTGATTACATGCGTCCGAGCATCCGCCTGGCGGCACTGATGAAACTGCCGGTCGTCTACGTCTTCACGCACGACTCCATTGCCGTCGGCGAGGACGGCCCGACACACCAGCCGGTGGAACAGACCATGAGTCTCAGACTCATTCCCGGTCTGCTGGTATTACGACCGGCTGACGCCAATGAGACCGTCCGGGCCTGGCAGATCGCCATGGAGAGGACAGATGGCCCGACGGCGATCCTGCTCAGCAGGCAGGACCTGCCGATCCTCGATCCCGATCGTACCACTGATGTCGAACGAGGCGGGTACGTGCTGAGCAGGACGATGGGGAGCAGACAGGTCGCTCTGGTCGCGACCGGCGCAGAGGTGCACCTTGCGCTCGAGGCGAAGGCCATACTTGAATCAGAAGGGATCGGTACCCGGGTCGTCAGCCTGCCCTCCTGGGAGCTCTTCCGGCAGCAGAGCACAGAATACCAGGAGGAAGTGCTTCCGTCCGGGAGCGTACCGATAGCGATCGAAGCGGGGAGCACGTCGGGATGGGAACGGTGGGTCGGCTCTCCCGCCAATGTCCACGGGATCGACCGCTTCGGGGCCTCGGCACCCTGGGAGGTACTATCAACCAGACTCGGCTTCTCCACCGAAGCCATCGTGGAACGCGTTAAAAAGCTTCTGGAGGGATGATCTGATGCGCATAGCTATCGCCTGTGACCACGCCGGGTTCGCACTGAAGCCAACCATCGCGAAGGTCGTCGCGGATCTCGGGCACGAGATCATCAATCTCGGAACCGACAACCCCGATGTACCGGTCGACTATCCCGACATGGCAGAGGTGCTCGGCAAGGCGATCCAGTCAGAGGAAGCAGATCGAGGTATCCTGATCTGCGGCAGTGGAGTCGGGGGAGCGATCGCTGCAAACAAGATGAACGGTATCCGGGCCTCAGTCTGTCACGATTCCTACTCCGCGGCCCAGGGTGTTGATCACGACGACATGAATGTACTCTGTCTCGGAGGACGGATCGTCGGTTCGGCGCTTGCAACCGAACTGGTGAAAGCGTTCCTCTTCGCCAGCTTCAGCGGTGAGGACCGGCACGTCCGGCGCCTGAACAAGGTCAAGGCTCTGGAACAGCAGTAATCATCCTGCGGAGCAGTCCGGTCGCCAGTTCGGTGATGCCGGGCTGTTTGCTCTCCCGCGGCCCGGCTACATTCAGCACTTCTATTCCCTTGACCGCGACCCAGGCCGCGATCCGTTCCGCTTCCGCAATGAACCTCTTCTCATCACCTGCCACACGATCGAGATCGACCGCGATGAACGGTCGGCCATACTGCTCGATGAGGTAGAGGGTATACGCTGTGCCGCCTGTCGGCGGGAACATGGCCAGGATGAGTGTGCCGTCCGAATCCCGGACGTTCCACTCCGTGCGCTCCTCATAGGCTGATGCAGGTGATTCAACCAGTGGATACCGGTCGGGGATCACTCCGTCCTCAGCGATCCGCCCTTTCGGGCACCATCCGCCACAGGGGATGTTCAACTCGAGCGCAACATCGAGAGCAGCCCGATCGACGCCGGTCTGACCGCCCGATACGATCTTCCTGACCATCACCACCGCTCCCGGATGGCATCCATGACGTTCATCGATCATCCTTCAGTTCAAGCACCGCCAGCAGAGGACGATGGTCAGACGCGATCTCCTCATCGAGTACCCGGACCTCGACCACGCGCCATACCCCGGCGGGGCGGTAGAGCACATAGTCTATCCTGCGAGCCGGATCATCAGAAGGGATCGTCGGCTCGGGATTCCCGACCGCGGCGTCGGCCCACTCACGGAGCAGGATACCCATCGGTTCACTCTCCGGAAGAGCATTCAGATCCCCCGCGAGTATCATCGGCAGACGGGTCTCTGGCAGGAATAACTCGTTGATCCTCAAGACCTGCGCCTTCCGGTCAGCCGGGTCACGCGTATGGTCGAGATGGGTACCGATGAAGACAATCTCCCTGCCGCTCCCCCCGATCTCGACCGTGACCTTCAGGGCTGCCCTCGGTTCATGATCCTCACTGGCGGGGAGGAGGTGATCGTCCACCCTGAGAAAGGGCCACCGTGAGAGGATCGCCTCACCGTAACCGCCTCCCGCATAGTCCATCGCCTTTCCGAAGACAGCATAGAGACCGGTAAGCCTTCCCAGCTCGGCGGCCTGATCCACCCCGCTCGAACGGGTCGTCGCGCGATCCACCTCCTGGAGGGCAACCAGGTCAGGATCAACGGCCATGATGACTCGGGCAAGCCGTTCCAGATCGAATACGCCATCAACACCCTCACCATGATGGATGTTGTAGCTGAGGACCCGCACCGTGAGTGGTGTATCGCCGGCAGTGACATCGGTCCTGTCGATCCCGGGGTGGCCTGCGCAGGCCATGAGGGAGCTGATGCAGAGTATCGTCAGGAAGAGAAAGGGTGAGATCAGAAGTGATATCCGGCGGTATGCCGGTCTCATGCGACTCCACCGTCTGAGCCGAATCGCCGGTCGACATACTCTTCCAGTATCACTTGAAATTCTACCAGTATATTATTACCCTTTAATATGTTATGAAGTTTTCCATCTATGTATACCGGTGCGCTCGGTTCCTCTCCTGATCCGGGGAGACTGATCCCGATATCGGCATGACGGCTCTCGCCGGGTCCGTTCACCACACACCCCATCACCGCGACCATCATCGCCTCAACACCTTCATACTGTTCTCTCCATAGCGGCATCCTCTCCGCAAGGTATGCAGCCACCTCGGCAGCCAGTTCCTGGAAGAGGGTACTGTCGGTGCGGCCGCAGCCGGGACAGGAGGTGACCTGGGGCGCGAACAACCGCAACCCCATGCTCTGCAGAATCTGTCGGGCCACCAGCACCTCACGGGCACGATCATCCTCCACCGAGGGCGTGATACTCACCCGGATGGTATCCCCGATCCCTTCCTGCAGCAGCACCGCCATGGCGGCGGTGGATCCAACGATCCCCCGTTCGGCCATGCCGGCCTCGGTGAGACCGAGGTGGATCGGGTAGTCACACCGCGCCGCGAGTTCCCGGTTCACACTGATCAGTTCCTGCACATCGGAGGTCTTGCACGAGATGATGATCCGATCGTGACCGAGCCCCACCTCCTCGGCAAGTCGCGCCGAATCGAGCACGCTCCTGATGAGCGCTTCCCTCATGATGGCAGAGGAGTCGTTCGCCCCCCCCGTAGAGGCATTCTCATCCATCAGGCGTGTGAGCATCGACCGGTCCACCGAGCCCCAGTTCGCTCCGATCCGTACCGGCTTGTCGAACGCGACCGCCTGTTCGATGATCGACCTGAAGTGCTCCTCCCGGTGGTCACCACTCCCGACGTTCCCCGGATTGATCCGGTACTTTGCGAGTTCCCGGGCACACTCCGGAAACTCCTCCAGGAGCTGGTGCCCGTTGTAATGGAAGTCACCCGCGAGCGGGACCTGCACGCCCTCCTGCAGGATACGTCCGGCGATCACAGGTATCGCGGCCGCGGCTTCCCGCGTGTCGACTGTGACCCGGACGAGTTCACTCCCCGCCTCGGCCAGCAGCATGATCTGCCCTACGGTCGCCTCGATATCGGCGGTCGGCGTATTCGTCATCGACTGCACGACGATCGGCGCCTCACCGCCGATGAACACACCTCCCACATCGACCATCATGGAAGTCCGGCGCTGACTGGAATCGATCATGTCACTATTCCGCTTCGCTGATCAGTCGTCTGAGGACGAAATCAAGGATGCCGCCGTGACGATACACGTCGACCTCGAAGGGAGTATCGAGCCGGATATCGAGCAGTGTCGTTCCAACCGTTCCATCCCTCTTCGTCCACCCGAGCTCGATCTGGCCCGCGACCCGCAGGTTCTCAGCCAGTCCCTTGACGTCGAAGGTCTCGGTGCCATCAAGCCCCAGTGTTTCCAGACTCTCCCCCTGTCTGAACTGCAGGGGGAGCACTCCCATACCGGCGAGATTGCTTCGGTGTATCCGTTCGAAGGAACGGGCCACCACCGCGCGCACACCAAGAAGTTTGGTACCCTTAGCGGCCCAGTCCCGGCTCGAGCCGGTCCCGTAGTTGATCCCGGCCATGACGACCAGCGGAACTCCCTCTTCCTGGTAGCGTGTCGAGGCTTCAAAGACCGTCATCTCGGCATCATCTGGCCCATGTTTCGTGAAACCACCCTCCCGGGGAGCCACCATCAGGTTCTTCACGCGATTATTGGCAAAGGTACCCCTGATCATCACCTGGTGATTACCGCGTCGTGAGCCATAGGAATTGAACTCCCGCGGTTCCACACCCCGCTCGATGAGATACCGGCCGGCGGGAGTATCAGCAGCAAAGGCTCCGGCAGGTGAAATGTGGTCTGTAGTAATATTGTCACCCAGCATTAGAAGTGCCCTGGCTCCTTCGATGTCGGTTACCGGCGGAGCCTGATGTGGGTCGAAATCACCCATGAAATAGGGTGGTTCCTGGATATAGGTGCTCTCTGGATCCCATTCGTAACTGGTTCCGGAGGGAGCCACCAGATCATTCCACTCCGTCGCCTGAGCGTCGATATCGGCGTACTTCTCCCTGAACGCATCAGGGCTCATGCTCTTCTCAAGGATCTCGACGATCTCTGCCCGGGTCGGCCAGATATCCTTGAGGAATACCGGATCCCCGTCGCTGCCGGTCCCGACAGGTTCCGAGGTGAGATCGCACGTCACCGTTCCGGCGAGGGCAAAGGCAACCACCAGGGGAGGTGATGCCAGGTAACTCGAGCGTACGTCAGGATGGACACGCGCCTCGAAATTGCGATTGCCGCTGAGAACGCTTGCGCAGATCAGGTTCCGGTCGATGATCGCTCTGCCGACCTCTTCGGGAAGGGGTCCGCTGTTCCCGATACAGGTCGTGCAGCCGTATCCGACGATGTGGAATCCGATCGCCTCGAGGCTGGAAAGAAGCCCCGCCTTCTCGAGGTAATCGGAGACGACGCGACTTCCGGGCGCCAGGGAAGTCTTCACGTGGGCCGGGACGCTCAATCCCCTCTCAACTGCCTTTTTCGCCACCAGGCCCGCAGCGAGCATGACCATCGGGTTCGAGGTGTTGGTACACGATGTGATCGCGGCGATCACAACATCGCCATCCTGCAGGTCACCCTCCCCTTCCGATGCGGCTCCCGGACTGCCGAATCCGCCATCCTTCACCGATGTTGTGAGGCCCTGTTCGAAGGAGTCCTTCAACTCTCCCAGCGGGATACGGGCCTGCGGCAGTCGCGGTCCGGCAACGCACGGTTCGATCGTTGAGAGGTCGAGTTCCAGGACATCGGAGTAATCGATCTCCCCCTCCTGCGGAATGCCGAACATACCCTGGGCGGTGAACCAGGAACGGACCAGGTCGATCTGTTCCTCACTCCTGCCGGTCATGCGATAATAATTGAGCGTTTCTTCATCCACCGGGAAGAAACCCATCGTGGCGCCGTATTCAGGACACATGTTGGCGATCGTGGCGCGATCGGGCAGAGGGAGCGCCTCCACGCCCTTTCCGAAGAATTCGATGAACTTGCCAACCACACCGGCATTGCGGAGCTGCTCGACGACCGTCAGGACCAGATCGGTCGCCGTCACACCCTCGTTGAGGTCCCCGGTCATCCTGAAGCCGATGACTTCGGGAGTCAGGAAGGTGATCGGCTGTCCCAGGAGGGCGGCTTCTGCTTCGATCCCGCCGACTCCCCACCCGACGACGCCGATCCCGTTGATCATGGTGGTGTGCGAATCGGTGCCGACCAGAGTATCGGGGTAGAAGATCACACCGGCATCGGTTTCCTTCGAGAAGACGCCCCGGGCGAGGTACTCGAGATTCACCTGGTGGACGATCCCGATCGACGGAGGTACCACGTCGAAGTTGTCAAAGGCCTGCTTTCCCCATTTCAGCAGTTTGTACCGTTCACTGTTCCGCTGGAATTCGAACCCGGTGTTGATGTTCAGGGCATCGGGAGATCCAAAGGCGTCGACCTGCACTGAATGGTCGACCACCATGTTCACCGGACAGAGCGGGTTGATCAGTTCAGGAGAGCGTCCGGCCCGTTCCATGGCCGACCGCATGGCCGCGAGATCCACTACCGCCGGCACACCGGTGAAGTCCTGCATCACGACCCGGGCGATGGTGAACGGGATCTCGACCGGTGTCGGATCGGAGGCATTCCACGATGCCAGATTCCGGACATCATCAGTGGTGATCTGCTCACCATCGGTGTTCCGGAGAACCGATTCGAGGACGATCCGCAGACTGATCGGGAGCCGGGAGACCGGTCCGACTCCTGCTTCCTCCAGGCGGGGCAGACTGAAGAAACCGCCGCTTGAGCCGTCACTGAGATGAAGGGTTTCGAAGGTATTGAAGGGGTCTGTCGTGATGTTGTCCATGATCCTCATTCCCGGTGCCTGACCGGCGGTTCGACGTTCCAGTGATCAGCCCTGACAGGCAGTGTCTGAATTCTGTGTTACAAAGTGTCTGGATACTGTGATACGATACAGAGTCAGTGTGCAGTGCGCGAGGGGAAGATGTGGGCTCTTTGTCACCCGGTTATACTGAACATGGAGTAAAAGCATGAACAGTTGCACAACCTGTCTGATCGGCAAGATTTCAGCCGCGATCGGTGCCATCGCCGTACTCTACGGCCTGATTCTTTCCATCGGTATCTTCCCGGCCGGCATGATCCTGGGTATCACCGCGGGTGGCGCGTTCAGTGGCGCCATG
>JALGVQ010000201.1 GCA_025774615.1 bacterium
CGAGTCCGGTTCTCATGCCGCCGGTCAGAAGTTGAAAGCGATCTTCCAGACGCTCCAGGATATCAGCAGGGCTCAAGAGCTTGATTCGGGCTGCGGCCAGTTCAATGGCCAGTGGGATACCATCCAATGTGTGACAGATCTCGGCGATTGCCGTAGCATTCTGTGGGGAGATCCTGAACGTTGATTGTATCGCTGTGGCTCGGTCGATGAAGAGCTGAACCGCTTCAAAACGATCCAGTTCCCAAGCCTCGAGGATATTTTCCAGGTCCGGCAGGGAAAGAGAGGGTACCGTCCAGGTGACCTCACCTGGAGTATTGAGGCTTTCTCTGCTTGTTACCAGAATCTGTGATTCAGGGGATGACTGGAGAAGTTCATGGGTCAGTTCCGAACATGCTTCGGCGAGGTGCTCACAGTTGTCAAGAAGAAGCAGAATACGCTTGTCCTTGAGATTGGTTGAAAGTGTCTGCAATGGTGGAGTATCCGGTTCCTCCTGTACTTGCAGGACTCTCGCTACGACATCAGGAACCAGTCGCGGATCGGCAATTGGTGCAAATTCAACGAACCAGACACCATCCGGGTAATCTTCAACCAGGTCGGCGGCTATCTGGAGTGAAAGCCTTGTCTTGCCGCATCCACCGCTTCCGGTCAGTGTAACAAGACGATTATGGGATATGAGTTCATTCAGCTCGGCCATTTCGTGTTCTCGCCCGACGAAACTGGTGAGCTGGACAGGGAGATTGTGCCTGACTTCCTGCACCGGCCTTGTTGAGGAGATCGAAGCATCGGCCGGAGCCTCTGGAGCCAGCACCCGTTGCAGATCGATTCTGAATTCTTCTACTGACTGATAACGATCGGCAGGGTTCTTCTGTAGCGCGTGTTTGAGGCTGGCAGTGATGTCTATCGTTACATCGTCTCGATACTTCTCTACTGGTTCAGGGTCCTTATTCAGCACCGAGTACATCAGTGCTGTCTCATTGTCACCCTGGAATGGCAGCTGTCCGGCCACCATTTCATACAGCATCACACCGAGCGACCAGATATCGGCCCTGTGATCTACCTCATCTCCACGCACTTGTTCTGGTGACATGTAAGCCGCTGTGCCCACTGAAGAACCAGTCATGGTGAGCTGAGTAGCCCCGGAGAGCTTTGCCAGACCAAAGTCCACGATCTTTACAGTACCATTCGTAGTGAGGATCGTATTGGCAGGCTTGATATCCCGGTGAACGATGCCCTCTTTGTGAGCCCTTGCGAGTCCCTGGCCTATCTGGATCGCTATATCAATAGCTTCATCGAGTTCCAGAGGTCCCCTGGAGATCTTTTCTTTGACGGTCTCATCATCACAGAAGGCCATGGCGATGAAGGCTCGACCATCATCGGTGTCTCCAGCCTCGTAGATCGTGCAGATGTTCGGATGATCAAGAGCTGAGGCTGCCTGGGCTTCTCGAAGGAACCGGCCTTGCTCTTCATCGGAGGGATCGATACCAGACGGCAGGAACTTGAGGGCGACTTTCCTGCCGAGCGTTGTATCTTCAGCAAGCCACACCTCCCCCATCCCGCCCTCACCGATCTTCTCGATTATCTTATACTGTTTGATAGTCTTATTAATCATGATGCCGGGATTGTAACCGGAAGTAACTCAAATTGTGAAGGTCGAAGTTGAGGCCTGGATCGGGGTCCAAATAGCTCTTACTGGCTCCTAATAGCCCCAGTGGTAATAAATAAGCTCCTAATCCGAAAACGTAGAACTGGCGCTGGATCATAGTTGCGTGACAAACACAATCGCGCATGAATCGACGAAATGCGCAATAATAACTGGGATTTCGATTGATTGTTGCGCATAAAAGCGTTATAGTTGCGCATTGATTGCTATCACGAAGGAGGGATTACAGTTTGCCAAGGCACATCCCGGAAGATGAACTGCGGAACATCGAGGAAGTGGTGGCCAGCAAGGTTGGGAAGGTATCAGCTCGAGAAATCGCTGACGCCCTGTCGATCAGACTGCCTCTGAGAACCCTGCAGTATCGCCTGAAACGCCTCGTGATGGAGGGACGCCTCCGTAAGGAGGGAGCGGGCCGAGGGACAAGATACAGCATCGGGCCAACCGAACGGCCGCAGAAGGAAGAAGATGAGGCAAGCGAGCAGACACCGATCGAGGATATACCGATTCCTCTGTCTGCACGCGGTGCGTGGATAAGGGAGTATCTCCGTAGACCTCTGGCAGACCGTGACCCGGTCGGCTACAACCGGAGCTTCCTCGACTCATACCGGCCCGGCAGTAGTGCGTATCTATCCGACGAGGAGCGAAATCATCTTGCCGGAATCGGCCGGATACATTCATCCCCGCTACCGGGAGGCACCTACGCACGACAGCTCCTGAACCGGCTCCTGATAGACCTCTCCTGGAACTCGAGCCGCCTGGAGGGGAACACGTATTCTCTGCTCGATACAAGACGGCTGATCGAATTCGGAGAGGAGGCCGAAGGTAAGGAACGGATTGAGACTCAGATGATCCTGAACCACAAGGATGCTATCGAATTCCTCGTCAGCGGGGCCGAGGGCATCGGATTCAATCGCTATACCATCCTGAACCTGCACGCCATGCTTGCCAATAACCTTCTGTCTGATCCTGAGGCTGTCGGCAGGCTGCGACACATAGCGGTCGCGATTGAGGGGTCGACATTCCATCCCCTGGAAGTCCCGCAGCTCATCGAGGAGTGTTTCGACACGGCGTTGCGGTACGCGGCCTTGATCAGCAACCCATTCGAACAAGCATTCTTCATCATGGTCCAACTTCCTTACCTTCAGCCGTTTGATGACGTGAACAAGCGTGTGTCCCGGATCGCAGCGAACATCCCGCTCATCAGAGAGAACCTGTCACCCTTGTCGTTCACCGATGTGCCACGGAGCCTCTACACCGACGCCGTCCTTGGAATCTACGAACGCAACGAGATCGATCTATTAAAGGACGTCTTCATCTGGGCGTACGAGCGTTCGGCGAAGAAGCATGTGGCGGTCAGGCAGTCACTGGGCGAGCCCGATCCCTTCAAGCTGAAGTACGGAGTCCAGATTCGCGAAGTTGTCAGCAAGATCGTACGTGGTGCTCTTGGCCGGAAGTTCGCATCCACAAGGATTGCGTCCTTCGCGGAGGAATATCTAGATCCCTCGGACAGGGAGAAGTTTCGCGAAGCGGCAGAGGAAGAAATCCTGGGTTTGCATGAGGGGAACTTCGCGCGTTACAGGGTCACCCCTGCCGAGTTTGAGACCTGGCTGCATGAGTGGATCAAGGAGGGCGACGGAAGGCAGTGACATTTATACAGAGCGGAAGCGTGCATCCCCACCTGGGGTGTGCGGGTTCGACTCCCGCCCCCGGCACCATCTATACCTGCACAATTCATTCCTGTCCTGCGAGTGAAGTATGTCAGGTCTAGACGTTACTTAAAGCCCCTCGTCACACCCGCAGGTTACTCTGACAGTTAAGGCTATTAGTCGTTCCTCTATATGAAGGCAATGCGAATAACAAGAGGTGATTCCCATATGAAACTCGAAATCCACCCCAAGGCGAGGGAGCGCTTCATAGAGTTGGGTGAGGAATTGATTACCCAAGTGGGCCCGATTCAGGCTCGCACCGACTCTGAGAAGAGTGGTTTCAGTCCCGATATCCATGTGTCTGCACATTTGGAAGGAAATGCTATCAAGGATCTAAAGATCCCCGGTGCCGTGGATGCCGCTGGGGATGAAGTCGCACGCTATTTCAAAGTTGGTACCGAGGAGTATGGATTTGAAGAAGATGCATACCGCCGATTCAGGAAGTTCTGCAGGAGAATGCTTGAGGAACTGAGGCTACAGGATGTTGCTGCTGAGGCAACGATGAGAGGCTGGGTAGCAGATTGGGTGGAGTCCCGGTTCAAGAAGGAGGTTGAGTACAGCATTATCGATAGCATTCAGAACCAACTAGACGCCAGTGTCAGCTCACATGAGATCTGGGTGCCCATATATGGAATCGCCATCGAAAGATCATTACAGATCGGTAAGTGTACACTTCAGACTATCAGTCGAGAGTTTATAGACACAATGCAGAATTTGGATGGCGAAAATGATGAGAAAAATCAACGGCTGATAATTAAGTATGTTGAAAAGCAGCGAAAGAAGTACCAGGGATATTGCGCAGCCGTATCAATTATTGAGGCTGAAGTGGCACGCGCTGCGGAAGTCGCATATGAACGGGCGGAACAAGCAATTGCTGTGATGCGGCTCTTCTCACCCGGAATCCTATTCCCACAAATGGCAACCTACTGGAGTACACGTGACAGGCGACCACTCGATACAGAGGAGTACTTTCAAGTTAGAGATGAGCAATGGAAAGGATCTGCAAGCCGGCTTCGTCAGTCAGGGCCAATGATGATTTCATTAGATAATGAGGCTCTTAATGCCCTCCAGAAAGGTGGTCTATTGGATTGGAGCCGACTTCTCTCAGAAGATAAGCGAACTGACTATCAAGATTCATTGATTGCTTCAATGGAGCTGTACTCAAGAGCCGCCCTAACTGATGATCCCATATACACGTTGGTAGACATCCTAGTTGCGATTGAGCACTTCCTACTCAAGGATGAGGGTGAACCAATTCAGGAGTCAATCGCGTATCGGATAGCACATATGGTTGAACAGGATTGGCGATTACGGAAAGGAATAAT
>JALGVQ010000202.1 GCA_025774615.1 bacterium
GCTCACCGTTCTGGAAGCGGAAATACCACCTCCGCCACCACCACCGGAGCCAGTCACATCAGATGAATCCATCGGGTCACCTATCTTCCTCGCCTGGGAAGAACCACCGGAAGTCGTCACGATGGTGGCGCCCCCGTACCCGAAGGCAGCAATGGAAGACAGCCTGGAAGGGAAAGTGATCCTCGTGATCGTTGTAGATGAGGAGGGGAATGTTATCGAGGCGCGTGTTGTCACTGCGATTCCTCCGGATATCTTCAACGAGGCGGCCATAGGAGCGATACTGCAGTGGAAGTTCAGGCCGGCGAAACAGAGGGGCATACCGATCAAGGTCAGGCTGGCGTATCCCGTTCAATTCACTCTGGCCGAAAAGAAACAGTAACCGTCAGGTACCATCGAATTATCGTTGACTGACCGGCCGATACGACGTTTCCTATAAGGCTTACGGGGGCGTAGTTCAGCTGGTTAGAACGCCGGCCTGTCACGCCGGAGGTCGCGAGTTCAAATCTCGTCGCTCCCGCCATTTCGAAGCGGATGTGGGCCAATTGCCTGCATCCGTTTTTTCTTTATCCATACTCTTTCTGTCACAGCCAGTGTTCGGTCTGCGTTATAGCGATGGAGTGATATAAAAGAGAGCATTGTCGGGTCGATGGAGGTATGACTCGGTGAAGACAGTGAAAACCTGGAGGTATGACTCGGTGAAGACAGTGAAAACCAATCGACGCTTCCTGCTGATCCTGCTGCCCGGGCTGTTGCTGGTATCCGGATGCGGCGTATCTATCAGTAAACAGCTCCAACCTGATCGATTGCGCTATTCAGGACTCGATATGATTATCTCGGCGGTGATGAAGGATGGTGAAGAGGTCGAATTCGATTTGGAGCCAGCTCAGCATGCCGCCAGGGTAATCGGTGATACCCTTTATTCTTTTATAGATGGGGAGTATCAGCTCATCCCGATGACCGATATCGAACTCGTTGTTGTCGAGCGGTTCTTTCCGATTCCGAATCCCGCGGCATTGCAGTCAGAGGGCGTGACACTCCTTGATGCAATCTGGAAGGTGTTCAAATGGAGCGCACCGGTGACGATTCCCGCGGCCTTCCTGCTGGCGCTATGGAACGAACACAGGTGACCGACTGATTTGAATACGATTTCGATTCAGGTTTTGCATTCGGCAGGTAATTCCCGTTCAATCATATTCCACTCATAGTGATGTCCCGATTCCTTCCAGCCGCTTTCTGCAGTTGCCGCACCGGAATCGACAGGACGCATGCGACCTGAACATGAGGATGACATGAATCCACCCTGTATCCACCGCGGACGGATCATCCCGACCATTCTGTTGATCGTACTGATGTGTCACCCTGTTTCCCTTGCCGGTCAACAGACCGGTCCGGTCGTGGCGGGAGATCTGCGGGCGCTGGCATTCCGTGAAACAGGTCCGGCTGTTACCGGGGGCAGGGTACATGATGTCGAGGCGGTTCCCGGGAGGTCATCGACCATCTATGTGGGAGCGGCGAGTGGTGGGGTCTGGAAGTCGGTGAACAGCGGTACGACCTGGAGACCGCTCTGGGATGACCTGCCGAACAGTTCGGTCGGGGATATCGCTCTCGCCCCCTCAGATCCTGAAATCATCTATGTCGGGACCGGTGGTCCCAATAACCGTCAGAGCACGCTCTACGGGAATGGGGTCTGGAAATCTGTCGATGGAGGCGATGGTTGGATCCATCTCGGTCTCAGCGAGACACGTCACATCGGACGTATCCGTGTGCATCCCCGTGATCCGGATATCGTGTATGTCGCTGCCCTGGGGAACCTGTGGAAGGCGAACCCGCAACGGGGTGTGTTCAAGTCGACTGATGGCGGAGCGAGCTGGAGTAAGGTTCTCCATATCGATGAGGATACCGGGGCAGTCGATCTGGTGATGGACCCCTCAGACCCCGATGTCCTCTATGCCGCGACCTATCAGCGGCGTCGCAGGACCTGGGGATTCATCGGAGGAGGCCCCGGAAGCGGGATCTACCGGACGACTGATGGTGGGAGGAACTGGCAGGAACTCACCAACGGGATCCCCGATGGGGAGAAGGGCCGGATCGGACTGGCGATCTCGATGACCGACCCGAATATCCTGAACGCGACGATCGAACACCGGACAGAAGGTGGAACCTATCGCAGTGAGGATGGGGGGGAGTCGTGGAAGCGGGTCAATGGACTGAATCCCCGCCCGATGTATTACAGTCACATCTACATCGATCCTGTCGATTCCAATCGGGTGTACATCCTGGGCACTTCGTCCCAGGTATCGGAGAACGGTGGCGAGTCGTTCCGGACACTGCCGTCGGCACCCACCTATGACATAGGTGTGCATGGCGATCATCACGCGCTCTGGATCAATCCGGCAGATACTGCGCATATCCTGCTCGGAACTGATGCCGGACTGTATATCAGCTGGGACCGCGGTGTGACCTGGACACGGATCAACAACTTCGCCATCGGTCAGTTCTACGCGATCGGGGCGGATATGCAGGATCCCTACAGGATCTACGGAGGTCTGCAGGACAACCACTCCTGGATGGGACCGTCCCGCACCCGCCGGTTCATCGGGATCATCAACGATGACTGGGACCAGATCGGGTTCAGTGACGGAATGTATGTCCAGCCTGATCCAGTGGACCACCGCCGTGTCTATCTCGACTCACAGGGTGGAAACATCTTCAGAATTGACCCTGAAACCGGGAGCACTCTGGGGATACGACCCCTGCCGCCAGAGGGAGAACGCTATCGTTTCGACTGGTGCGCACCGATCGCCATTTCTCCGCATGACCACAATACGATCTACCTCGGGGGAAATCGTCTCTTCATCTCCGAAAACGGTGGCGACAGCTGGAGTATGACGGATGATCTGAGTCGCGCGCTCGATCGCGATCAACTCGAGATCATGGGCAGGTTGACAGATGGCGAGACACTCTCCCGTCACGACGGAACGAATTCGTACGGGGAGATCACCTCGATATCGGAATCTCCACTCACAAAAGGATTGCTGTGGATCGGTACCGATGACGGCAATGTCCAGGTGAGCCGTGACGGTGGAGCCTCCTGGTCGAATGTCACCTCCCGGATATCCGGCGTACCTGACGGTACCTACGTCAGCCGCGTTGAGGCATCATATGCCATCGAGGAGCGGGCGTATGTGACGTTCGACGCTCATCGGGATGGAGACTTTCGCCCCTTCGCCTTCGTGACGGATGACATGGGGCAGACCTGGCATTCGATTATCACCGGATTACCGCGCGAGGGTTCGGTGAATGTCATCAGGGAACACCCCCGGAATCCCGATCTGCTCCTGATCGGTACCGAACAGGGAGTGTTCCTCTCTCTCGATCGGGGGGAGAACTGGATCAGATTCAGGAACAACCTGCCCACCGTACCGGTGGATGATCTGCTGATCCATCCTCGGGAGAACGACCTGATCATCGGTACTCACGGACGGAGTATCTGGGTTATCGATGACCTGACGCCCCTTGTGGAGATGAACGCCGGGATCGCGGCATCACCACTCCACCTGTTTTCCATCAGGCGGGCGACAGAGTGGCAGAAACGTAAAACAACGAGCTATCGCGGGCAGGGCGCATACGCGGCCGACCAGCCGCCTGATGGAGCGATCATCAACTACTGGATCGGTGAGGATTTCGAAGATCCGGTCTCGATCGAAGTGCTCGACTCCTCGGGCAGAGTGGTCAGGCATCTGGCAGGCGGTGGCGGCAAGGGTATGCAGCGTGTCGTCTGGGACCTGCGTCTCGATCCTCTCTCGGCCGCGAATGCAGGAGGGAATCGTGCACGATCAGGTGGGCGGCAGCTGTCGAACCTGACTGTCTGGCAGCGCGAGCAACTGGCATCGAGGGGCCCCCACGTATTACCGGGCAATTATTCTGTACGTCTGACAGCGGGGGAGATATCCGTCAGAGGTGAAGTCGAGGTGCTCCCCGATCCGATGGATACGCTCACGGAACGGCAACGCGGGCAGCGCTGGTCATTCCTGCTCGAGGTAGATACTCTGTATCGTGATGCGCTCGAGATTGAAGTGAGCGTCCGGGGTTTGCTGACCCAGGTGCGCGCGTCCCTTTCAGCGGCGCGAAATTCTGCTTCAGCTCCTGAAGAGCTCTCTATAGATCTCGCGGAACTGGAATCAGTGCTGAACGAGATATCCCGGATCAGCAGGAGCACGGTTCGAACCGGCGCGAACAGGATCATGAGTGATTTTTCCGGCAGTGCGGTCCGCCAGGGAACACTTGAGGGACCGACCGCGACACATCGGGAACGGCTTCTGGACCTGGACACCAGATCTGCGTCCGTCGCCGGTGAACTGGATGATGTGCTCGGTGTTACCGTAACAGCCCTCGACCGGCGACTCAGACGGGCAGGGCTGCCGACAATCATACGAGAGGAACAGAGGGAGCGATGAGAGTACGTCTTCACAGAGATATCAACACAGAGGATCCGATTCTGCTGGCCGGTTGGCCGGGCATGGGCAACGTGGGTATCGGGGCGGTCGATTACCTCCGTCGGGAGCTGGTGACCTCGGAATTCGGCGAAATCGACATGAGCGACCATTTCACTCCGGATGCAATCGTCATCGAGAACGGGATCGCCAACATGCCGGAGGTGCCGGCCAACAGTTTCTCTCTCTCCACTTCTCCCGATCTGATCTTCTTCCTCAGTGAGGCGCAGGTTTCAGGCCCGGCGGCCCTCTCACTGGCAAACCTCATCGTGGATGTTGCCGAGAACTATAAGGTGAAGCGGATATATACCTGTGCTGCGTTTGCCATTCCGATGAGCTACACAGAGGAAACCAGGGTTCTGGGCGTGGCGACTGACGCGGGCCTACGTGACTCCCTGGTCCCTCATGGCGCGGAGATCCTCAAACAGGGGATCATCAGCGGGTTGAACGGTCTGCTGCTCGGAGTCGCAGGATCACGCGGGGTCGAATCGGCCTGCCTGCTGGCCACTCTGCCGCAATACGCTCTCAGCCTGCCCAATCCACGGGGATCGAGGGCCCTCGTCAAGATGCTCAGTACCCTGCTGGGAGTCAGTGTCGATCTCTCCGGATTCGACGCGCCGGTGAAGCAGATGGATGAAATGATGGCACAGATCGAAGAGCGGATGCGATCGGCGTTCACCTCCAAGGAGGGTGAAGAGGGGGAGGAGGTCGAGGAACTGGGGGAGACGGTCGAGGAGGAAGAGGTCCCCAATTATGTGATGCGCCTTATCGAACAGCTCTTCCAGGATGTTTATGTGATGCGCCTTATCGAACAGCTCTTCCAGGATGTTGCGGGAAACCGCGAGAAAGCCCCTCAACTTAAAGATGAGCTGGATAGATGGGGTCTCTACTCGCTGTACGAAGATCGCTTCCTCGACCTCTTCCGGGATCAGGGAGAAGAAGAATAGCGGATGTAGCTGAACATGGATTTCCCCGGTTCTTTATTCATTTATCTGAATAGTGGAACAGTTTATAGGTAATTCTTACAAGATATACTGCCCAATTCCTGCTAGTGTGGGCAAGCTGACCTCATTAATAGCGGTATTACTGATGCTGGGTGCCAGGATTTGATTCTCGATTGTCTGAGGTGTTAGACTAAAACAACTCAACAGTTCAAACTGGGTCTTGCTGTTCGGGAGCATGCCATGCGAATCAGAGTATTAGGGTATCTCATTCTG
>JALGVQ010000203.1:0-4664 GCA_025774615.1 bacterium
CCGTTCAGAGACCGACCGCAGGGCACCGAAGGTGTGCTGAAACTGCTCTTCGTACACACCAAGAAACGACTCCCAGTGATCCTGGAGAAGTCGGTGGAGAGGGCTGTTCGCGAACCGTCTTGAATGATAGGCCACGTTCGCCCGGGCGGGGGCAGGGTGAAGGGAGGCATCGGTTGAAAGGGTGCAAGCAGGAGGGACGCCATTCGTATTGGCAGAGACACACTATTGGGAACAATCATCCTCGTCAAGCCCGGGTGGTATCCGATTTCCACAGGTATCGGGATCATTCCACCCGTAATGACTCAACCGGGTCGACCCGGGCTGCCCGACGAGCCGGAAGCCAGCTTGCCGCCAGCGCAACGATCGACATGAGCAGTGCTGTGATGGCATAGATCAGTACATCATCACTTCGAACGCCATATAGCATGCTCTCCATGAAACTCATCAAAAAGTAGGCCGCGACGAGGCCGATGATGAGTCCGATCCCGCCGAGCAGGACCCCCTTCCCCACCACCAGTCTCTGGACCGTCCCACCATCGGCGCCGAGAGCCATGCGTATCCCGAACTCCCGTGTCCGCTGGGTCACCGAGTAGGCAATGACTCCATAGACGCCGACCGATGCGAGCAGTAGCGCGATGACCGAGAATATCCCGAACATGAGCGTGTAGAGAGGTTCCTCCCAGTTACTGCGTCTCATCAGCATCCTCATTGTGAGGATCTCAGAGATGGGGAGGTCGGCATCTATCGACCAGACGGCATTGCGCACCGGCGCTGCCATCTCCAGGGGATCGGAGACCGTATTGATGACCAGGTAGTTCCTTCGACCCACCGCCTGGGCCATCGGTTGATAGACAGACCAGTAGATCGGTCGATTCAGACCCGATTGGCGGACATCACCTACCACTCCGACAATCTCATACCAGTCCTCCGGCGCGGGATCGGAATCTAACGCGATGCGCCTGCCGAGTGGTTCTTCATCAGGCCAGAATGCTTCTGCCAGCTGCTGATTGATGATCATGACCCGCTGGGAGTTCGACTGATCCTGATCCCCGAAGATCCTGCCTCTCAGGAGTGGGATATCCATTTCAGAGAAAAAATCATCCGAGACGACCCGATGGTTCGCCACCCAACCCTGCTCCTCAGGTGGAGGATCGAACCCATCGACAGAGATCCGATACCTGGTGTTGGACTGGCTCATCGGGAGATGGGAATTGAGCGAGGCACCGACAACCCCGGGGATCGCTTCTATCCGTTCAAGGGTCTTCTCCCAGAAAGTATACTGCTGGCCCTGATTCGCATACTCGAGTGCAGGAAGGTCCAGACGGAGTGTGATCTTCCTGTCAGGATCGAATCCGGGGTCGATGTCGTACAGGCTCAGGAATCCCTTCATCATGAGACCGGCACCGGTCAACACAACCACCGCCAGGCAGATCTCGAACACCACCAGGAACGACCTGAAGCTGTTGAGTCGACTGCTGCCTGAACCACGACCACTACCCTCGACGAGCACCTGGTGGATATTCCCCCTCGCCGTCGACATGGCAGGTGCCATCCCGAAGAGGATCCCGCAGAAAGCAGTCACCGCTACAAGGATAAGAAGGACCGGCAGGTTCAGGGCGAATTCGAGGTAACGGGGTATCTCTTCGGGGATGAATCGCACGATCGCGTCCCGCCCGATACTGCCCAGCACCATCCCCAGCGCACCTCCGATCAGAGCAAGCATCACACTCTCGGTGAGCAGCTGGCGCATCACCCTGCCGCGACCTGCCCCGAGTGAGACACGAACCGCTATCTCCCGCTCCCGTGCCGCTGCACGCGCAAGCAACAGGTTCGCCACATTCGCGCAGGCCAGCAGCAGAACGAATATTACCACCCCGAGGAAGATCGTGACCGGTTCCTGATAGTCCTCAGTCAGATCGAGTCGGAGGGATTTCAGGTAGACACCTACCGGGTACTCGAGTGGATACTCTTCATCGAGTCTGACTGCCAGTCCGTCCATCTCACGCTGGGCGTCTTCCATCGTAACGCCCGGCTTCAGTCTCGCCACCACATCGAGACCGAACGCGAACATGCCCCGAACCATGCCCTCACCCTGTTGCAGACCGGTCCAGAGGGAGACGTCACCGGGATCGATGAATTGTTCCGGCATGATACCGACCACCGAATACGGCCTGCCGTTGAGCAGTATCGATGTACCCAGCACTCCGGCATCGCCATTGAAGCGACTCCGCCAGAGCTGGTTGCTGAGAACAGCCACCAGAGGAGCACCCGGCTCTTCATCCTCGCGGGTGATTCCCCGTCCCAGCTGCGGCTGGAAGCGGAATACGTCGAAGTACTCCGCCGAGACCGCATAACTTACCAGCTGTACCGGCTCTCCCACACCGGTCAAAGTGTCTCGGTTCCAGTCAGCCGCACAGATATCACTGAAGGAATGATTCTCTTCACGCCATTCGATGAAATCGGGGTAACTCCCGCCAAGATTGAAGAAACCCTGCTCCTCCATCGTCTGGTAGACAGCAACCAGTTCCTTCGATTTATCGTACGGCAAGGGATCGATCAGGAATTCATAGAAGAAGGGGAAGAGAGAGGTGACCGCTCCGATACCCAGTCCCAGGCAGAGCACCGAGGCGATGGTGAAGAGCGGGGTCCGCACCAGCATCCTGATACCGAACCGGATATCCTGGAGAATACTGCCCACGGGCTGCCTTTCGATGCGGGTTCCGTCAGGTTCGATACCGCCCTGGAGCCGGCCATGCCTGGTACCATTCAGACGCCCGGGATCCTGCTGCGGTTGCAGTACTTATTCAGTACGGTCAGTGTAGCCGCGCCGTTCCATCCTATCAGATAGCCGTTCGTGATTCAGTCGTATACTATCTGCAACCTGAGAATGCATCGAGTACCGGACAGGAAAGGCGAGCGGACCTCCCCCATGGATGAACAACTCCTCTGTTTCAGTCGTGACCTGCTCCCTGACGGTATCGGAGAAGCGAGTGTTTTCACCGACGACTCACTCTGGCAGCGTATCCTCGGAAATATCGAGATCGTACCCCGCTCTGAAGCTGAGACCGACTACACCCGCAAGCAGCTCGTCGTCTATGTTCTCGTGCGGTCAGGTGACCGGATACTGAGGTATCGCCGCACTCCGAAGACAGATGAGCAGCGCCTCAAGGAGCTCTATTCAATAGGGGTGGGCGGGCACGTCAATGTGGGGGACCGGAGCCAGTTCTCTCTCTTCCAGACCGATCCCGGCTTCAACATCGAGTTCATCCGGGATGCCGCCTGGCGTGAAATTGACGAAGAGATCAGTGTCGACGCGAAGATCCTCCGGGAACCGGAACTCACCTGCTTCATCAATGATGACTCCAACGATGTCGGCCGGGTCCACTTCGGCATCGTCTGGCAGCTCGACCTGAGTGAACCTGCCGTTTCGGTGAAGGGGACAAAAGGGATCGGGGAACTCGAATTCGTGACCCTCGATCGTCTCATCGAAGATCGGGAACAGTTCGAGACCTGGTCGCAGCTGCTGATCGATCACCTGACATCCGCAGACGCCGGAACATGAGGGTGATGGCATGACCGGGTTACGGAAAGAACTCACCCTCTACGGCCTCACCATGGTGGCTATCGGTTCGTGCATCGGATCGGGGATATTCCTCACCCCCTCCCAGATCGTTTCACAGCTTCCCTCTCCCCTTCTGGCGCTTACCATCTGGGCGATCGGGGGGCTCATCACACTTACCGGCGCACTCACCTTCGCTGAACTGGGCTCGATGTTCCCCCAGGCCGGTGGTGTGTACACCTACCTGAAGGAAGGGTACGGAGAGGTCTTCGGATTCCTCTACGGCTGGGCATATCTGCTGGTGATCACCTCGGGAGCTATCGCGGCCCTCACCATCGCGTTCGCCCGGTACCTCGCTTTCATCTTCCCCATGGGACAGACCGGGATCACCACAGTCGCCATCCTGGCGATCGTGGTCGTGACGATCGTCAACATCGTGCGGGTCAAAGCCGCCGAGGTGTTCTCCAATGTATTCACCGGCCTCAAGCTGCTCGGGATCTCCGGCCTCATTCTTGTGGGCCTGATCTGGGGGAAGGCCGGGACGATGGGCGCTATCTCCTCGATCTCCACAAGTATCGAACGTCCGGAAAGCATGATCACAGCTCTCGGTGTCGCGCTCATTGGTGTGCTCTGGTCTTATGGTGGGTGGCAGCATGCCAGTTTCGTGGCAGGGGAAGCGATCGACGCCCGCCGGACCGTACCTCGGGCCATGATCATCGGCGCGATCGTGGTCACCGTCGTCTACCTGCTTGCCAACCTGGCCTATTTCTTCCTTCTACCGGTCGAGTCGATCATCGCCTCGGACAGTGTAGCGGCCGACGCCATAAGCACGATCATCCCGTTCGGCGGGACCCTGATCGCCATCATGATCGCCATCTCGGTGTTCGGCACAGCCGGCATCTACACCCTCTCGGCGCCTCGCATCTACCACGCCATGGCCTCAGACGGGATCTTCTTCAAGAAGCTGGCCGAAGTGCATCCCCGGTTCAGAACTCCGGTCAACGCCATCCTCGTCCAGTCGGTCTGGGCTATTGCGCTCCTGCTGTTCTGGGGAACGTTCGAGGACGTGATCACCTATGTGGTGTTCACCGACTGGATATTCTTC